>NZ_JAMYSN010000021.1:0-100511 GCF_040321955.1 Mesorhizobium sp. M0217 | reverse complement strand
CGTCGCCCCCGCGGCCGCTGTCTCGAGCCAATCTAAAACCCCCCGTGGGTGGGGGCGGGCCGCCCCGCCCCAGCGCGGGGGGCGGGGGGGGGCCGCCCCCCCCCCCCCCCCCCCCCCGGGCTGGTCTGGGAGATGGTTACCAGCCGGGATACTGGCTGACGTTGTCGCGAGTGACGAGAACGCTTTCGATGAGGATGGTTTTGTCCTTCGGCGCCTTGCCGGCAATCATGTCCTGCGCGACCTTGACCGCCTGGCGCACCATCTCCGCCGGGTTCTGCGTGGCGGAGCCGATGAACGGCGACCCTTCCCGCTTCAGTTCGGCGACCGCTTCGGGGCTGCCGTCCACGCCGGTGACCTTGATCTGGCTGGTCTTGCCGGCCTGTTCGACAGCGAGCACTGCCCCGAGCGCCGAGGGGTCGTTCATGCCGAAGATACCCGCGACATCCGGGTTGGCGGTCAGCATGTCGGTCGTCACGGCGAGGCCCGAGGCGCGGTCATTCTTCGAGGCCTGCTGGCCAACGATCTTGATGTCGGGAAATTTCGCGGCGACCGCCTTGCAGCCATTGATGCGGTCGATGATCGTCTGGATGGGCGTGCCATCCACCAGGAGCACCTGACCCTTTCCGCCCATTTGCTGGAAGAGGTACTCGCATGATTTCTCGCCCGCCTGTACGGCATTGGTCATGATCACCGCGTCGGCGCCGTGAGCCGGAGTATCGACTGCGATGACGATGATGCCGGCCTCCTTGGCCCGCTGGATAGCCGGCTCGATGCCGGCTTCGTCTACCGCAGAAATGACGATCAGATTGACGCCCTGCTGCATGAAGGCGTCGATCTGGGTGTTTTGGTTGGCCAGGTCGAGTTGCGCGTCCTGCACGTTGACGGTGGCGCCGATCTGCTTGGCTGCATCTTCCGCGCCTTTCGTCATGGCGGAGAAGAACGGATTGGACATGTCCTGCACCATCAGGCCGATTTTCTCGATCTTGCTGGGAAGCTTGCCTTCGGCCCCTGCCGGTGATGCCCCGCAGGATAGGCCGAGCGTCAGAAGGGATGCGGCGGCAAGTAGCCGGATACTAGTGGTTGCTTTCATGGGTTTTCCTCCTTGTTGTCTGCCGTCGTGATGTGACGGCGAATTCGGTTTCCTCGACTGCCGAGCCGCGACAATCACCGCGGTCAGACTCCGAGTTTCGAGTACCCTAATCGTTTAGGTCCGGGCGAAACATCGGTCATCATCTTTCCAATTCTAGTTGTCGTTAGGCTGCTTGCGAGGCCATCGGTCCGCGGGCATGGGCTCCGTCTCTCGAACACCCGCAGGAGCTGCGAATTGTCAGACGGGCAGGCACACGCTGCTGATCCTCGGGAAGATAGATCGGGGTCGCAACCTTGCCCTGCTTCTCGGCTTCGACCTGCTTGTCAATGATCCTGCGCAGGGTCACTGCCGCGAGGCGTCCGATCTGCTCGCTATGCTCGTTCAACACCGTCATCGGCGGATCGGTAAGCTCCGACCAGGCGAATTCGTCATAGGCCACAACAGCCATTTCCTGCGGTATTGCGATGCGCCTTTCAGCGGCAAGTTTCATGGAGCCTAGCAACAGCGGGTTATTGCCAGCGATCAGCGCGCGCGGAATCTTGCCGGTCACGTCGAGATGGCGCGCCAATGTGCTGTAACCCGACTGTGCGTCGTTCTCCGATTCCAGGACCAAGAGGTCGGCCCCGTGGCTCCGCGCTGCCTCCCGTATGCCGCGCTCACGATCGAAGCGCGTCGACCATTTTGACGGATAAACCAGAAACAGCCAGTCCTTGTACCCATGATCGGCGAGATGTTTGCCCACCATCAGACTGGCGTTGTAATTGTCGGTCGTCACACTTGGCGTATGCGAGGCCTCGGCAGGCGGCGAGGAGTCGACAAAGACCAGCGGAATGTCCCAGCGCTCAAGCAGTCGCGTGTTCTCGGCCGTCAGCGTCAGGGTCGAAATCACGCCGGCGGTCCTCGACTCGATTAAGCGGTGGATCATCCTGTCCTCCAGACGGGCGTCATACAGGCCGTTGACCGCGACGTCGCCGACAACCACCGTCCATTCTGAAGGTTCCAGGGCCTGCTGTATGCCTGCCATCAGGTCGAGATAATAGGAATTGGAGGTACTTGCGGTAATAACGGCAACCGAGTCTCGGCTGGCCCGACGCAATTCCTGGGCCGCGCGGTTGAGCACATATCCGAGGTCGCGCGCAGCCGTCAGCACCTGCTGTCGACTTGCCGCGGAGACCCCGTCGGCTCCGCTGAGGGCGCGCGACACCGTGAACACAGACAGGCCTGTGGCGCGACTGATGTCGCGCATCGTTGATCTTGCCAAGGGTCCATCCTCCATCGCCAAGGTCAGCCCACAGCCTGAACCTAAACGATTAGGTTTAATACCCGACCGCTAAGCGCGTTGTCAACGGTTTGTCTTCATCGCACGTGATCGGTTGTGCGCCATCACACCGCGTGGCGGTCATGTATCTGGGAAAGCTCATTGAGATCGCACCTGAGGCGGAACTCTACGAGAGACCACCGCACGCCTATGCGCAAGCCCTGATGTCGGTGCCGCTGGCCGATCCGCCGCGCGAGCGCGCCCGCGCGATCGCATCATCCTGAAAGGCGAAGTGCCGAGCCCGCTTAGACCTCCATTTCGCCCTCGCTGTCCTATCGCTTAGGAAGCGTGTGCATAGAACGAGCCTCTCCTGGCCGCGACCTTGTCGGAACGCATGGCCTGTCATACTCCTCAGATCCTGCGGACCTTTAGCGTTCGAAACTAACTGCTGACGTCACAGATCAATGAAAACGCTCGCTGTCATGTTAGATGGCCAATTCGATCAGAAACGGAGCTTTTTGCTTGAAGCTTTGCCGCATCAGGTCAGCGCATTGTTCGAGTGTGGTAGCGGGAGCTGCTTCAACGCCCATCCCGTTTGCGAGCTTGACCCAATCGATGTCAGGGTTCGACAGATCCAGCATATCCATGGCAATCTTCCCAGGCACCGCCCCGACGCCCTTGTACTCGCCGATTAGTATATTGTATTTTCTGTTGCTTAGGATGATCGTCGTGCAGGGCAGTCGCTCACGTGCCTGCGTCCAAAGTGATTGTAGAGAATACATAGCCGACCCATCAGCTTGGAGGCTGATGACGCGGCGATCGCCATCCGCTCCTATTGCTGCACCTGTCGCTACAGGAAGCCCATCGCCTATGGCGCCCCCCGCCAGATGAAGCCAATCATGCGGCGGCGCATCGAAAGTGTGTTGGTAGAAGCCCCGCCCGTATGAGACGCTTTCGTCGGATATGATTGCGTGCTCCGGCATCACAGCGGCCAGTGTCTGGGCCAAACCCTCTGGAGATGGTTTGCCAGTGACCAGTTCAGGCCGGCGCCCCGAGACAAAGGCTGCGGTTTTGGGTGCACCTAGCGCAGCGGCAAGTGCCTCCAATGCAGCCACTGGATTCTGCTCGGGCCGAGTGAGAACATGGATCTGGGCATCTGGGGGATACTGGCGGGAAGGCTTGCCCGGATAGGCGAAGAAGCCGACTGGAGCACGGGCGTTGACGAGAATGATGTGGCGGAAACGCGCCAGGGCATTCACCGCCACATCTGTAGTATAAGGCACACGCTCTAGACGCATGCGCCCCTGGCCGCGCTCCAGCCGCGCGTTCACGAAATCCCCCATGACGCTGGCGCCGGTGGCGCGCGCAATTCGGTCGACGAGTGCCTGCGCCGGCGCGAGAACGGCTCCGCCAGCCAAAAGCAGCAGCACGTCCTTGTTGTCGCGGAGGATGTGAGCTGCACCTTCGACCGCGTACGGATCCATCGGCGAGAAGCCTGCTTTTGGCAAAGGCCCAGCCACTTCACCGCCTTCGTCCCATGATGCGTCGGAGGGTAAGATTAGCGTCGAGATGCTACCGCCGCCCGCGTGCGCTGCCTGCACAGCCACTGCGGCATCGCGCCCGACATTTGCCGATGACAAGCTGGTACGAACCCATCCGGAAACCGTGCGGGCGAGTGCTTCGGTATCGGCAGTTAGGGGCGCATCGAAGGGCCGGTGATATGTCGCCTGGTCACCGACGATATTGACAATGCCACTTTTTGCCCGGCGGGCGTTGTGGAGATTGCCGAGCCCGTTGCTCAGGCCAGGCCCGCAATGCAACAGCGTGCAGGCGGGCTTTCCTGCTATCCGGAAATAGCCGTCGGCCATACCGGTGACGACGTTCTCCTGAAGGCCCAGAACGCAGTGCATTCCCGGTATCTGGTCGAGCGCTGCCACGAAATGCATCTCGCTCGTGCCCGGATTGGCAAAGCATGTGTCAACCCCTGATGCGAGCAGCGTCCGAACCAAGCTTTCGGCACCGTTCATCTTTGCGTTGCTCAACTGATGCTCAGGCATCGAAAACTCCCCATATCGTGGCGGACATGCCCACCTTGGGGGTCATTCCGCAATATTTGAAACAGCCGCGCTCAGCTTTTGCAAAAGATCGCCTGCGGTGGCGGTCTGCCGCAGGTCAGGGGGCGAATCGGGAATAGACGGGTCGACCTACAAGTTTGGCCTGCAACTTAGATGGCGCAATTCACTCGCCAGGTATGCAGAATGTGCGCTTGTCAACATTCGCCGCCAAGAATTTCCCCCATGTATAAGCACTTCCCACTATCCCTTTCACGACGATGGGGTTGGACCCAAAGTTGCATAAAATTGGGGATCAATCACCAAAGTCGGTGACCACAGTCACGCCCGGCACATCCATCTTGTCCATCTTCATCAAAGCTGTGATGGCGCCCGCGAGATCGGTGGTGGAACCGATGAGGCGGTCGATAGGAAGCAGTCCCTGACCGATCATGGTGAACATCGGCTCATAGGCGTGAGATTGCATGCCGAGGCTTCCGTAGATCTCCAGTTCCCCCATGATGACGTCTTCCATTGGTATCTCGGGAGAGCTCTGAGACCCGAGGGTCAGACCGACCTGGATATGACGTCCGCGCTTGCGCAAACTCTTGACCGAATTGAAACAGGTGACTTTGTTTCCAAGCGCGTCCATGGAAACGTGTGCCCCACCGCCGGTGGCCTCGACGACCGCCTTTGGGACGTTCTGGAAATCACTGGCGTTGATGCAGATGGTCGCGCCGAGGGACTTCGCAAGGCTGAGCTTTTCGGCCGTGATGTCCACCGCAACGACCTGGGCGCCCATGGCATGGCCGATCATGATAGCCGACAGCCCGACGCCGCCGCATCCGTAGACCGCCAGCCATTGGCCCGGCTTCAGACGCCCCTGCTCGACGACGGCCCGGAACGAAGTGACGAAACGGCAGCCGAGGCTTGCCGCGGCCTTGAATTCGAGCGCGTCGGGCAGGCGGACGAGGTTCAAGTCGGCTTGCTCGACGGCGACAAATTGGGCGAAGGATCCCCAATGCGAGAATCCAGGTGTAAATGGCACGTCACAAATGTGCTGATGGCCGGTCCGGCACTGATGGCAGTGGCCGCAGCCTGACGAAAATGGCATCGTGACGCGATCGCCAACCTGCCACCGCGTGACGTCTTTGCCTGTCGCCACCACGGTGCCGGCGAACTCGTGTCCAGGCACATGCGGCAGGACGATAGAGGGATCGTGTCCCACCCAGGCGTGCCAGTCACTGCGGCACACACCGGTAGCCTCGACTTTTATGACCGCGCCGCCCGCGCTTCCATTCGGGTCGGGGACAGTCTTGATCTCTGGCAGTCCCGAAAAAGTCTCATATACAACTGCTTTCACCAACTGCCTCCTTGTTTTGCCTGAATAGGCCCGGCTTGAACGCCGCGCGTCTGACCACTTGAGAGCCGGAGCGGGCTTAATAGTTTCCGCGCGCAGCCTCGGCCAGGATCATATTTTCCCGCGTCAGCTCAGCAACCGTTTGTCTAAGCTGGGTGTTCTCGGCTTCCAATTCCTCCAAGCGCAACAACTGGTGGTTCGTTTGGGCGTGATATTCCCGAAGCCACCGCTCGTACGTCGCTTGCGTCACGCCTATCAGCCGAACCGCTTCAGCGACGCTGAGCCCTTGAGACATCGTCACGTCAACCTCACGCAACTTTGCGGCGATCTCGTCAGCACTGTGTTGCTTGGTCATCGGCCCTCGCTTCAACCTCTATTGGACCCTGCCTCATGGAATTTCTTGCAGCCGGTAAGCTCTCTTGGCAGTTTTGCTGAAAAGGTCAGCCTTTTCCGATGCTGAATAGCTGCTTGCTATCCGTTTGAATGTATTCCAAAGGACATGATAACTATATGATCTTTTATCTACCGGAAAATTTGACTCGAACATACACCTGTCGGGGCCGAACAATTCGATCGCCGTTTCGATGTAAGGGCGCCACGCCTGGGCGAGCTCGGCAGACGTCGATGGTTTGTCCAGATGTTGGAAATCAAGATCAAGGCCGACTATGTGCAAACCTAGCCCCCCAAGCTTTACATATACGTTCTTGCATAGGGCAAGCTCTTGCATGCTCGCTTTCCAGTCAGCGAAAACCTGATCCCTCTTGCCGGCATAGACCCCGATCCCCAGGGGGGCGCCAAGATGGTCGAGTATCATGGTGGTTCCGGGAAAAGTCCGCGCCAGATCCGCAAATTCGGCGATTTGCGGATGATAGAGCCAGCCGTCAAAGGATAGTCCATATCGCTCCAGACGCGAGAACCCGGCCCGGAAAGCTGGATCCATCAGCAGCCGCGGGGGATAGTCGAGCGGGGTCGATTTGATGGTTCGATCAGCGTCCCAGGGCGAAACATGCCTTACGCCCTTGAACCGCTCTCCGCCGCGTTGCATTTGCATTTCAAGGACGCGGTCGACACGTTCCCCTAAAAACAGGTCGGCAAATCCGACAATTCCTGAGCAGACCCTGACATTCCCATAGGTACCGCTCGCAGCACAGGCGGCTACTCCGTTTGCGAACTCGACCTCGCCAACTGGCGCCAAGTCAGGATCACCTCCCTCGCGATACATTGAGCGGCATTGGACATAGACCGTGCCGACGATATTGTGGCCCACATCTATATCCGCGAGCATATCCGCCAGGATGTAACGGTGGCCTCTATCCCAAAGGTGATGATGAGCGTCGATGATTGGAAGGTCGGGCTCCATTATCTCTTCACGGTGTTTGGCGAGCCATTCTTCCGATATGGCAAACATGGACTTCTCGATTTCTTTGATGGTCAAAGCAATTCCCTTCCTGATCGGATCCATGTAGGTTACGAATGCTTCCTGGCTTCCACAATGTTTGGTGGGTTGCCGGCGACACGGGATGCGGCGCCATCATGGAGCGCAACTATCCGGTCAGCCACGCGCAGTGCATTTGCGGCGATTGTCAGCGACGGGTTGATCCCGCCACTGGTGGGAAAAAAGGAAGCATCGACCACGTAGAGGTTCTCGATCTCATGGGCGCGATTGTCGGGATTTAAGACGCTGGTCTGCGGATCAATGCCGAACCGGCATGTTCCGCAGACATGGGCTAGGACCCGGTTCTCGCTGGCGCGATAGATCTTCTTGAATTTGAGCGGCTTGAGCGCGTTTGCGATATGCAATCTGAACTGCGCCAGGCGCCTCGCTTCGAACGGTCCAATTGAGTATTCGAGTGTGATGTTCTGCTTGTCTTCCGAGAGCCCGATACGGTTGGACTGATACGGCAGATCCTCCAGGAACGATACAAGAGCATGTGCGCTCGACCACATGCGCCGAACGCGAAACTCTCCGACCGCTCGGATGACAGGATACAGATGGCCAAGGGGTCGCCAGACGTCCTGCAACGTCTCCTTGAACCCGGCCGCTATGCTTCTGGCCGGAGGCATTCGTCCGTTTGACTGGATCGTCCCGAGTTTCATGCCATCGATCGAGTAGAAATCATTCATGGCAATTTGCTTTTGTGGGCCGCTCGTATATCGCGTCTTGGTATAGACGATGTAATAATCGACGAAATGCCTCATGAGGTTTCTGCCCACCTGGCCAGAGCCATTGGCGAGACCGCCTGCTCCATTCGAGCGCAAGAGAATAGCAGGCGTGTGCACGGCTCCGGCGGCGAGAATGACCTTCCTGCCGGACAGGCGAATTTGCTTTCCACGCGCCGCGACGCTTCCGTTCAGCGGTAAGGCCGCCTGATCCACTCCCTGTCAGAGCCTCCAGCCAGTCTCCCGCCAATGAATCCGGCGAGTCGACATGATATCGTCCCCTCTCGCAGAAGAGGACTGACTGTCCGGCCTTGGCAAGAGCATAACCTGCTGTTGCGCCCCCGACACCTGTCCCTATGACAATGACATCCCACTCTCGCGAGAGTATTTCCGGATCGTCGACAAACTTCTTCACCCCGCAAAAAGCTCCAATTCCGGCCTTGTACTGAGCGACAGGCCGTATTTCAATTGACGATTGCTATCACCGCTTCGATCTCTATCCGGACGTTCGCCGGCAGCGATCCCATGCCAACCGCGGAGCGGGCATGGCGGCCGCGATTCCCCAAGACTTCCACCAGAAGTTGCGAGCACCCTTCCATCACCCGGGCGTGGTCGCGAAAATCGGGAACCGCATTTACCATGCCGAATACTTTCAGGAACTCAATGTCATCGAGTGAACCTGTCACGGACCGTGCAATTGACAGCAGATGCTTGCCGCAAAGCCGCGCGGCCTCGCGGGCCTCGTCAAAGCTGCAGTCGAGCCCCACCTTCCCTGTCAGAAAGGAGCCGTCGGACAAACGCGGGACTTGCCCCGAAATGAAGATCAGCCTGTCGATTTTCCTGAACGGCACGTAGGTATAAGAAGCTGGCACAGTTGGCGGAAGCTCAATGCCAAGCTCCTGTAATCTGTCTTGGGTAGACATCGTCTCTTCCTCACATTTGTTATGTGGCCAGTATCGCGTCGGCGTAGATGCCCGGGTCCACATTTCGGCCACTCAAGACGACCACAGTTGTGCGCCCAGCGGTCCGCTCGCGATCGGCCAACACGACTCCAAGAGCCAAGGCGCCGCCCGGCTCGGCCACCAAGCCGAACTCCTCAAAAGCGCTTTTCATGCCTTGCATTGCCTGCCCGTCGGTGCCCGTCATCACACCAGAGAGGAGCCTCTTGTTGACCTGGAACGTTAGCGGACCAGGAGATGGGGAGAGAATGGCATCGCAGATGCTGCGACTTGTGGCCGGAAGCGTTACGATGTGCCCTTGCTGCAGGCTCTGCGCGGTGTCGTCATAGCCCTCGGGCTCGACCCCCCATACTTCAGTAGCTGGGGAAAGCGCTTCCATGGCGAGCGCGCAGCCGGCCATGAGCCCACCGCCCGAGCACGCGGCGACGAACGTGTCTATGGCGGTGCCCGCTAATTCCTCTGCGACCTCAAGCGCGACGGTGCCGGCGCCGGCGATGACGTGCCGATGGTCAAACGCCGGTATGTAATGCAGACCCTCATTCTCGACGGCGCCTTCAACGAGCGATTGCCTATCCGCGCTGTCCCGGTCGAACAGCCTGATTTCGGCGCCCCATGCGCGCGTTCGATCGAGTTTGGCAGCCGGGGTGGTTGATGGCATGAAGACGACTGTCCGCGCGATCCGAGCTTTGCGTGCAGCCCAGGCGACCGCTTGGCCATGATTGCCGGAAGAAAGCGCCACGATGCCATGTCGGCTCGCCTCGCTGGAGAACTGCGAGACCGTGTTCCATGCCCCGCGCACCTTGAAACTGCCGGTCGGGAGCAATGTTTCCGCTTTGATCAATAACCTCCCGCCCGCGCGTTGATTCAAGCTTTCGCTTTCAAACAAGCGGGTTCGCGGGAGTACGTCCCTTAAGCGTTTGGCAGCCTCCTCAATTTCCCCGAATGGTGGGATCTGGGCCTCTAGTGGGTTTCGCGCGGCATTCATAAGGACTTCCCAAGCATAAGTTTGATATATCGTATAGCGTTAGCGATTCTTCATGTCAACGGGGAGTGCCGCCCTTGCGGAGCGTATGGGAGTGCCGGTGAGTCCCCGCACCCCCGCAAGACTTACCCGGCTAGTTTTGCCGCAACTAGGCAGTTGACATGCTTCGATGCCCCAAGTCCTGGCGCCTTGAGGTATGTCGCGGCAAGTGGGGTATTGTCGCGCCACTTGGTCTGGCCGAAAACATGCCCATCCCTTGAAAAAGAAATTGACAGACGTTCGAAACTGTCACTTATGATATATCAAATGAAAAGTGCTGCCAGTCAGGCGCGCCAAGGGGAGATAGGCGATGGCACCATCAGAATCGCCGACGCAGCGGGGCATTTCTTCCTAAGTCGTGACTTGGAAAGCGATGACCGCTGGGATCTGCACAGGAGCAGCTGATGCAAGCTTATAGATATATGTTGAGGCGTTTGGCCGGCCTGCCTCCGCTGCTGCTTGGCGTGGTGACGATCGCTTTCATTCTATCCCATCTGGCACAGGCAGATCCCTTGACGTCGATCCTACCGGAACGGCAGCTCGGCAACCCGGAGGCCGTGGCGGCGGCCAAGGCAAGGTGGGGCCTCGACAGAAGCCCAATCGAGCAATACGTCGTGTACATCAAGAACATCGCTTCCGGCGATCTTGGAACGTCCTTCCGGACGAAGCGCCCAGTGTCACAGGATCTTCTTGAGCGCCTCCCCGCGACGATGGAACTCGTCGTGGCCGCATTGCTGGTTGGGTCTGCTTCCGGCATCTTGCTGGGGGTCCTGGCGGCGAGAATGCGTGACACTCTAGTCGACCATCTCGTCAGGCTGTTCGCGCTGCTTGGCTCTTCGTTGCCAGTCTTTTGGTCGGGTCTGGCCGCATTGTCTATTTTCTCTGTTCAACTCGGGCTAATGCCAGGCCCTGGCCGCCTCGATTCGCGCTCGCCGGCCCTGGACACATTCACAGGCTTCTACACAGTGGATGCGCTTCTCCAGGGCAAGTTTTCGACCTTCCTCGAGGCTTTGTCGCACCTGATACTGCCCGCCGCAGTGCTTGGCTGGTCCATTACGGGTATTATCTCACGCTTGGTCCGCGCCAGCATGCTCGATGTTCTCGGTCAGGATTACATTTTGATGGCCAGGGCCAAAGGCGCAACCGACAGGGGCGTTCTCTTCCATCACGCCTTGAGGAACGCACTCATTCCCGCGATAACGGTCATCGGATATTCGTTCGCATTTCTTCTTACTGGCGCCGTTCTGACCGAAACGATTTTCTCCTGGCCTGGAATTGGCTCATATGCAGTCGACTCCGCGCGGGCGCTTGACTACCCCGCGATCATGGGGGTGACTTTGCTCGGTGGCGCGTTCTTCCTTCTGACAAACCTCGTGACCGACCTGACATACGTATCCGTCGACCCCAGGATCAAGCTACAATAGGTATTCAGATGACAAGCATCCCATCCAACTTGCCCCGGACGGGATCGAGGCGCCGTCGTAACCTTTGGTCGAGCGCGCCGGGCTATATCGGCTTGGTCATCATTCTGTTCTGGGTTTTCGCCGCGATGACTTCGCAATTCTGGGCGCCTTACCCGTTTCTTGACATGGTCGGGCATCGCCTGCAGCCGCCCAGCTATTCACATCTGTTTGGGACGGACTCGCTTGGCCGGGACGTATTCTCCCGAACAATGGCCGGCGCCTCATATTCGATTCCCATCGCAACGACGGTGGTGGTTGCGGGTGCTCTTTTCGGCAGTGCGCTCGGCGCCATCGCCGGTTTTTTCGGAGGATGGACCAACACCTTGATCATGCGCATGGTGGACATAACGCTGTCGTTCCCGCCGATGCTGTTGGCCATGGCGGTAGCAGCGTCCTTGGGACCCGGCCTGTGGACGGCGACACTGGCGATGATTGTGGTGTGGTGGCCGCTTTATGCCCGGCTGATGCAAGCACAAGTCATAAGCGTCAAACACATGGAACATGTGGACGCGGCTATTTCGTCCGGAGTCAGGCCGCGGAGGCTGTTGACTCGCTATATTCTGCCCCTCTGCTGGACGCCGATCCTGATCAACGCCACGATGGATTTCGGCCAGGTCGTGCTGCTTGCGGCCTCGCTCAGCTTTATCGGGCTGGGCGCCGCCCCGCCTGCGCCCGAATGGGGCGCTATGGTCTCCGACGGTGCCGTCAATTACTATTACTGGTGGATCGCCACAGCACCGGGATTAGCCATTCTCACCGTCGTGCTGGCGCTGAATTTCATCGGCGACAGAGTGCGCGACATCCTTGACCCGAGGAAAGGCTCATGAGCGATGCTGTCCTGCTTGAGGTTCGAGACCTCAAAGTCGCCTTCGAAACTCCCGAAGGTCACGTGGACGCTGTCAGGGGCGTGACGTTCTCGCTGCGAAAGGGCGAGATCATAAGCGTGGTTGGCGAGTCAGGATCGGGAAAGAGTGTGACGATGCGCGCGCTCATGGGCCTCCTGCCCCAGTCGACCCTGATCAGCGGCTCTGCGAAGCTGCTCGGAACCGAATTGGTTGGCATCGCTCCGAAAGAGCTGCAACGGCTGCGCGGCTCCCGAATGGCAATGATCTTTCAGGACCCTCTCACCGCACTCAACCCTGTCTTGACAGTCGGCGACCAGGTTATGGAGGCGATCCGCATTCACAACCCCACGATGTCGCACACCGACATCCGCAGGCGAGCCATGGATTTGCTTGCCGAGGTGGCAATTCCGTTCCCTGAGAAGCGAATGGAGCAATATCCGCATGAGTTCTCCGGCGGAATGCGCCAACGGGTGGTGATCGCCATCGCGATCGCCAACAAGCCCGACTTGATCATCGCCGATGAACCGACCACGGCTTTGGATGTCACGGTACAGGCCCAGATTCTTGAGCTGCTGGAGCAGCTCTGCCATCGCAACAACACTGGGCTGGTGCTGATTACCCATGATCTCGGCGTCGTTGCTGGAATGGCCGAAGGCGTCTCCGTGATGTACGCCGGGTCGGTCGTCGAGCAGGCGAGCGTCGACGACCTTTTCGACAGTCCCGCACATCCCTACACCCGCGGCCTTCTAGGCTCGCTGCCGGAGATAAATGGGGAGATTGGACGCCTGACGGACATCGGCGGCGCACCCCCGACGCCACAAACAATTCCGAATGGCTGCGCATTTCACCCGCGGTGTAGTTTCGCCATCGAGAAGTGTCGCGCGCTATCTCCTTTGCTCACCAAACTAGGCAATTCAGCTGTCGCATGTCACCTGGCGAATGGCCTTCCGACATACCGCAGTCCAAGGAAAGCGGCATGATGGACATTCTCCAAAATCTATCGGCTCCCCATAGTGGTGCGGAAACGGCTGGCCAGGCGCCGGCGCTCGCCCTGCTGTCCGTGCAAAACCTAACCAAGGAGTTCGGCCTAGGCGGTGCCTTTGCGACCGGCGTTGACGCCCCTGTCGTACGAGCCGTCGCAGGCGTCAGTTTTGATCTGATGCGCGGCGAGACGCTTGGCTTGGTCGGAGAATCCGGTTGCGGAAAATCGACCCTTGCGCGGTGTATTTTGAGGCTGACCAAACCCACCTCCGGGGCAGTCCTTTTGAATGGCGTCGACCTGTCAAAGCTCAGCAATGACGAGATGCGCCAGCAGCGCCGGCATCTTCAGGTCGTATTTCAGGATCCCTTCGCATCGCTACATCCACGAATGCGGATTGGCGAAATCGTTGCCGAACCTCTCGGCCTGCTTGATCTCACGAAAAGCGAGAGGCAGAGCCGCGTCCGCGAACTCATCGAATTGGTGAAGCTGAACAAAGAGCACCTTCAGCGCTTTCCACACGAGCTCTCGGGAGGTCAGCGCCAACGTGTGGGTATAGCGAGGGCACTCGCGGTCAACCCGAAACTCATTATCCTCGACGAGCCCGTCTCGGCACTCGATGTCAGTATCCAGGCGGGCATCCTAAACCTCCTCGCCGAAATGCAAGAGAGCCTCGGCCTCGCTTACCTATTCGTCGCTCACAATCTTTCCACCGTCCGGCACATATCCAACAGGGTCGCTGTCATGTATCTTGGAAGGATTGTCGAGATCGCCTCTAGGGAAGAAATTTTCGGCAATCCTCGGCACCCATATACGGTGGCGTTGTTGTCGGCCGTTCCGACGGCTGATCCCCGAACCGAGCGTCGCCGAAAAAGAATCGTCCTGCAGGGCGATTTGCCAAATCCTGCCAGTCCTCCAAGCGGTTGCCGGTTCCGAACGCGTTGCTGGAAAGCACGCGACCTATGCGCAACAGAGGATCCGGTTCTGCGCGAATTGGGAAATTCCCGTGTAGCGTGCCACTTCCCCGAGCCGGACCGTGCATCCCAATCCCAAGCGCAATGAGTTGGGTTTGCGATCTTTGCGGGCCCTTGACCGAGACAGGGCGGGCGCATCGAAGTCCAAGAAGCCGCGACGAGCTAACTCGATCTGCAGTTCCGCCGAACTGAGGCGGAACCTTGGCGCGATCTACGCCGCACGTGGCCGCCCTGCACTCGACCGACGCGATGCATCGGCCGCCGGCGGTCGCGCCAAAAGGAACCACCCTACACAACTCACAACATCACCCCCGCCGCCTTAGTCGGTCTAGCCTATTTTGGCCGCCCGGCGCGCGCGAAGTTTTTCGGCCCCAATCGCGGCGTTTCGCTCCATCATTTTCCAAAGACTGCGTGGGCTGGCGCCAAGCTTCTTGACGGCCTTGCCCCGTTCAGGAGGTGCAAACGCCTCGACCGTATTCTTCCGTATCGCCTCAAGCACGATGTCAGCGACAAACTCAGCGGTGACGGGAGTCCCCGCGAACGACAAAGCCATCGCGTCGTCTTCCGCTTCCTTGTCGAGCATCGGCGTCTCGGTCGACGTTGGATGAACGATCGTGAATTTTAAAGGGCTTTCTCGCTCCTCTAGCGCGAGCGCGAGGTGATAGGCACGAAGTGCATGTTTGGCTGCGGCGTAGCTGGCGATGCCCGGAAAAGGCAGGAAGGCGGTCATGCTGCATATTGTCACGAGATGACCGTGGCCTTGCGCCTTGAACTTGGGAAGTGCCGCCATCATTCCCCTGACGGGCCCGAAGAAGTTGGTCATCATCGTGTCTTCATGCTGCTCCATCTTCATATCGCGGGCGTATCCGGTGTGGACAATGGCGGCATTGTTGACCAGCACATCCAAGCGGCCGAATTTCGTCCTGACTCCTTCGAGAACGTCGTCCCATTGCTGTGACGAGCAGATATCGAGCCGAACAGCTTCTGCCTTCGGCCCAATTCCCTCTGCGACGCTTGTTGCGCCAGCCAAGTTGATGTCGGCCAGAATAATGGTATTGCCGGCTTCGGCTGCCCGCTTGGCCAACGCCGCGCCGATGCCGCTCGCCGCGCCGGTGATTAGGAACACTTTGGATTTGGACACTGTTTTCCCCTCGTGTGGTATGCCTAAATCGCTTCCGATAATATTCACTCCATCCAGCCTTTGATCGGCTGTCGCCAGGCCAAGAGCGGCCGCCGGCCACATTTTGGGTAAAACGATATATCATACTTGCATTTTGTGCGAGAGGGTGCAAGTAGAAAAGGTCGCATCGGGGGACTTGGTCCAATCGTTTCTTGTTGGGTCAGGTTTTGCCGGCCTTTCAGTCTCGAGAGCTGAGCGCCTTTAGATATATCAAACCACCGAAACTCACAGGAGACTTTTGTGAAAAACGCCCTGAACGCGCGTCTTGCGAGCGGCAAGGCCTGTCTAAACGGTTGGTTGGCTATCCCCTCGGGATTCTCCGCCGAAGTCATGGCCAAGGCCGGGTGGCACAGCATCACGGTGGACCTTCAACATGGGGTCCAGGATTACCTCACCATGGTGCAGTGCTTTCAGGCGATCGGCGCCTATCCGGTGACGGCCATGGTTAGAGTTCCGTGGAACGAACCTGGCATTATCGGCAAAGTCCTCGACGCTGGCGCCTGGGGCGTCATCTGCCCGATGATCAACACTGCGGAGCAAGCGAGGGGTTTCGTCGCTGCCTGCCTCTACCCCCCGGCTGGGAGCCGATCGAACGGCCCGGTTCGCGCGGGTGGCTATGGAGAGCCTGGGAACCTCTATCAGGAATTCGCAAACGAGGAACTGCTTATCTTGCCGATGATAGAGACACGCCAGGGCGTCGAGAACCTTGATGAAATCCTGGACGTTCCTGGCATTAGCGGCGTCTACGTCGGCCCAAGCGATTTGGCCTTCTCGTTTGGCCTGCGCCCGACCTTAGACCTGGAGGATCCGGGACTCCTTGCTGTCTTTGCGCGCATAGTCGAGGAGACAGGCAAGAGGGGGCTGATCGCCGGCCTCCACTGTGCAGCTCCGGCCTATGCCGCAAGGATGATCGATATGGGGTTCCGCATCGTGACCATTACCAGCGACGCCACGCTCCTTGGCCAGATCGCGCGAGAAACAGTCAAAGAGATTCAGACCTCTGCAGGCGACCTGAGCCGGTAGCAGTCGTTCCGGATCATCTGTGCGAAGCCAAGAGCAAAATGCGCCGCAACCGCCACGCCTTTGCGGCCAAACAGAAGGACAATTGGAGCGCCCAGCTGGAAGCCGAACGGCTCGGGCCTGCCGGCCTGATAGTATAAAGGCAAAGCCTCTGCCCATCGGCGTTGGAACATCGCTGTGGTGTTTCTGGCGCCTTTTTGAATATACTGGTTGGCGCAAACTCCTGTGCCGAGCGAAGGTCACAAAGGATTGCCCCTCCGTCAGGACAAGCCGATCGGCTGAACGTTGGGAAAGGAAGTCGATGTCTGTTACCGAGAGCTACGATGAGGACGACGCTGCCCAGGAGGCAGACGAAGCCATCGACCGAAACCGCGATAGCCTTTCGGAACAAATCTATACGCGGCTGCGCCTTGCGTTGATGACAGGTCTCTACGGGCCTGGAGCCCGTTTGAGCATCCGCAAGCTGGCGGTCAGCTACAATACGTCTCCAACGCCAGTCCGGGAGGCGATTGTTCAGCTCGTAAGGGAGGGGGCCTTGGAATTGCGGCTTGGATACCAGCCGCGGGTTCCGGTGCTGTCAATTCCGCGATACATTAGCATCCGGGAAACACGCGCTCCGCTGGAGCGGCTTGCTGCCGAATTGGGCGCAGTTAACATTACCGAGGAGGAAATCCAAAGGCTGCGCGAACTTCACGATACCTGGGTGAAGTCTGAGGCGCAGGAGCAATGGAAGGCGGCTCTTGCTGCCAACCAGGAGTTTCATTTTACGATTTACCGGGCATCAGGAAACGAGGTCTTGGTTCACATTATCGAGAACCTGTGGCTACTTTCCGGACCGTTCGTGAACAATCAGTATCCAAACATTCTGCAAGCGGCATCGAAGGTGCATCCGCACGTGTTGATCATAGATGCGCTCGTGCGCAGGTCGCCGAGCGAGGTCGGCGACCTGATCTTGCGCGATACACGCGAGGGCTCCTACCTGATCCTTCAACAGTTGAAGGAAACGCAGCGGCTCGGGAAGAAGAAGACGGCAGCGAAGCAGAAAAAGGGCCCAACGCTCGATTGAACCAAGCATTCAGCGCCAGCTTACAGCAACAGACAATGTCGGCCGGCGTCCCGGTGCAACGCCCCGCAGGTAAAATTTTGATCGACCGACGGGTGAAGCACCTCGCCGGCCGATCGACTATCCTCGGGCTGGGGGTTGGCGGTACTTTGGCCAACCTATTTCTTGAAGCTTAGTTCACGCAGTGGCATCAAGTCGTTGAGGCTGTAACGAACGCCTTGCACGTGTTTGTTATAGACGTAAATGTTGTCGGGATTGACGAGGCCGATGATGATCCGATCCCCTATCATTTCCATGGCAGCCTGCTTGAACAATCCGTCACGCTTGGCCTCGGGAGCCGCCAGTGCCTTGTCCAGCAGTTCCTTCTCCTTGGAGTTCAGCAATCCGAGGCGCTCGGCGCCGGACCGCTTTGCCCACCGTGTCCCGGGGATCATGCCAAAGTTGTCGATATACTGCCCCGTCCCATAATAGTCAGGCGCATAAAACGACGCGGTCAGTGGCGTGCCGTCTCCACGAACGGTATCAAGCCAAACTGGAAAGGTCAGCGGTTCAAGCTTGATACGAATGTTGGCCTTGGACAGATCCTGCTGAAGCTTCTGCATGAGAGTGGACATATCCACTCCATAATAGTTCATGTTCGGAAACTTCGCCTCAAGATCCAGCCCGTCCTTCAATCCAGCTTTTTCCAGTAGTTCCTTAGCCTTCTCGACGTTGGATTCAGGCTCTGGCAAGCCTTGCGTGCCTGGCCATTCGTTAGGCACCGGAGACGGCTGCAGCCGACCGGCGCCACCGACGGTGAAATCGACAAGACCTTTATAGTCAACCGCATAGGCGATCGCCTGTCGGATTTCTTTCGTCATGGGGACGGCGTTCGCCTTCGCCCCTGGGCTAAGCGCCATATAGATGTAGTTTGCCGATGGCAAAGAATCGACAACGACATCAGGGGATGAAATCGTTTTTGCCGTGTCGGGAGCGATCTGCATTGCGATATCGACATCACCGTTCTGGATCAATTGCGCCTGGGCAACTGAGTCCTTCACTTGCTTGAAGAGTATCTCGTCGACACCTGCTGGTTGCCCCCAATACTTTTCGTTCCGCTTCAATCGCAACTCCGCATTGGGACTGTAGGCCGCCAACACGAAGGGACCGCTGCCAGCCGAATTGGACAGGAACCATGGCTCGGCAGGATCGGTGCCGGCGTCTTTCCCTGCCCGCGCGCCGTGTGCCTCGGCCAGATCACTATTGATGATCCCGGAGCTGCTCACCATGACCTTGCCAAGAAACTCGCCATCCGGCTGGGTCAGCTGGACTTTGACGGTGTGGCTGTCGGGCGCTTCCATTGACTTGATCGTGCCCAGCGTCCAGGCGTTCCCGCCTTGGCCATTGATGAGCCTGTTCCAGGACCAGATGACATCTTTTGCCTCCACCGGAGTACCGTCTGCAAAGACGGCCTTGGGATTGAGCTTGAACACGAAAGCCGAGTTGTCCTCGTTGGCCTCCCATGACTCTGCCAGTCCCGGCTCCACGGACCTCCCGTCTTTGCCGAGATGAACAAGCGTTTCGTACGTAGCCGTCAGGTAAATCATGCACGTGTCGCAACCCGCCCGCGAGGGATCGAGTGAGTTCAGGTCCAGGTTTCGGGCAATCACGAGGGGCCTGTCCTGTCCCCAGGCGAAAGTGGAAGCCGCGACTGGAGCGATCAATGACGCGGCAATCGCGGCGACCCTCAACCCGTTCGGGTAAGGACGGGATTTCAACATAATATTCATGGTCTTCCCCTTTTTTGTCTGTGCGCTTTTCATTCGCCAGTCGGCCGCAACATTGACTTGGCCGTATCGGCATTTGGACCGGAAGCTGGTCGTGGACATCCGGCGATGGCTTCATGGATGCTCCGGAGATGCCGGACCAGCACTAGCAGATTCTGCTAACGCGGGACTGAAGGCGCATGCCAGTGCGACGGCCCCATCTTAGCCAGCTGCGAGTGTGGCGGCATTCTGTCCGTCCTTCCAACGGTCTGTCATTTTGGTATATCATAATTGTCGCTCTTGGCAATGACGTTTTTGGCGGGAGCACGCAGCGTTCGTTTGATATATCAACTCGAAACTTTGGAACGATCGGGCTCTTGTCGGGTTCTCGGGCACACAGCCGTCCGCAAGGCTGGGCGAATGCGCCATGCAGTCTCCGCCTCGACGACGGGATCGCGCCCCGGAAGCGCGCCATGGCCCTCTGAAGAGGTCTGATCAAATCCCATCAGGAGCGCCACTGCATTGCGTCCCTCGACTGGCAGTGCATAACCGCTCGGTGTGGAGCGGTAAATCGCCTCGTAAACGATGGATTCCTAAGACAACAGGCTCGGCTGGCTTTCCCGTTGCCAAAGCGGTTTGGCGTAATTTCGATTGTGGTCCATGATATATCAAAAGGGTCGGGAGTTGCTAAGGCAGTTGAGGGCTGCGCGCCGCGACAAAGAAGGCAGCGATGGCTGCCACCGTTTTGACAAGCGGGGTCGCCCTACAACTTCCTCCGCACAATCATGGCAGATGGACGCACGCAGTCGGCTTCAAACCGGCCAAAGCTCGCCGTTTTGCTCTCTTCCGACCCGGGAAGGCTGTTGAGCTACGAATCGCCGAAATTTCGCTGCCGGTGGAAAAAGCACGAATAGCGTTCCTGTCGTGGGCAGGATTTGGGCTGAGTACGTCCAGCACTGCAGCGGGGGGAGTTTGGCCGACATGCGCGGCTTAGACACTTTAGAGGCATCGCTGCGGCGAAACCTCAAACTTCCTCGCCGAGCAAGCAGCGATTTGGCGCGCGGCACAGTAGCCACCGGACCGTTTTGCCATTTGATAGTTATATAAGCGCCACCTGCGGCGACTGGGGCAACAGGCTCCTTGGCCTTATATCACCATCTTTTTTGGATTCTCTCTCTTGGAATTGAGCAGTTCGATAATCCTGGACGAACCGTCGCGCAAATCGCGCACCGCCATCTCACCCGCTTCGGCCGGAGACCGCCTTTCCAACGCATCGATCAGCAGCAGATGTGGATGCACTCCAGACCTGCTCAGGCGTATGTTCCGATATTGATAATAGACAACTGGGTAAGACAACATCCAAAGGTTCTCGATGATGCGAACCAAAATATCGTTCATCGATGTCCTATAGACTGTAAAATGAAATTCATGGTTGGCAACAATGGCCGCTTGCCAATCCCCGTCAGCTTCCAATTGCATCCACTTGTTATTAATCTCCCGAAGATCGCGGATGCCCTCTTCTGTAATATTGACCGTGCTAAGTTCAGCGGCGAGCCGTTCAAGTGGTATGCGGGTGTCGCGGATCTTAATGTACTGTGCAATCGATAGAACCGGCACGATAGGCTGGTACCCAGACCGCAGTTCCAGAGCCCCCTCTCTTACGAGCTGCATAACTGCTTCACGCACGGGTGTCGGCGAGGTGTTAAAGCTTGCGGCCAGCTTCCGGATGCTTAAACGGCTACCGGGCTCATACCGAGCGGTCATCAGGGCACTGCGTAGCTTGGCATAAATCTGATCAGCCAGGCTGTCGCGATTCAACCCTATGCGATCGTCCGTTTCCTGATCCGAGCCTTCAACACCCGTCTTTGTCGCAAGCATCATTTCTCCCTGCCCGTAGCCGGGCACCACAATACACCAGAAATCCCGATCTCGTGTCTCTCAACCTGTAGCGGCAGGATTCACTGTCGGAGCCTGTGATCATCCACATGCAGCAGTCAGCCGCAACATATTTCGAGCAGTCCCGATGCCGGATCAGGTACACGGTGCAGGTCTGCGGATTCAATGAGCGCCCACTGAGCGTTGACGGCCAGCCATGGGCGGGTGCGGCGTCGGAGTCGACGAACGGCATGCCCCCGAGGTGGGCGTCAAGGAATGCATCAATTCAGCATCGTGGGCCTGTGGAGCGCGATGAAATGGCGACAATTCTTGGATACCGACTCCGGCGTTGAACGATGCCGGTGGCCGATTTTCCAGTCGAGGATCGCTCCCATGTCCTCCGCCGCCAGCTCTGATCATTCTCGGTCTTTTCCTTAGCCAAAATGGGTTTTAAACGCGGATTGGATCCGATACTGATCGTCGGTGCCGTACACGACGCTCCAACACTGGAGCGCCGTACAGGGGTGCGAAATGCCAAGTTGAAGGATGTCTCCCACCAAGAGGCCTTCAACGCCTGGTCCGGAAATGAAGGCGTGTTGGTCGTTCAGCTTCGCGACGACCGGCAGTTGGGCATCTGCTGAGGTAATCTTGACGCCATCACGGTAGATTCGCCGCACGATCGGGACCCCTTGGTCGGTTGGCGCGTCGCGCCTTCCGAACCCTGCTATGGCAAGACCCTGTTCTGGCCGAGATACGACTTCCGCCCAAAGTGACAACACCGGCCTGATCGCATTTCCTATCGATCCATAGCGACTTCTTGCTGCTATTGCCGCGAGAGCCCGCTGCTGCATTCCGTCGTCAGAAAAGAAGATGGCTCCGGAGCGCAGCACCAGTGAGGTTGGGCCTTGAGTTTCCGCCACTGGCCGCAGAGCGTCGATCACCTCGTCGAAATAGCTCGAGCCGCCTGCGGTAATAATCAAGTGCTCGCCCAAAGGTACGGCTTCTCTGGCCGAACGATGCGCGTCAGCAACCAGCCGAAAAAGCTGACGAAATACGATCTGATTGTCGACACCGCTTCCGGCCGCAGCGCCGGCTTCGTAGGTGGCAACGCCTGCCAGTTTGATCGCGCCATTCGTGGCGATGATTGCGTCCCGGATGGCCATGGCGGTACCGATGTCTCTGGCGCCGGTCCGTCCAAACCCGACCTCGATCAACCCAAAGGTTTTGGCCCCACCTCTCTTGCGAAGGGCTTGGTGCAGAGCCCTTACGGTTTGGACCGAATCCAGGAAGACATACGCGTCGACGTCCGGAAAGAGCGCCAGGGCTGCGGCCAGGTGAGTACAGCCGGTCATTCCACCTGGGGGGCTTCCGTAAATGACGCGCTTCACGCCTGCAGCCATCAGTGCAGACAGCTGCTGAACATTGGCCACGGTCGCTCCCCAAGCGCCGGCGGTGACGAGCGAGGCCGCTAAGCCTGGCATCATGGGCGTCTTGGCGTGAGGCGCCAGGAGCACTTTCTCATTCTCGGCGAACTGCAGGAAATTGGTGGCATTGGACAACAGCGCTTCCTCGTCCAACGTCAGCACGGGCAGTGTCATGCTGCCGTCGTGCGGCGACCAATTCATCACGCTGAGCTTTCCGCTCGATATCACGACCCCGGGCGGAACGCCTCGTACGCTCCCATCAAGCTCGAGGTCCGTGGCTTCATTAAAGTCCAGCAACTTCATTGTCGCACTCCGTTTGGAAATCGCAGTCAAAGCTTGTCAGACATTTCGTTGCCTTCGACGCTGGCTACGAGGCCAACGGGTCGCTCACAGCTGGCTGCGGACCGTGCTGCGAAACACCGCACGTCCGACGCTGGCTCACCCTCTGCCCTGGCACAGGTGCGCCACTGATTTTCTCCGCGCGGCAGGGGTCAGAGCGGATCTGCCGCATCCTCTCCAAGGAAACAACTAAACTCAGTAGCGTGCGAGGTAGATGCCTCGCTAGTCTGGCCGATGGGGCTCCCGGTCCTCTTTGCTGTGAAGGACCAATGAAACGCTCCAGCGCTGTCGATGACAGACAGTGCCCTCCTCGTCTCAACGAACCGACACGCAGCCAATTCTGCTTATAGGTACCGCTTCCGGATTGTCGTCTTCAGGGCATCCAGCAACATTGCTGCGAGAACCAGAGCGCCTTGAATCATCTGAGTGTAGTGTGGCGGCATCGAAAGGAGGTTGATCGCAGTTCTGATTGCACTCAGTAGAAGCACGCCGGCAAAGACTCCGGACAATCTGCCGATGCCACCCTTTAGGCTCACTCCACCGATGACCACCGCTGCAAACGCTTCGAACAGCATCCCAATGCCAAGGTTCGGGGTCGCCCCGGATGTCCGAGCTGCGAGCAACCATCCGGCAAAAGCTGCGAGTGCAGCCGATAGCACGAAGCTCCATGCAGCGATCTTTTCTACAGCGATTCCGGCCCGGAATGGCGGGATGGGATTGCCGCCCACAAGGTAGAGGTAGCGGCCAAACGGCGTCTTCTTCAGGACGAATGAAAATACCAAGAAAATGGTGACTGTCAGCCAGGCAAAGAGGGGTATTCCCGCCAACTTGACTAGGGCGATCGATCTCAGTGAAGCGGGCAATCCAAACACAGCCGAACCGCCATTGAACGCTACGACGGCCCCGCGAAGGAAGATATATGTCGCGAGCGTCGCAATGAACGCATTGATCTTCAGCTTAATAACCAGGAGGGCGTTGGCGAGGCCGATGGCAACACCCAAGCCAAGAGCAACCGCTAGCGTCCCCGGGATGATCAGCCAACCTGGGCCTTGCCCCCCTCCCCATCCTAGCGGGCCGGTGCTAACCAAGGTCGCGGTAACCATGGCGGCAAGAGCCATGGTCGACTCGATCGACAGATCCATTTGGCCAGCGATGATCGTGATCGATAGGCCGACCGCGAGGATGCCGACAAACGTGGCCTGCTCGATGATATTGAAGAAGATGCCGAATTGGGCATAACCAGGAATTGCGACACAAAACACCGCAAGAATGGTCAGCAGGATCAGCCATACGATGTTCTCGAGTGCGGCTTCGATAAGCGTCCGCTTCATTCCCAGCCCTATCTGCCGAGGGCGAACGGTTTCCTGGTCACTTAAACTTGTCATGGCTGCCTCGAAAGCAAGCCTGAGGCCGAGCGAGCGTGCTCGGTCCCCAGGGGGTCAAATCAAAACGTCAACCGATTGGAGTGACCTTGACGTCCGGGATCTTGCCATTTCCCCAAACGGCCGGATCGTCAACGTTTTCCTTTGTCACGACCTTTCCGGGGATCTTGAAATAGGGACCCCATGGCTCGATCGTCAGCGCAGCGTCAAGGCCAAGAACCTGATAAGTGCCGACGTTGAGAGGCTGTTTGTTGACAAGCTTGTCCATCACCTCAGCCACGGCCAACGCTTGCGCATACATGGGCTGCGCAACCGACGCTTGCTGCCAGCCGGCACGAATCTGAGCCAATCCACCGGGGTCGCCGTCTCCATCCAGGCACATGACCTCGCCTGGCTTCTTTCCGGCCGCTTCGAGCGCTCCTTGAACTGCGGACGCTAGATACCCCGAGTGATAGAAAATGACATCGATATCTGGGTTAGCCTGCAGCTGGTTCTGCGTCGTGCTGCCGGCGTTGGTTGGTTCCCACTGCGGCGTCGGCTTGGTGATAAGCGTCACGTCGGAAAGGCCCGCCAACTTCTCGCCGAAACCCTTTGCCAGGCCCACCACGTACGAGTCGCCGGGATCTCCCATGATTTGCAGCACTTTGCCTTTGAGCGAACCCTTCCGCTCCTTGAGAAGCCGGATCGCCTCATCGCCAGCAATGCGGCCGATCTCAATCGTGCCGGCCACAGAGGTAAAATCGAGCTTGGTGCCCTTGATCTCGCGATCAAATGCGATCACCGGAATTCCGGCGGCCCTAGCCTTCTCGACGCCAGGCAGGGCTGCGTCGTAGTCAACGGCGGCGAGGACGATCGCCGTTGGATTTAGGTTGATAATGTTGTCTATCTGGTTCAGCTGCAGATCGGACTTATTGCCGCCATCCAAGGTGATCATTTCGTAGCCGATCTGCTTAAGAAAGGCGGCCTCGACCTTTGCGGACGCCGGATAGAACGGGCCGCCCGAATCAGGAATTAGGAAGTACACCTTTCCTTTACCGGCAGCGGCCACGCGGCTGGACGCCAATCCGGCCATGGCTCCCAAGGCTAGCCCGCCTATCTGTCTTCTCGAAAAATTCATTGCTGCGCTCCCTGTCTTCTTATTGCCGAGGACAAACGATCAGGATGCGGATCGGCGAGCCGCATCTCCGGTAATCATTCGAATGACATCCTCATGAGTTGTCTGGGCAGTCGGCACGTTTCCTGCAACCCGCCCCTGATGCATGACAACGATGCGATCCGCGATCTCGAAGGCATGGGTCATATTGTGGGTGACGATGATCACCGTGATACCCTGATCGCGCACATGCGCGATTGTTTCCAAGCCCCGCCGCACTTGCTCCACGCCCAACGCGGCAAATGGCTCGTCTAGCACGACGAGCTTTCCACCCCAGTGGACAAAGCGGTTAAGTTCGATCGCTTGACGTTGGCCTCCCGAGAGATGCTCTGCATTAATTAGTACAGAGCGGATGCGCGTACCTCCTGCACTCAGCACTTTCTCAGTGATTGCCTTCATCTCGCCCTCCCGAAGAACCGGGATGCCAAAAAATCGCCGAGTGAGTTCGCGTCCCATGAAGAAATTCGCGACAACGTCGGCATTCAGGCAAACGGAGAGGTCTTGATAGACGGTCTCGATGCCCATCTGCTTCGCGTCATGAGGAGACTCGAAGACACGCTCCTCGCCTTCGAAGAAGATCTTGCCGCCTGACGGCTTCAGTCCGCCAGAGATTACTTTGATCAACGTCGACTTGCCTGCGCCGTTATCACCCAGAAGGGCCAGCACCTCGCCTCGACCGACGGAAATATCCACTCGATCCAGCGCCATGACAGCGCCGAAATGCATACTGATGTCCTTCAGGTGCAATAAATCGCTCACGGCAGCCGCGTCCCTCATGCTGTTTCCGCAATTGATCGACCATATACGATATTTCAAATCGGTCAAAGCTAATGTTTGGAAAATTAGCTCAAAGCCATTCCTCTCATTGTGAGCCTGGCAGTCACAATCGCGGAGAAATAGAACATTATTTCCCCTCGGAATCCCGGGGCCCAGCTTCCATTTTGAACTCTTCCGTACTCCCGGTTAGAGTGGCAAGCGCGTTTTCGGCAGCGCCTACGTCCTCACGGGCGGGCGGATAGCCGTGGCAATTTGATGTTTGCGTCTCATATTTCATCTGCCGCAGGACAAAATCGGCTCGACAAGTCCGAAATTTGCTATATCAAATATGCGTTGGCTGATATAAAATTCTAGAAGCGCCGATTTTTGCACTTCCTGGTCGCCGCCGGCAGGGCTGAAGGAGAGTATCGTTTGCACTTGGATTCGCCCCAGTCTTTCACGCGACATGTTTCCTTCGAACTTGCCCTCGGGGAAAGTCCTGTCTGGGACGACGACCGGCAGATACTTTGGTTCGTCGACATCTTGGCGCCGGCGCTCTATCAACTCGATCCAGCTTCGGGACAATTGACCGTTCATCCGATGCCCGCGCCGGTCGGCAGCGTCGGCCTGGCGCAGGGTGGACGATTGATCGTCGCGCTTCGGAGCGGCGTGCACCTTTATGACCCGGCGTCGCGATCGCTCGAGTTCCTCGTTCACCCTGAGCCGAATGTCTCGATCAATCGGCTCAACGACGGCAAAGTCGGTCCGGACGGCTGCTTTTGGGTGGGCAGCATGCACGATTCCGTTCCCCGCTTGCCCACCGCGTCGCTTTACAGGATCACGCCGGACGGCCGGTGTACTCGGATGTTGGGCGGGATCAATGTGTCGAATGGTTTGGCTTGGAGTCCTGATGGCACAACGATGTACCACGCGGACTCGAGAGGTTCGGTCTCTGCATATGATTTCGATCCCACCAGCGGCCAGATGTCCCGAATGCGGGTGCTGGTCACGCCCAGTGAGGAAGAGGGTCTGGCCGATGGGGCCGCGGTCGATGTCGATGGCTTCTATTGGAGCGCCGGAGTAACGGCAGGCCGCATCAACAAGATTTCACCGGCCGGCGGCATCTTGGCCTCGATGCCGGTGCCCACAGATGCGCCAACGATGCCGTGCTTTGGGGGCCGCGATCTTCGAACCTTGTTCATAACGTCGCTCTCGACAGCCCGCAACGGCAAACCGGACCTGGGAACCCTGATCTCTTGCCGGATGGACGTACCTGGCGCGCTAGTCGGGAAGTTCGGGTGATGGAGAGCTCACCTGATGGTCGACGAGACCCGACCCGCCACGTATCGCAGACCTTTCTTGGTCGACCTCGCCACGCCGCAGCTGGCATGGGCATGCGGCCTCTTCCAACTGACGGATCGCCGCGCCTGCGCGCCCTGGCAAAACCGAAGGCGGCCTCGCTACTGGTAAAACGATTGGGGTCTCGTCTCGTGCTGAATACTCAAAATTCGGGGTGCCATGCCAACCAATCAAAGGCCGCGGCGCCATTAGCCAAGAGGACATACCCGTGACCAAGCCTTCAGTTTCGACCGAAATCGCCTATCCCGACGTGCTTTTGCGTATCGATGGGGATTGGCGTCAGTCAAGCAACGGCCGTACCTCTCCCGTCGTCAACCCGGCCACCGGCGAGGTGCTGGGCGTGTTCGCCCATGCTGGAGAGGCTGATTTCGGAGCCGCGATAGAAGCCACGAGCAAGGGTTTTAAAACTTGGCGTGCGACCTCGCCCTTCGATCGTTCCAAGTTGATGCGGCAAGCCGCCGAACTGCTGAGAGCCCGGTCCGGGGATGTTGCGCGGCTCCTGACGCTCGAACAGGGAAAGCCGTTCGCCGAAGCCAAGGCAGAGACGCTGAGTGCCGCCGACATCATCGATTGGTTCGCCGAGGAGGCGCGGCGCACCTATGGGCGTGTTATTCCGGCCCGCTCTCGCGCCGTTCGCCAACTCGTGATTAAGGAACCGGTTGGGCCGGTTGCTGCATTCACACCCTGGAATTTCCCCGTCAGCCAGCTTGCGAGGAAGCTTGCCGCCGCCTTGGCCACAGGATGTTCAATCATCATCAAAGCGGCCGAAGAAACGCCTGCGGCGCCAGCCGAACTGGTACGTGTGTTCATCGACGCCGGCTTGCCGGACGGCGTCATTGGTCTCCTGTACGGAACACCAGCTGAAATTTCGCAGCACCTTATTTCCCATCCGGTGATCAGGAAGATATCGTTCACTGGATCGACTCCCGTCGGCAAGCAGTTGGCGTCTCTGGCCGGCCAGCACATGAAGCGTGTGACTATGGAACTCGGTGGCCACGCACCGGTGATCGTTCTCAAGGACGCTGATTTGTCACGCGCCGCGTCGACGATGGTCGCATCCAAATTCCGCAATGCGGGGCAGGTCTGCGTGGCACCGACACGCTTCCTCGTTGAGGAGCCTGTCTATGACGAGTTCGTGGCGAAATTCAGCGACGCTGCCAGGAAGATCAGGGTTGGCAACGGGCTCGCCGCGGAGACAGCCATGGGTCCGCTGGCCAACGCGCGGCGGGTAGAAGCGACAGAAATCTTCGTTCAAGACGCGGTGCAGCACGGAGCCGAATTGGTGACTGGAGGCGAAAGGATAGGCAATACCGGCTTCTTCTTTCAGCCGACGGTACTCTCCAATGTGCCCACATCGGCGCGCGTCATGAACGACGAACCATTTGGCCCCCTGGCGCTCATGGTCCCGATGCGGTCGATTGACGAAATCATGGTCGAAGCAAACAGGCTGAATTTCGGTCTGGCGGCATACGGGTTTACCCGGTCGGCAGCTAACGCCGCCAGGATCGGCGATGAAATCGCTTCGGGCATGATGTCGATCAATCATGCTGGGCTGGCGCTGCCAGAAGTGCCGTTCGGAGGCATCAATGACTCGGGCTACGGCACCGAAGGCGGCGCCGACGCTTTGGAAAGCTATCTGAACCCCAAATTCGTCTCCCATTTGCAGATCGACTGACTTTCCCAAATAGACGGAACCCAATCCATGAGCACATATGACGTCGTGATCATCGGCGGCGGCATTGTTGGCGTTGCGACTGCAATGCGCATAAGTGACCGCTATCCTGGTTTTTCAGTTGCGATAATCGAAAAGGAGGCAGACCTCGCCCAGCATCAAACCGGGCGAAACAGCGGCGTCATTCATGCCGGAGTGTACTACAAGCCCGGCAGCCTAAAGGCGTTGTTCTGCAAGGAGGGGGTCGAGGCAACTATGGCTTTCTGCCGCGAGCACTCCATACCATTCGATCAATGCGGAAAGATGATCGTGGCGACAAAGCCGGACGATCTCCCGCGCATGACCGCTCTGCATGAACGCAGCAAGGAGAACGGGTTGAATGTCGAAGTTCTCGATGCAACGGAGCTTGCGCGGCGCGAGCCGAGGATAACAGGCCTCGGGGCGCTATTCGTGCCGACCACTGGCATCGTTGACTATGCCGTAGTCGCCCGAAAAATGGGCGCGGAACTGGTGCGACGCGGTGGTGAAATCCTCACGGGCCTGAAGGTCGAGGCCATCAAGGAGGAGCCGAACGGGGTCACGATCGAGGCGGGCCCGAGAACAATCAAGGCAGGTCACCTGATCGTCTGCGCCGGGATTATGGCTGACCGCCTGGCCAAGCTCAGTGGACTGACTCTGGATTTTCAGCTGGTGCCATTTCGCGGCGAGTACTACCGGCTCGGCTCTCACAAAAACGATATTGTCAACCACCTGATATATCCCGTACCGGATCCTGCCCTGCCATTCCTCGGCGTCCACCTGACGCGCATGATCGGCGGATACGTCACCGTGGGTCCGAACGCCGTGCTCGCCTTCGCGCGCGAAGGCTACCGGTTCAGCGATTTCAACTTCAAAGATGTGGCCGAGATATTCTCGTACCGGGGGTTCCGTGTGCTTGCTAAGAACAATCTTGGTTTGGGTCTGTCAGAAATGGCCAATTCGTTGAGCAAACGACGCTATCTGGCGCTTTGCAGGCAGTACTGCCCCGAACTGAAGATCGATGACCTGGAGCCTTACCGTCCGGGTATCCGCGCTCAAGCGGTGATGAGCGATGGGACGATCGAGCATGACTTCATCATACGCTCCACGGCCCGGATCGTGCATGTCTGCAACGCGCCCTCCCCGGCAGCGACGTCCTCAATGCCGATTGCTCGCGCGGTCGTTGACCGCGCGGCAACGCAATTCGGATGGTGAGGTGGGCAGCCGCGCTTCCCAGCGAGCCCGCAGCCATTGTGCAGTGTTTGGTCGGTCGAGGAGGCATTCACACGCACCCGGAAGATCTGGCGTTATGATCCGCCGTTCACGGCAGTAGGATGTAAAAACCAGCGCACAGCCCAGCCGCAAAGCAGAAGATGCGTAGACTCCTTTGGGGTGATGGATTGATTCACGCGGCGGTCGGCATCGCCTTCAAGGACTGGAAGGGCGATCTCTATGGGGTATCGATCCCGACGCCATCGACGCGCTTCCAACAAAGCGACCAAGCTCATGGCGGCAGTCTTGAAGTTGCATCAAGATATTGATGCCCTCACCAGCGGGTAAGGTCGGGCAGCCCGTCCCCGTCAGCGAACCGCAGGATCGTCGACAAACATCGGATTGCACCTTCCAGGCTCTGTTCCAAGAGCAGCGCGACGGACGCCGGGAGCCTCTCTCCCCGACCTTAACCGCTACGCCCGCCCTATTTCTCTACACTAACGTCCTGCGTTTCGAGTGAGGCTTTCAGCAGATAGTGGGCAAATGCCTTGGCTAAACAAGATCCCGATTGGTTAACCGCTCACGTCCGAAACTACTCCCTGGACCGTGGCCACATGTAAACTGGATGTCGTCGCCCAAGGGTAGAAGCTTCTCCTTTACGGAGCGTATCAGCGCAGTCTGGTCGCCAAACGGAAGGTCCGCGCGTCCCAGCGAACCGGAGAGCATGACGTCGCCCAAGTGGGCGACGCGCGCGGCCTTGTTGATGAAGACGATGTGGCCGGGCGCATGACCGGGGCAGTGAAGAACGTGAAACTGGTGATCGCCGAACTGCACGATATCGCCCTCTTCAAGGAATCGATCAGGTGTGCAGTTACGAGCCCCATCCACTATCCCGTGAAATTCAGCGCGCTCGATGATCGTGGAGAGCCAAGGAATGTCCGCTACGTGCGGGCCGATTATGTCGACGTTCAATCTATCTTTGAGCGTCATCGCCCCTCCGGCGTGATCGACATGACCGTGAGTCAGCCAGATCGCCTGTGCGCGCACACGTCGTCTCCGCAACGTTTCAACAATCGAATCCACCTCACCACCGGGATCGATGACCACCCCTACCAATGTGTCCTGATCGAACAAAATCGTGCAGTTCTGCTCCAGTGGCGTAACAACGACTGTCTCTACACAAATCTTACCCACTGTTCTTCCTCTCATGTCATGCCGCCAGAAGCACCAGATCAGTTCCTTTACGCAGTTGGCGGATCCGCGCGGTTGACCAGCCGGACTCAAATCTCGACGGTATGAACGCCGCCGCGAAGCCATCCTGAATTTGCTGACACTTCGGTTGCACACTCTCCACCCTCAGAGCCGATAGCGCCGAACTCCCCTAGTGCACAATCGGCGCCACCACCCGGCATTCGCGTCTCCTCTACAAAGGAATCGATACGGGGCCATATGGTGTTGCGAACTTCGATGTTGCGGCGTCTTTACAACGAGGCTCCCGCCACAAGTGGCTCATCGTTCAGGTGACATGCGGCGAAGCGTCCGGGCGTCACCTCTTTCAGCTCAGGCTCCACCCGAACGCACCTATCGAAGGCGTGCGGGCATCGAGTGTGGAAATAGCACCCGGTTGGAGGGTTGATCGGGCTCGGTATGTCGCCGTTCAGGACGATTCGCCGCCTCTGGTCGCCCACTTTCGGCACGGGAACGGCCGACATCAGCGCCTCCGTGTATGGATGCCTGGGGGCCGCGAAAACGTCACGCTTGGAGCCGAGTTCAACGATCTTGCCGAGATACATCACAGCCACGCGGTGCGTCAGGTGCTCGACCACAGCGAGATCGTGGCTGATGAAAAGCAGGGCGACGCCCAGCTCAGCCTGGAGATCCTGAAGAAGGTTGATGATCTGCGCCTTGACCGAGACGTCGAGGGCGCTGACCGCCTCGTCGCATACGATGACGTCGGGATTGGTCGCCAGGGCGCGCGCGATACCGATCCGCTGCCTCTGACCGCCGGAGAACTCGTGCGGCCATCGGGAACCGGCGTCTTTCGGCAGGCTTACCGTCGCGAGCAGCTTACCGACCTTGGCGTCGATCTCGCTGCCATTGGTCGCAAGTGAAAAATTGCGCAGTGGTTCGGCCAGAATGTCCCGCACGCGCATACGTGGGTTCAATGAGCTGAACGGGTCCTGAAATACGAACTGCATGCGCCTGCGCAGCGGCCGCCACGCGCTTTGGCTGAATGCGTCGATACGCGTACCGTCCAGGAAGATTTGTCCGGCAGTCAGGCTGGAAAGACCGAGTATCGAGCGTCCGACCGTGGACTTTCCGCAGCCTGACTCTCCAACCAGCGACAGGGTTTCACCCCGATGAAGGTCAAACGACACATCGTCGACTGCATGCACGAAGCTCTTGGTCCGCCAAAAAAGTGACGAGGACAATGGGTAGTATTTCTTCAACCCAAGGACCTGAAGTATCGGCACCGTCATATGGGCTGCTCCATTGCGTCGACCACCGCATGATGGCAAGCGACCTCATGCGCCGGCGCCTTCATGATTAGCGGGGGGACGGTATTGCGGCATATCTCCGTCGCCCGAATGCACCTCGACGCGAAAGCGCAGTAGTCGATCCTGCGCTTCAGGCTCGGAACCATGCCGGGAATGTCGGCAAGACGGCTTGATTCGCCCGCCAAGGAAGAACCCAGTTTCGGAACCGATCCGAGCAACCCGATCGTGTACGGATGCAGAGGACGCTCGAAAAGTTCGGTCGCTGTCGTCGCCTCGACCACACGCCCCGCATACATGACCATTACACGGTCCGCGATCTCAGCGACCACACCCAAATCGTGCGTGATAATGACGACCGCGGCGCCGACCTTGCGTTTCAGCTCGCGCATCAGATTAAGGATCTGAAGCTGGATGGTGACGTCAAGCGCGGTCGTAGGCTCATCGGCGATTAGGAGCTTCGGACTGCAGGCGATGGCCATCGCAATCATTACCCGTTGACGCATTCCGCCAGACAGCTGATGCGGATACTCGTTGATGCGGCGCCGCGCTTCCGGGATTCCGACGACATCGAGCATCTCGATAGCGCGGCGCTCGGCTTCCTTCTTTCCCAGGCCCTCGTGAAGCCGCACCGACTCGGAGAGCTGGTAGCCGATCGAGAGAACCGGGTTAAGGCTCGTCATCGGTTCTTGAAAGATCATGGCCATGTCCTTGCCACGGATCCGGCGCATGTCTCGCTCCGGCAGTCCCAGCAATTCCCTGCCCATCAATTTGATCGACCCGCGCGACCCGCCGGACGACGCATCGATCAGGCCGAGAATGGACATCGCGGTGACGGATTTTCCGGATCCGGATTCTCCAACGATCGCGAGCGTCTCCCCCGCGTCAACGCCGAATGAGACGCCGTCGACCGCGCGAGTGATGCCGTCCCTAGACCTGAAGTGCGTCTGCAACCGCGACACTTCCAACAAACGCATGTTAGACTTTCCCTGCAATTCTCGGATCAAGCGCGTCGCGCATACCGTCGCCAAGCATGTTGATGGCAAGCACCGTGACCGAAAGAAAAGCTGCCGGGAACATCACGATGTACGGCTTCACCTGCCAGAGCGCACGCCCCTCCGCCATGATGTTGCCCCAAGACGGCGTGGTCGGTGGCGTTCCGGCGCCGATGAACGAAAGGACAGCCTCGGTGATCATCGCCGAGGCGCAGACATATGTTGCGTGCACCAGAAGCGGAGCCAGCGTGTTTGGCATAATGTGGCGGAATATGATTTTCGCCCTATGTGTCCCCGAAACGATTGCGGCGTCGACATAGGGCTGTTCGCGCAATGACAGAACCACTCCGCGCACGAGTCGAGCGACCCGTGGTATCTCCGCGACGCTAATGGCAAAGATCACATTTACGATGGAGCCGCGCATGAGAGCGATGAGAGCTATCGCCAGGAGAATGGGCGGGATGGACATGAGACCGTCCATCACGCGCATTATTATGGAATCGGCGCTTCGCAAGAAGCCCGAGACTAGGCCGATCAATAAACCTAAAACGGAGGCGACGACGGCGACGGCCAGCCCGACGACAAGTGAAACACGGGTGCCATAAATGACGCGCGAATAAACGTCACGGCCAAGCATATCCGTTCCGAACCAATGCTCGGCTGAGGGCGCGAGCGTTCTGAGCGAGGGGGCGAGCGCCGTCGGGTCTACCGTCCATAGGATCGGAGCGGCGACGGCGATGGCCGCAATCGACATCAAGAGCGCTGCGCCGATCGTGATGGTTGGGTTGCGGAGCGCGAAGCCGAGAACACCTGTTCGCACCTTTACCGGCGGCAGAAAGTCCGCGGGTATGCCGTCGTCAATGTTGCTGATCATCGTGCATTCCTAGTATTTCACTCGTGGATCGAACACGGTGTAAAGCAGGTCGATCAGGAGGTTGACGATCACATAAGAGAAACTGAAGAGGAGGACGACGCCTTGGATAACGGGATAGTCGCGTCGCAGGATGGCGTCGACCGTAAGGCGGCCCAGGCCAGGGATGACGAACACGCTCTCGGTGACGACAGCTCCTCCGATCAAAAGCCCGACCCCGATTCCAATCACCGTCACGATCGGAATCGCCGCGTTCTTCAGCGCATGAACGAAAAGGATCATCCGCTGGCCGACGCCCTTGGCCTTGGCCGTGCGTATGTAGTCTTGCTGCAGGACTTCGAGCATCGCCGCGCGGGTAACGCGTGCGATCAACGCGATGTAGCCCGTGGATAAGGTCAGGGAAGGCAGAATCAGCGATCTGAACCAAGGCCACAATCCTCTCTCGAGAGGGGCGTATCCTTGGACGGGCAGTATTTGAAAATGCAACGCCAGGACATAACAGAGGGCATAGCCGACGACGAAGACGGGCACCGAAAAGCCGACCACCGCAGCGCCCATAACGATGCGATCGACAAGCGTGCCTTGTCGCCAAGCGGCCACGACTCCCAGCGGTACCGCGACGAGCACCGCGAAAACAAGCGTGATGAACATCAGCGACAGAGTCGGCCCGGTCCGTTGCATGATCATCGTGCTGACAGGGAGGTTGGCGAAGATAGAGGTTCCCAAATCGGCGTGAAGCAGGCCCACGAACCATACGCCGAAGCGTATCAGGAACGGCTGGTCGAGCCCCAAGCTTTCTCTGATGCGAGCGATGTCTTCCTGCGTCGCCTGGTCGCCAGCGATAATGGCTGCCGGATCTCCCGGGGCGATATAGAGAAGACTGAAGACGAAAAATGCGACGAACACCATCACCGGTATCGTCGCCATCGTTCGCCTTGCAACGTAAGACAACATGCGTTCGTTCCTAGGGTTCCGGCGAGGCGCTGCCCCAGGCAGGGCCGGCGCGATAAAAGAAATTATTCGCTGCACGAACGATGTGGAACGAGAGCCGAACCAGGTTCGCGCGAAGACGTTCGAATCAAAGAGGCTGTGCAAGACCACGTGGTCGCACAGCCTCGCTCGACACTTCAGGCGGACTTCTCGACCCCATAGAACAGCGGGAAGCCCTCCACGATGTTGCTGAGGGTCTTGAGGTAAGCGGTCGGCTGCTTATAGAAACCGGTCGGTATGTAGGGCAGATCCTCGAAGTATTGTGTCTGCAGATCCTTCGCTACGCGCATTTGTTCGGCGGCGTCGTCCGTCGCCATGAACTCTTTGCGCAGTGTTTCGATCCGTTCACTGGCAGGCCAACCGACGGCGCCTTCCTTGCCGATTCCCCGAAGATACGAGTTGCCTACCGGATTGATGCACACCACGCCCGCGAGGTAGTTGCACCACGCGCTCCAGCCGCCTTTCTCGACGGGTTCCATCGAGTTCAGACGCGGATACACAGTTCCCCAGTCCTGCGCCTGATAGTCGAGGTTGATGCCGACCCGACGGAACACATCCGCGGCGACTTCGCTCATTGCATTCAAGGCAGGGAGGTCTGTCGGGACAAGCAGAACGACCTTCTCGCCATTGTAGCCCGCGGCCTTCAGGTCGGCCTTAACCTTCTCCAGATCGCGCGGGGCGGTCAGAGCCTGCATGCCGGCGTCGTTTACGAATGGAGAGCCGGGCGTAAAGAATCCCACATTGTCCTGCCAAAGACTGCGATCATTGCCCATGACCGCGGTCATGTAATCCGCCTGGTTGATGCCGGCGAGAAGCGCCCGGCGGATGGCGGGGTTGTTGAACGGCGGCTGAAGGTGATTGAGCCGGATGTGGCCCATCAAACCGCTCTTGTCTTTGACTTCCACGGCGATGTCAGGGATCTGTTGCAACAACGGAAGAAGGTCCGGCGTCGGCTGCTCCCACCAATCCATCTCGCCCGATTGCAGTGAGGCCGCCGCTGTCGAGGCGTCCGGAATTGTGTGCCATTCGACCCGGTCGACCTTGACCACCTTGCCCCCGCACATAAAGCTCGGAGGCTCGTCGCGAGGCACATATCCCTTGAATTTCTCGTAGGCGTTTAGCTGCCCAGCCATCCGCTCACTGGCGAGAAAGCGGAATGGCCCGCTGCCGATTATCTCCGAAATTGGAGTCGAAACGTCGGTCTTCGCCAGCCGTTCTGGCATCATGAAGCATACAGACGAGCCCTTTCCGAACACGAAGGGCAGTTGCGGGAAAGGCGTCTTCAGGCGAAACTCGATGACCTTGTCAGACTTGGCGCTCAGTTCGTCGGTGTTTGCCAGCAGATTTTTGCCGAGCGGATCCTTGCTGCCCCACCGCCGCATGCTGGCGATAATGTCACGTGGCAGAACCGGTTCATTATCATGAAAGCGCAGCCCGTCGCGCAGCGTGATCGTCCAGGTAAGCCCGTCATCCGAAGAGGTGTGCCCCGCCGCCATCTGCGGCCGCAGGTTGAAATTTGCATCCAGGCCATACAAGGTGTCGAACACCATCATGCCATGGTGACGAGAGACGAGGCTGTTGGTCTGAACGGGATCGATCCCCGATAGGTCGGCTTGGGGAATGAACTTGATGACAGACTGATTTTGCGCTCTGACTATCGATGGCGCGAACATCATGGTGGCGGTTGCCGCTGTAGCTTTAAGCAGCGTACGTCTGGCGATTTTCATCGAACTCCGTTCCCATTTTTTCGCTAAGTGACAGACATTTGTTGACGCCGAATAGCAATTTCGGGGCTATTCAGCCGAAAATCGATCCAATATGTTTCTGGTTATCTTCTCGGTGAATGGTTCGCCGCGCGTGAGTCCAACGATCCACTCGCACGATCCGGCAGTGACCACATGACCCTTGCCGCGCGGCATCGAGACCATCATACCCGAGCCATAGCGGAGCTTGCGGCGAGCCACGTCCGGTTCATCATCCACCATTGAAACGATGGTCTCGAGATCGTCGTCTCCTATGTAGTTGCGGAAGCCGGACCCGACCTGCTCATGCTCGAACAGAACCGCAGGGCTCATGGCCAGGATTTCGATGTTGTCGGGCACGCCGGAGGCGGGGACGGCGCGTGGGAGACCCTCGCTGAATGTATAATCGAGGCCGTCAACCTCGTATCCAAACACGCCAGCCTCCGAACCGAAAACGTCCGCATAACTCAAATTCGTCCCGGCGAAGGCCCAGTGATGAGGGCGGAAGACGGTGAACCCTCGCGACCCCCGAGGTGTAAAGCTGCCCCAGTTCGCATACATGCCGTGGTAGCCGTTGACGCCGACTGTCGAGGCGCCAGGCCAGCCGACGGCCGGGCTTTCCCAAGCGCATGTGACCAGATGCTTGCGCTGGGGGTCATCGCGCAATGGATCCTGTTTCGGCGCCTTGGATTTCCAACAAATCTGCTTGCCGCCATCCTCTTCCAATCTGATCTGCCAGAGGAAGTTGCCGCCGAAGCGGCTTAAATTGCCGCCACGCTCGACGAAGGCCTCGATGGCCTGGCGCATATCCCAAGACCAATACTCGTCGTGCCCAACCGTCACGACGCAACTATAGCGGTCGAGAGTTTCGGGCCGGGCGTGCAAATCGGTCTGAGTGATCACGTCGAAATCGTAACCTTGCGATTCCGCCCATACCGCGAAATGGCGATCGAACTGGGCCCATCCGGCGCAGGCATAATTCTGCGCCCATCCGCCCGGGTAGCCCCACTCCTTGGACGGGTAACGAGGCATCTCGTTCATGCGTGGAGCGTGGTCCAGCGTGATCCGCGGTGCGCCGTCGGGGAGCCAGACGAAGCCGCGCGACCAAGGCCGCCGCAGGCTCAGTATCGGCGAGCCCTCGTTGCGGTTTGCACCCCAGGTGCCGAAATAATGGTTGGCGCCGCCCCAGTCGTTGTAGGCAGTCCAGGTGGCGGTGGCCAGGACGAACAGAATGCGCCCCTTCTGCGTTTGCGGAGTGGGACGAACGACCACAAAATGATGCTGGATGAACCGCTCGCCGTGTGCGCGCTCGCAAGTCGACACGATACGGTAGAAACCAGAGCGCATATCGTGCGGAATGCGCCAAGTATGTAGGACGGGCCAGTCGCATCCATCCATATAGGCGGTGGGCGACGTCGCGGCGAAGGCGCCGGAAAGGCCTTCGGCCTGCTCGACGCGTTCCGGCGCATGACCGTCCCTGTAGATGGTCATCGACCAGCGATCCGCAGTCGTCGAGGCAAGAAATTCCACGGTCTCGCCGGGATCGTAGGACATCCTTTCAGTGCAGACGAAGACCTCAGGAAAATCCCGATCCTCCCGCGGGGCCTGGAAACGAAAATCAGAGAAAACCGACTCGTCGGCGAAGCCCATGCGCACGCGCCTCGGGGCGATGGCGTGCGAGCCGAGTTCAGGGGGCACCCATTCAGTGGTCTTCATTCGTACCTCGACGATGACACGCGGGAAACAACCAGCGCCCGCCGCACCATAGCCTAGCATACGATATACCAAATGCAAGATCGTTGAATCACACGAATCTATTCGGACCCTGGTGCGAAATCATCAGTTGTAGTCAGCCCTCGACCGGAAATTATGGTTGAATTTGAGCCTGATACGGTCCCATTTTTCGCCATCCATCAATGCGAATGAAAGCGGGCTAGCAGCTCCACGCGGGCCATATTTTAAAATGTCATTTCAAAATTCTTCATGATGCTCGACACAAAGCCCAAGTTTGATATATAGAAAATCGCTTAGATGACCCGCCCGGCATGCGCTTACCCACCAACTTGATGAGGCCTCGACGAACGTCACAGCGTTCGGCGAGTGAAAGGTCCTAGAATGGCAGACACGAGAGATAAGAAGAACATCGAGAAGACGTGGGATTTCATCATAATCGGCACCGGCATCGGCGGCGGCACGATTGGACATGCCCTTGCCCAAGCAGGAAAGTCCGTCCTGTTTTGTGAGCGTGGCAGATCGTATTTCGGGGATCAGGAGGCGCTCGCGGGTGACTTTTTGGACGCACTGGTTCCCGATCCGCGTTCCACCATAAGCGACCACGACAAGGCGCGGGCTGGACGTTTTTCGGGGCAGATATTCGACGCGACCAATGGGCGGAAGATTCCAATTCAGCCGATGATCGGGATCGGGACAGGGGGCAGCAGCGCGCTCTATGGCATGGTCATGGAACGCATGTTTTCGGAAGACTTTGAGCCCGGCGCCAATTTCCCAGACGCAACCGACGCAAACATCCCGAGAAGTTGGCCAATCAGCTACGACGACCTTGCGCCCTATTACACCGCCGCTGAAAAACTGTATGAGGTAAGGGCGACGAGGGATGCCCTGAGGCCATCCGAGGAACGCGGCATCGCCGATCCGCGCCCCTTCTCCCCGGCAACCAACGAGATCGCGGAACACTTTCGCAGTCGCGGCATGCATCCCTACCATGTACCCGTCGCCTGTGCGCAGGTTGATGGCTGCCAGGAATGTGTCGGCTACCTGTGTTCTAGGCAATGCAAGCGGGACAGCGTCATGGCCTGCCTAAAGCCGGCGCTGGATAATTTCGGCGCCGAGATCCTTACGGAATGCGAGATCGAGACGCTGGAAATTGCGGAAGGCCGTGTCGCCGCGGTGAACGCTCGACGGCGCGGCGACGCCGTCAAGCTTCACGCGCGAACCGTGATCCTGGCCGCAGGAGCGATCCACACGCCGGCGATCTTGCTGCGATCTGGTGGTCCGGAGGGCGTATCCAATGGCTCTGGTCAGGTCGGCCGTAATCTGATGCGGCACTTCATCGATTACTACCTAGTTTATCCCAAGGCAGATGTTCGCGGTGGCTTGTTGAAGCAGCTTGCCCTGAATGACCTGTACAGGAAGGACGGCGTGAAGCTGGGAACAATTCAGTCGAATGGGCAATTGCCATTGCCGAGCAGCTTGGCGCTCAGCTTCAGGGAGAATTTGAAAGCGATCTGGCCACCACTTGCAAAACTTTTTCCCCTCATCCGTCCTCTCGTTGAGATGCGTGCGGCCCAGTTGCGAGCAGGCGCTTATGCGATGGTGGCATTCGGCGAGGACTTGCCTTACCAGCGCAACCGCATTTTCCTCTCCGATGCGAGAAAGCACATAAACTTGAGCTACTCGATATCTCGGCAGGACCAAAAGAGGTTAGAGACGTTCAGAAAACTGATCATTGAAGCGTTGCGCCCTTTTCGGGCAAAGACAATCTTTAGAGCACACCAAAACTTCGTACTTGGCCATGTATGCGGGACATGTAGATTCGGCGACGATCCGGCCACAAGCGTTCTCGACCGAAACAACCGTTCGCACGAGATCTCCAATCTCTACGTCACTGATGCGTCGTTCTTCCCAACGAGTTCCGGCACCAACCCATCACTGACTATCGCCGCGAACGCGCTTAGAGTCGCCGACGTGATCCTCGGAAAAACGCACGTGTCCAGGGGGGTCGATGACGTTCTCGTATACGCAAGCCAACCAGTTGATGATGTAAATCCATCAGCGTAGCGCTGTTCTCAGACCTTAAGTTCTGGCGCTGTTGCGCATGCGAGGTCATTGCCTCGACTTGGCGAAACCTCATAATGATTCTTCGGGGCTTGCGCGGCTTGGCTCCGCACGGCCACTGGCGCACACTGACCTTCCTTGGCGCGCTGCGCTGCGATCGGCTCGCGGCACCTTGCGTCTTCGATGGGCCAATCAACGGCCAATGCTTCCGGGCCTATGTCGAGCAGCAGCTCATCACCGTGCTGAAGCCCGGCGACATCGTCGTCATGGACAACCTGGGAAGCCATAAGTCGGCCGCCATCAGGCAGATGATCAAGGCTGCCGGCGCAAGGCTCTGGTACCTGCCACCTTACTCTCCCGATCTCAATCCAATCGAGCAGGCCTTTGCCAAGATCAAACATTGGATGCGCCAGGCTCAAAAGCGCACCGTCGAGGACACATGGCGTCACATCGGCCACCTCGTCGAAACCATCGAGGCAGCCGAATGCAGGAACTACTTCGAAAACGCCGGATATGCTTCCGTCAAAACGTGAAGGGCTCTAGAGGATTTCGAGGCCGTTGGTGTCTGAGGTACGGACAAGGCATTCGCCGCGCTTGCCCGCAAACGCAAGGCGTAGGGCCAATAGCCTTCACCCACAGCGATCGGGGAAAGGCCTCGCTGACGACCTTCATCCCTACCGCCCCGGCATAAGGCACAGGCGCTCATGACTGACAGCACCCTCGAGCATGATTTCATTTGTCCGGTCGACGCGTAGAACGGTTCATGGATGCAACGCTCTTTCACCCGCCAAGACACCGCCGATCCGTATCGCCAATTATGCGGGTCGAAATGCGGTGGAGAAGTTCGGCTGTAAAGTTGCCCAGTTTGGCCGGTTTCTGTGTGAACATCTCAACGAAGAAGGGTTTCCAGCTCACGCATCGGCCTGAAAATCTCACGCCCGGTATTTTTGAACCAATGGTCCAGCCGCGTCGGAATATCGATCACCTTTTGCTGCGCTGCCCAAAACATCGGGCCGCCTTTGCCAGCCGGAAATCCGTAGCCATAAACCCAAACGAGATCTATGTCCGAGGCACGGCCGGCAATCCCCTCTGCGAGAATCCTTGCCCCCTCATTGATCATCGGAAACAGCGTGCGTTCCACAATCTCGTCCGCAGGTATGGCCCGTCGCGTGATACCTTGTCGTCGGGCAGCACCTTCGACCAGGGCGTCGACTTCGGGATCAGGCTGCGGATCACGGGACCCATCTTTGTAGAGGTACCAGCCTCTCCCAGTCTTCTGGCCGAAACGCCCAGCTTCGCAGAGCGCGTCCGCGATTAGAGCGGTTTTTCCTTGGGCCTTGCGGTTGCGCCAGCCGATATCGAGGCCGGCGAGGTCGCCCATCTGAAAAGGTCCCATAGGCCAGCCAAAATCAGTGAACGCCTTGTCGACCTGCCCGGGGGACGCTCCCTCGAGCAGCAGAGCTTCGTTTTCCATGGCGCGGGCCGTAAGCATGCGGTTTCCCACAAAGCCGTGACAGACACCAACGACGACGGGCACCTTTCCAATCCTGCGCGCGACGTCCAATGCAGTCGCGATAACGTCGGGCGAGGTTTTGTTTCCGCGGACAACCTCCAGGAGCTTCATGATGTTGGCCGGAGAGAAGAAATGCAGCCCAACGACGTCTTGGGGACGCCCAGACGCCTCCGCAATTTCATTGACGTCCAAATAGGAGGTGTTGGTAGCCAGGATCGTACCAGGCTTTGTGGACGCGCCAAGCCGCGAAAATATCTGCCGCTTCACATCCATTGCCTCGAACGCAGCCTCGATGATCAGGTCGCACTCAGCAAGCGCGCCATAGTCCGTGGTTGGTGACAGGCGCGCCAGGCGCTCGGCATGAGCCTCCGCACTGAGGGATCCCCGCGAGACCGAAGTCGCGTAGTTGCGATCGATGATGCCGAGACCGCGTGACAACGCCTCGTCGCTCATTTCGAGAATGGTCACCGGGAAGCCGGCGTTGGCAAGGGACATAGCGATGCCGCCACCCATTGTGCCCGCTCCGATGACGCCAATCCGCTTAACCGTGCGAGTCTGAATATCCTTGTGAGTCCGGTTTGCCTGACGCTCAGCGAAGAAGAGATGCCGCAACGAGTGAGACTCCGGACCGGACACCAATTGAAGAAATATCTTGCGCTCCTCACGCAATGCCTCGTCGAAGGACAGCACAAAAGTATTGCGGACCGCTTCGACGCAGGCGATTGGCGCGCTCAGGCCGCGCACCTTGGCGATGAGACCTTTTGCCAGCGCCTCAAAACGGGATGGATCTGCCCGGGTGGCGGCAAGCCTGTCGTCCCGTTCGCGAGGGGGCACAAGGTCACCGCCCTTGCTGTCGAGAAATGTCCGCAGGAAGGCCACACTGTCGGCCAAGAGGTTCGTTTCCGAGACGAGTTCGGCCAACCCGCTGGCCAAGGCGTCTTCGGCACTGATCGGGCTGCCCGATAGTATCATTTCGAGGGCTTTCTCCGGGCCGACGAGCCGTGGAAGCCTGACCGTGCCGCCGGACCCCGGGATGAGACCGAGCTTCACCTCTGGCAGTCCGAGCTTGGCGTCCGTGTCGACAATACGGAAGGAGGCAGCCAGTGCGAGTTCCAATCCGCCGCCAAGTGCCGTCCCATGAATTGCCGCTACAATCGGCTTACGAATTGCCTCGACCAGCGTGCAGAGATCCGGGAGGAGCGGGGGCTCCAGCTGTTTGGGTGTCCCAAATTCACCAATATCCGCGCCGGCTACAAAGGTGCGGCCAGAGCAGGCGATGACAATTCCCAAGACATCTTCGTCATCAGCCAAGGTTGTCAGCGCCTGGAAGAGTTCGGCGCGGAGCTGCGCGCTGAGCACGTTCACTGGCGGATTGTCGATCATGACGATCGCGATACAATCTTGATTGCTTATTTCCACGAGCATCGCGGTCTCGGATGAGTTTCAGATTGCATGCTTTCGTTGCTCATGGACTTCCTATCGGTGTGGCGTTTCCGGTGACTCAAGCTCGTTCGAGCGCGATCGAGATCCCTACCCTACGCCGATCCACATTGTGGCGAGTGCGTAGCGACCGCTGCTCTGCGGACGCGAGACATACCGAGCGGGTGGCCAAGCGCGATGGCTCCGCCATTCGGGATGACGTGCTCCGCCTCCACGGCAATGCCGAGTTGGCGGAGCACGGCAATGCCTTGGGAGGCAAAGGCTTCGTCGAGCTCGATGAGATCGAACCGTCGGATCGTCGTGCCCAGGCGGGCACGGAGCTTCTTGGTGGCCGTAGCCGGGCTGATGCCCATGATGTGCGGCGTCACGCCGGCAGCACCACCGACCGAGAAAAGCCAGGCGAACGGCAGAGACGTCATGAGGCCGCGTTTGATGCTCATCAATCAAGCCAAGATGTCTGGAGTGCTTTTCAGCAGCGACGCCAGGCAAGCATCATTGTCGCCGAAGGTGATCTGGAAGGCGGTCAGCCGACGGAACAACTTTCCGATCTTGCTTTCCAGGGTCAAGCCAATCGCGCCATGCAATTGAACCGAAGCTTCGCCAACGGCACGGGCCGCCCTATTGAGGAAGAGTTTTGCCGAAGTCAGCGAATCGTGCCGCTCTGATGCAGGACGGCCAAGTTGCATGGTCGCATAAAGCGCCATCGACTTGGCCTGTTCCACCTCCATAAATATATCAACGGCCTTGTGCTGCAGGGCCTGGAACGACCCGATCGGCACGCCGAATTGCCTGCGGGTTTTCAGATATTCGACGGTGATCGAAAGAAGCTCTTCCATGACACCAACGGCTTCGTTGATCGCGGCGACCAAGGCGTGGTCCGTTGCGTCTTCAAGCGCGTTTTCAAACTCTTCGGCTGCCTGCATCAGTCCGCCTGACGACACGCGTACGGCGTCAAAGGCGACGTCTGCGGTTTCACGCCCATCAATCGTTGGGTATTGCTCAATCGTCACGCCTGGACAATCGCGTGCAACGAGGAACAGGCCGATCGTGCCTTTGCCTAATTTTTCGTCTGCTATACGCGCGCTAACGATGAAGTGACTTGCGGTTGCGCCCCCCAGAACGCGCACCTTCTTTCCGGCAAGGACGAAGCCTCCGCCATCGTGGATTGCCATCGTTGCGACATCGCCGCCGCAATAGCCCGATCCCGGCTCGGAATGTGCAACGGCAAGCTGAATGAAACCGTCTATGAGACCTGGGATCAGGGCCGCCTGTTGTTCCTGCGAGCCCGCCGTCTGCAGGAGCCTTGTCCCATAGACGGCGCTGCCAAGGTAGGGGCTGGTGCACAAATGTTTGCCGATCGCCCGCATGACGATCATGGTTTCGACCGGGCCGGTTCCGAATCCGCCAAAGGCGTCATTGAAGGACATACCGAGCAGTCCGACGCTTGCATAATCCTGCCAAACTGACGACGCGTCTGGTCTCCTGTCGGCATGAGCTCCAAGCAGCTTGGAGACAGTTTCTTCAAAGATCTGCTGCTCTTGGGAGAGATCGAAGTTCATCTGTCACAGTCCAAGAATGGTTTTGGCTATAATGTTGCGTTGAATTTCGTTCGATCCACCGTATATTGAGACCTTGCGAAAATTGAAGTAAGCCGCCATCGCGCCCGCGCTTTCCTGACCGACACCCCTTCCCGTCTGGGCACGGATCGCGTCCGGTCCCGCCAGGTCCATGAGCAGTTCGGTGGCCGCCTGCTGCAGCTGCGATCCTCTAATCTTCAGGATAGACGAGGCCGGATCCGGAGCGCCGCTTGCGTCGCCGCGAGATTGGCGGGCCAGGACCTGCATTTGCGTTATTTCCAAGGCTTTCAGGTCGGCTTCGAGCAGGAGCACCCGCGTGCGAAATGCTTCGCTTTCCCACACTGAACCTGTTCCGGTCGGCGCTTGGTTTGCGAGGCGCCGCACGCGGGCAATTCGTTCTTTCGTAAGCCCTATGCGAGCAATGCCCGAGCGCTCGTTGGCGAGCAGGAATTTGGCATATTGCCAACCCTTGTTTTCCTTGCCGACCAAATTGTTCGCGGGAACCTCGACATTGTCGAAAAAGACTTCGTTCACCTCGTGCCGACCGTCAATTGTTATGATCGGCCGCACCGTCACGCCCGGGGAACGCATGTCGACAAGGATGAATGAAATACCGGCCTGTTTCTTGGCCTGTGGGTCTGTTCGCGCCAAGCAGAATATCCAGTCAGCATATTGGGCATATGTCGTCCAGGTTTTCTGACCGTTCAGGACATAGGTCCCGCCTGAGCGCTCAGCCCTGAGCTTGAGCGACGCAAGATCGGATCCTGCATCGGGCTCCGAAAAGCCTTGGCACCACCAATCGTCAAGGTTTGCCGCGCGGGCAAGAAACCGCTTTTTTTGAGGCTCGGAACCAAAAGTGGCAATGACCGGGCCAAGCATATAGCAATTGAACTGAAGCGGCAGTGGAACGGCAGCCCGCTGCAACTCGTCAACGAAGATGTAGCGCTGCACCGGAGACCAAGATCGCCCTCCCCACGCTACAGGCCAATGCGGCACAGCCAAGCCATGCGCATTCAAGATGCGATGCGACTCCTGGATCTCCTCTTTGGCAAGCAGTTGTCCCGCGCTCACCTTCTCGCGGATTGGCGCGGGTATCTCGCGCATGAAAAAACGTCGCAAATGATCGCGAAAATCAATTTGTTCGTGCGAGAGAGTAAGGTCCATCTTGGGGTCCTAGATGCTAGCGGGCGGATTCCGGCGTCGGCTGGGCAACACGCCATTCCTCCGCAATTGACAAAGCCGGCCCATGTGACGCCTTTTGGCCCAGGAAGCTCAACAAGGGAGAGGTATCTCGGCGCCCCGACCGGCACGTGGGCATCGCGCGTCATGGACGTTGCTGTGGCGCTTCCAGCCTGAGAACTCGCCTCCGGAGGGCCGCCCGTTGAAGGTTGACACCAAGAAGACAGACGTCTCTGTAATCAGTGCGAAAATCAATCCTTCCGAGATCAGCCTTAATTATCGACCGGCTGGCCGGTAAGTACCGATGGCAGGGTCGAATGTCAATCATGAGGAAGATGCGATGGAGTCAAAAAAGGCCGCGCCTGGCAGGCCCGCGACGATGCAGATGCCGCGCGAAACCATTCTGGCCCATGCGTCACGGCTATTTGCCGAAAATGGGTACGAGCGCACCGCGCTGCGGGACGTGGCCGCCTCGGTAGGACTCTCCAAGGCGGCGGTGTACCACTACTTTCCCACAAAGCAGGTAATCTACGATGCTATCGTCGCGGACCTGCTGGAGAACCTTCACAATCACGTCGTCGAGCAAGTGGGGCGCCATACCGACGATCCTTCGCGGCTGAAAGCCTTCATGGTTGCCCACGCGGAGTTTTTCGAACAGCACCACAGCGAGTTCATTACGCTTTTGCATGGCGTCAGCGGCATCGGTACGGCGCAGTCGTCGCGGCAAGTCGAAGTACGGGATCGCTATGAGCGGTTCCTGCGCGGGCTTTTGTCAGGGGGAACAATTTCTGGCGCGTTCATTGACTGTGACGTGACGATTCCAGCCAGAGCGATCCTGTCTATGCTGAACTGGATGTCCCGTTGGTTCGACCCCAATGGCGCGCGACGGGCAACCGCATTCGCGTCGGAGTATTTCGATTTTTTTTATCGCGGCCTCATGCCAAGATAGACTGGGTTGGTCTGAGCCAGACAATGCAGCGCACTGGCCGATACCACATGGGTGCTTCACACATCGAGGGGGATGCTCGACCCGAGTTCGGCCAGGATCCGGTGGTGGGACTGCACGCCGAGCGGTGCGATGATGGCACCGGCAATGTTCATCGACTTGAACGTCTGAATCGCCTGGTCTTCCATTTCGGCATGTCCGTCGGAAGACAGCACAAACGCCAGGAAACCGGCTTCGTTGGCGATCGTTTCAATGCGACGCGTCAGCGCCATGTAAAACGGATCCGTCGAATTCGGAATGATGACGCCGAGAATGTTGCTGCGGCGGCGATTGAGATTGACGGCGAACATGCTCGGCCGGAAGCCGGACTTCCTTTGCGCGGCCTCGATCACGTTTCGAGTGTTTTTCCTCACCGAATTGGGGTCATTGAAATATTTGGAAACCGTCGTGCGAGACAAGCCGACAAAGGCCGAGAAATCCTCCATCGTCCTGATCGCGCCAGGAGGGTCATCATTGGATCGGACATGGCACGTCGCCCGGCGATGCGATAACTGCACCCAGCCGGGTTGTCGTACGCGACCGGACGCAAATCTCGGAGCTACTGCTCAAGCACCTCGCGATGGACAAATCGGCGATCTGGTCGCACGTCGGGCTCTCAGAATCGCACCACCGCGACATTCCAAGAACAGAGAGTTCCGATGGGTAGCCCCCCGCAATTACATGACGGCCCTCGGCGCGGTCGACACCGACGACCTGCCTTGCATCGTCGACGCGTCATGGAGATGGGGCGCCCGGATGAAACTCCCTCCCCTCCCTCGCCAGTCTTCGACTTGCGACAAGCATCACTGCCTTCGCATCTCGAAAAGCTGGCCGACCGCGGTGCAATTATGTCGAGGCGGCGAGTTCGGCAAACACCCGTCGCGCTTATGCCGCGGACTGGACGCATTTTTGCGCCTGGTGCGGTGCCAGGCGTTTGATCAGCTGCCGTCAGACCACAAGTTGGGTCGGTCGCGACGTCTGTCTTCGTCGACCTGGACCTATACCCAATGCTGTCAACTGCTCTGCCGCAATGACCGCCATATCGCTACCGTGCTCGCCGGTATCCGCAACAAACACGCCTCCCCTCCCCGACAAAAGGCAGTCGTCCTGCGCGAGGATCTTGTCGCCATGCTGGAAACGCTCGATCGTGGTACGCTGCGGGGTCTGCGAGAGCGCGCCATGTTGCTTTCCGGCTTCGCTGGCGGCTTGCGCCGCTCGGAAGTCGTGAGCCTCGATGTTGCGTGTGATCAAAGCGAGGACGGCCGCGGCTGGATTGAATCTTTCCCGGACAGGGCGTGCTGCTCCGTGCGCAGAAGTTCGCCAATTTGCCTCACTCTCGAGCAGCCGGTCGGCGGATCGGCGCCTTTGTCCCAGTGTTGTTGCACGACTCCGGGGAGAGCTCCGTCGAGATCACCGACGCTGCTTTTGGGCATTGGTAGATAGTTACGATGGGCCGGATCATTCAGAGCTTCCTTGCGAGAACGGCTACTGCCTGACCGCTTGACCTGCTTCGCGTTATGTAAACGCCCCCCTGCCCGTTCCTACACGTCTCTCCCGCACGAGCGTGTCGCACCCTATCTCGTATCCTTCGACCATGGGCAGTCTCACCCGGTTGCGGTCGCGGTCGGCGACGATGGCGACAGAGGCTACTCCGGCTGCGCCGACAGCAAGATAATTTCGGCTATATCGGCAGAAGGGACTCGCCGGCGTCAGCCCACGATGTGCTGTCCGGTTGAGCGCTGCCGCCGCAGTGCGGCAATGCACTCGACGATGGCTGGGTCGGTTGGACGATACAGCCTTTTGGGAACGACCGTTGTCCGCGGACAACGTCCGTTGAGGAATGGCGCGCTTGTCGTTCGCGCCAGCGCTCGGGGGAGGGGCGCCACATCCGGCGGCACTTCCGTTCAGGTCTTGCTCACCGCCGCGCGCATAAGACGGGCAAGGTGCCGCGTGAACTGCCACGCCCTGGCGCCGAACCCGATCTAAATCCATCCCAGCCCAATCTCTCCTTTAAGACTAAGACGGCCGACACCCCTGTAAGCTTCAGGCTGCAGTTGTCCGCGGACAACTGCAGCCTGAGAGGGTCAGCTCTCCTCTTGGTTAAGCGTTTGTAAAATGTTTACGAATCGGACCATACTGTAACTGCGCAGTTTGAATGAAATCTGCATCAAATGCGTAGTTCGAGGCGAGCAATGCTACAAACGTATATGCAAACTGGCGGGCAGGAACATCTGCCGTCGATGTTGTCCGCGGATTCTCTCGAATTGTCACGGCAGCTTCAGTTGCACCAGCAGAAGATTTTCCCCCCAACCTCCCAAAAAACGATCCGGCAATTCACGCCTGCGGAGGCCGCATACTATATCGGCATCGGCGAGGGATACTTAAGACAGGTGGCCTCGGATGGGCATGGGCCTGAACCTTTGGCCAACGGTCGCCGGGTTTATTCTCCTGCCGACATAGAAAACGTCCGTCGGTCGCTCGACGAAAAAAACGGAGCACCGAAATACGTTCCGACGCGTCGGTCTGGCGAGAAACTGCAGGTCGTGGCCGTCATGAATTTCAAAGGCGGTTCGGCGAAAACAACGACTTCGGCACACCTGGCCCAGTACCTTGCTTTGCGCGGCCACCGGGTTCTGGCAATCGATCTTGACCCGCAGGCCTCATTGTCCGCGCTCTTTGGCCATCAACCCGAACTCGATGTGGGCGAAGGCGAAACTCTTTACGGAGCGATCCGCTACGACTCGCCGCGATCGATCGCCGAAATTGTCCGAGCCACCTACACCCAAAATCTGCATATCGTACCGGGAAATCTCGAACTCATGGAGTTTGAACATGAGACACCGAGAGCGATCACGTCGGGTTCGGCGGAATCCATGTTCTTCGCCCGTATCGGCGAGGTTTTGACAGACATCGAGAGCCTATACGATGTCGTGATTATCGATTGCCCCCCACAACTCGGCTTCCTAACGATGTCGGCGTTGTGTGCGGCGACGTCGGTATTGATAACGGTACATCCGCAGATGCTGGATGTGATGTCCATGAGCCAGTTCCTTGCGATGACAAGCGAGATGATGGCGGTCGTCGAAAGGGCCGGTGGTCGTACCAGCTACGATTGGATGCGCTATCTGGTTACTCGCTACGAACCGAACGATGGTCCGCAAAGCCAGATGACCGGCTTCATGCGGGCAATTTTTGGCAATCGGATGCTCCACAATCACATGCTGAAGTCGACGGCAATCTCGGATGCCGGAGTCACCAAGCAGACACTCTATGAGGTCGAGCGACAACAATTCACGCGCGGCACCTATGACAGGGCCATGGAATCCTTGAATGCGGTGAATTCCGAGATCGAAGGCCTACTAAGGACTACTTGGGGGAGAAGGTAATGGCCCGCAAGAATCTCATTGAGGTTTCAACTGCAGAAGAAGCGCCGACTCCTTTGGCGGATGTTAGACCGATCGCCGGCTTTGTGGCGCCGGCGGTTCGCAGTGCGCCCATAGGCGGCATCACAAGAACCCTTGGTAACATCACCCAGAAGTTCGAACGGGCGCAAGACATCGAGAAGCAGCTGGCAGAGGGCAAGATTATCGTCGAACTGGATCCAGCCCTGGTCGACGGGTCGTTCATCAGTGATCGTCTAGGTATCGATTCCGTAGGTCTGAGCGAACTTGTTGGCCAGATCAGAGCGCATGGGCAACAAGTGCCGATCCTAGTCCGGCCTCATCCGAAGACTAGTGGCCGGTATCAAGTCGCTTACGGGCACCGCAGGCTCGCAGCGGTGAGAGAACTTGGCATCAAGGTTCGTGCCGTTATCCGTGAGTTGTCCGATGACCAACTTGTTGTCAGTCAAGGTCAGGAAAACAATGCGCGGACCAACCTGTCATATATCGAGAGAGCGTTGTTCGCTACCCGCCTTGAAGACCGGTCTTTCTCCCGCGAAATCATCATGGCCGCGCTGAACGTCGACAAGGCTGCTTTATCTAAAATGATTACGGTTGTCCGCGCGATCCCTATCGAACTGATAGAAGCAATCGGAGCAGCTCCGGAGGTCGGACGTCGACGATGGATGGAATTCGCAGAAAAGATAGCTAAGGCGGAAATCGATCTACGGGCCCTCCTGGCAACGTTGTCCGCGGACAACTCAAGTGACCAACGATTTCAACGAGCCGCCGATGCCCTCAACACCCTTCCTAAGGCGACCAAGCAACAGCCAAAGGCCAATCTTTGGGCTGCCAAAGACAAATCAGTTAGCGTGAACGTGAAGTCGACCGCGACGAAGTCCGTTGTGACATACGAGGCAAAGGACGGTCCAACCTTCGCGGCATATGTCACGGGGCGACTGGATGACCTCTACGAGGCCTTCCGGCAGTCACAGAAAACATAAACAGGAGACTGAAACCGCAAAAGAAAAAGGCCCCCAAACGACTTTCGTCGTGGAAGCCCTTCTCCGTAGTAGCTGACTGAGAATCGCATCTCCACGAATCACTGTCAAGAGTCATTGGCGTCGTTTTGGCGAGCAGGTTTCTTTTGCCTAATCGAGGGTAAAAGAAAATGGAGACGAATATTGCTACGACGCCCTTTGGGCGGCGTCCGATGACGCTTGGCATGATTTCAAGTCAAGTCACCGCTAGGGCCGTGCCGAAGGACGCGATCGTCCACAAATGGCATGTCTTCCAAGATATCAAGGACGCCAGGATCGCCCTGGGCGCCACTGATCGCGCTTTGGCTATTCTCGACGCACTGTTGTCGTTCCATCCGGACACGGCATTTTGTGGCGACAGCGAACTGGTTGTATGGCCATCCAACGAGCAGCTGATCCGCCGCGCCAATGGCATGCCCCCAACGACGTTACGCCGACACCTGGCCGTTCTGGTCGAGTGTGGATTGATCATCCGTCGGGACAGCCCAAACGGCAAGCGCTTCGCCCGGAAAGGGCAGGGGGGCGAGATCGAGCAAGCCTATGGCTTTGACATCTCGCCGCTCGTGGCGCGCGCTGAGGAGTTCAAGGATCTTGCGGATGCGGTCAGATCTGAGAAGAAGGCATTTCGTCTCGTTAAGGAGCGGCTTACCATATGCCGACGTGACATTGTCAAAATGATCGACGCCGGGATTGAGGAAGGCGTGCCGGCGAACTGGGGCAGGATTCAGCAGGCCTACCAGGCGATTGTTGGTCAGATACCACGCACTGCACCCAGGCAGACCCTCGAGGCGATTGCCGAAGAGCTTGAAGGCCTTTGGGTTGAAGTGCGTGAAGCATTGGAATCGTTTGTAAAAACACGAAAAATGGACGCCAATGAGTCCCAAAATGGGCGCCACATACAGAATTCAAAACCAGACTCTAAATTTGAATCTGAAAGCGGCCTAGGAAATAAAGACGAAGCGGGCGCCAACCTTGCGGACACCGATAACGTACGGAGCCTGCCAAAGCGCGAGCTGCCGTTGGGGATCGTGCTGGATGCCTGCCCCAACATGCTTTGGCTGGTGAAAGGCGGTGGCGGAATCCGCAACTGGCGTGAATTTCTGGCCGCGGCCGAGATTGCCCGGCCGAGCATGGGCATCAGCCCGAGCGCCTGGGAGGGGGCGCGGACGGCAATGGGCGAGCAGCAGGCGGCGATTGCCATTGCCGCGATCTACCAGCGGCAGGACCAGATCAATAGCGCCGGCGGCTATTTGCGCAGCCTGACAGACCGGGCAAAGGCCGGAAAGTTCTCGGTCTGGTCGATGGTGATGGCCTTGTTGCGGGCCAAGCTTGACGCGTCGACGGCGACCGGAGCTGAAGCCGCGGCCGTCGATTTGGAGACGGCCGGCAAGGTCGTGCGCACCGAGTCCCGCCTGGGAATCAGCGATGCGTTGCGCCGCAGCCTCGACAAGCCGGGGCGCGGATCATGATGAGGCGGGCAGGTTTGATACGCACTATAGGGCTTGGACGGTCCTTGCAGCGCTTATCGGGACGAGCGTCTGAGAGCATCGAGGGCACGAAAAACGAACACGACCGGGAGCCGACGCCCGACGAAGCCGCCGGAATCGTGTGGTGGAACTCACTTGCCGAATCCGATCGTGCGGCTTGGTTGGCGCGGGCTGACAGCGCGGTTCCAGCTGATGCCTGGGTGGCGTACAAGCGGCTCGGCGATGTTGCGTGTCAGCGCGGACCATAAACTGAGGGCTGTCTGCAGCGAGGAAGACGTCCCTGTATTTCGGTCAGCTCGCGGGCAGTTCGGCGACGAGACCAAGCCGGCGGGCTCGATCGAGCAGGTTCTTGACTGATGAGACGGACCATTTTGCGCTCCCTCGTGGGGTTCGCTCATGCAGGCGTTCAAGCTGGCCGGCGATGTCGCGCAGCGATAGGTCTCGGTTGGATTGCGAGATCCCTGCCACGAGGGTCATCAGGCGATCTTCGGGGAGCTGCGGAGACGCCCGCTCTAGCAAGGTGGGATCGGCCAAGCGCTCGGTGACGAGCCACTTCACTGCCCGCCGCAGTCGTTCAGGCGTCCAGTCGAGGCCGCGTTGCTTCAGTACCCGAGCGACATCGTCCCAGTTGTGATCGGGGCGCATGCGGCGAACCGTCGGAAGCCACTGGTTCATTGTTGATTGTAGCCGCCGGCCATAGGCTGCCTTTTGCACCGCGGTCATCTTCGCCAGGGCTTCGGGCCTGCGCTCCCGGATACCAGGATTGCCCGGCAGCCGCCCCTTCGATCGTGCAGCGATGATGCCGGCCTTGGTCCGTTCTGAAATCAGTGCACGCTCGAGCTGAGCAACGGCGCCGAGCACCTGTAGCGAAAACATGCCCTGTGGCGTCGACGTGTCGATTGGATCACGGAGAGATCGGAAATGCGCCCCCTTCTCAGTCAAATCCTCGATCACCTGAAGAAGATGGCTGACCGAGCGCGCAAGGCGATCGAGACGCACGACGACCAGGACATCGCCTGCGCTGATGTCGCTCATCAATCGCAGTAGGGCGGGGCGAGCTCTCGACGCACCGGATCCATGTTCCTGAACGACGACGTCGCAGCCGGCCGACCGCAGCTCAATCTCCTGCGCTTCCGTCGCTTGTTCGTCCGTCGACACGCGCGCGTAGCCGATTTGCCGGCCCTGTGGTCGTCCGGAGCGTCGATCTTGCGCTTCGCGGGCCATTCGCTTCGTCTCTCGGCATAGGAAAGGGGCGTTTGTACAAACGCCGAAGATACCAACAAACGATCGTTTGTAAACGTCTCTAGTGGCCCTTTTGCGTAGCTCCTACGGGTTCGATGAGCCTGAAAATCAACGTTTTCTAGCCTCCTACCGCCCCAAGGGCGTGGTGCTGTACAGTCCCGATATGAGGTCATTATCGATAGTGTTTTTTGTCCCTGAAGAAACACGACGTAAGTCCAGTGATACCCTCACTAGCTTGACTAACGCGAATCAGCCAACATGAAAACAATGGCTTACGCGATTCGAGACTTGCCCCTAGAGACCCTGTTCGGACCAGTCGCGCGTACGACCGAAGCGCTGGCCCGGCTCGACGAGCGGCTGGCCCGCTCGCCGGTCCGCGACGGGTTTGTCGAGCGCCAGCATTTTGCCGACACTGCCGCTGCCCTCTGGCTGGAGGGCGAACTCGTCCACCTCGAGGACCTCGTGCTGCACGACGCCCACATGGACATCCGCACACCGACCCACGAGCTCACCCGGGCGCACGCGGTGCTTCGGTGCCGCCGGCGGATTTTTGCGCAGAGGCCGGACTGGGCGCTCAGCCGCGACGGTTTTTTGGCGCTGGCCGGCCGCGGCGGCGCCATGCCGGCGGCAGGAGAAAAAAACCGGGACGGGGAGGGGGCTGGAACTGCCTCTGTTGATCCCGACGTTCGGGATGACGCTGAGGCCGATCTGCTGGCCGAAGAATTTGCCGAGATCGACGCCGTCCTGGCACGCTCGTCGAAGATTCTGAGCGGCGCCGGCGTACCGGCGAAAGCGGCACGTCCGGACGACCGGCCGGACCTGATCTACGATCTCGACTGGAATGAAGAAGAACGGCTGGCCGAATGGCAGGACGTGATTGCCGGGACTCGCAATCTGCCATTGGTCATGCGCGCCGCGATCCTGCTCGAGGCCTGGTCGGACATCGAGGTGCTGCAGCATGCCGCGTGGCTCGGGCCGCTGCTTGTTGCCGCACTGCTGCGCCAGGAAGGGCTCGCCGCCAACCATCTCGCCAGCCTGCATCTCGGCGCGAAAAACATTCCGCGGGAGCGGAGGCGGGCGCACAATCGTGGCGATCGGCTGCTCGCGTTGCTCGATGCCATTCACGACGCTGCAGTGGCTGGCCTGAAGGAACACGATCGGCTGGTGCTGGCCAAAAGCCAGATGGAGCGGCGGCTCAAACAACGGCGCGCCAGCTCGAAACTGCCCGACCTGGTCGAGCTGGTACTCTCGCGGCCGCTCGTCTCGACGGGCATGATCCAGGAGCGGCTAAAAGTGACAAAGCAGGGGGCGCTCAATCTGGTCGGCGAGCTCGGGCTGCGCGAGATGACGGGGAGGGGAAGGTTTCGGGCGTGGGGGATCGTGTGATCGAACTTCCGTCCGGTAAGTCATCGCACACTTTACGAGCTTAACAAACTTGACGAACTTACATTCTTAGGCCACATTGATGCAAACAGGAGGTTGCCGTCATGGCCGTTCCAAAGCGCAGCAATCATAGCAGGACCCCATCCGATGCGGGAGTCACCACAATGGCGTTCACCACGAACCTACCAGCACAGGCCAATTTCAAGAAGGTATTGCTCGAGCGATACCAGGAGGCGATCGCACGCAGCCGCAAGATCGGTCACCGCGTATCGTTCCGGGTAGAGGTCGATCCGGCGACCGATGCGCAGACGATCACGCCAGTCGAGGAGCAACCGGTCGATACCTTTCCCGTCGAGGACACGGGCAAGCCGGATGCCGAACTCGAGGCGGCTCTTGCCGGAGCGCGCGTGCGTGGCCGCCAGCGCGTCGCCGAAATTGTCGCCGGTGAAGACATGCTGAGCGCGGATGCCTTTGCCAAGCTGCTTGGCACGTCGCGGGTGACGGTCAACGCCAAGCGGCAGAGCGGGCAGGTGCTCGGGATCGACGGCGCTAAACGCGGCTTCCGTTTTCCTGTCTGGCAACTCGACAGGGACGGTCGTCCCTTCGGCGCATTGCCGGCGTTGCATGCCATGTTGGGCAACAGTGCCTGGGCCGTCTATCGGTTTCTGGTGTCGCGCCATGGCGCCCTCCATGGCCGGACCGGCCTTCGAGGCCTTCAACAAGGCGATGACGCCTCCGTGTTGGCTGCGGCGGAAGGCATGGCCAGGGGCGATTTCGACTGAATGCCCGGCGTTCCACCTCCACCCGATTTCGGGCGTGCAAGCCTCGAAATCGAGACCATATCGCCGGGACGGACATTCGGCCGGATCTACTGGAACACCTATCCCGATCCGTTGGGGTACGGGAAGTCGCCGAGCCGGTTCAGCGATCCTCGACGCCGTCTTGACGCCAACCGGTTTGGCGTTCTTTACCTCGGTGACTCCCTGAAGGTGTGCTTCCTAGAGACAGTGCTCCGCGACCGCCGCGAAGGAATCCTTGACGATCTTCCAATAGAGCAGGTGGAGTTGACCCGACGGCGCTACGCGGAGATTGCGACCACGACAGACCTACGCCTGGTCGATCTCAGAGGCGACAATGCCGTGCGGATGGGTGTGCCGACCGATGTCGTTCGGGCACAGCGCCAGAACCTGGCACGCCGGTGGTCACTGGCGTTTCACGAGCACCCATCCGAGCCCGACGGGATCATTTATCCCTCGCGCCTCAACGAGGCGACCAATCTTGCCATTTACGATCGCGCGGTACCGAAGCTTCAAGCGAGGCGTGTTGTGACCCTTCTCGGCGCGCGAGGGCTGGCTCAGGTTCTGGAGGATTTCAGGGTGGGGTTGGTGTGAAGATGCAGTACGTATCCGTATCGCTTTGCGAAGGTCGCTGTAGCGCCAGAAGCGTCCATTAAGCCGGAGCAACGGAACGACCGGTGTGGGGCCGACTGCCGACGGTCCGCTATCGAAAGAAGCCAGCGAATAGCTGCCGTTTGGCCCACTCAAGTGCGTCGCCCACGACGCGGAGCTGACTTATTGGTGGCCGAAAGCGTTTTGGTCCCTTGGCCGGCTAACCCGAATGCAACAACCTCTTGGAATAGCCCGTCGAGGCGACCATCACAGTTGTTGTAGCCGTGGCAGCTCTGCGGGACTGCACGTCGTTGAAGATCGAAAAGCAATCCAAGTATGCCACTGAAACCCCTTGAAGGATCACCACGCGAGGTAACCCATTCCTTGTGAACTGCTCTCAGAGGTCGGCCGCTGAGCAACCTTCCTCCCCGCGCCTATGCAGGCGCCTTATTATACCGAGCATTTCGCGGCGACCGCTTTTTCCAGTATCCTCGTCACATGCCCCACACGCCTATGACGCCCGAGACCGCTTCGCCGATAGACGGCATCAGGCCTGCCGCCGCAGCACGCCGGCGCGACGACTTCAAGCCCATCGTCAAGATCCAGCTCGCCCAGCGTGTCGGCTACCTGTGTTCCAACCCAAAGTGCCAGCGGCTGACCGTCGGGCCACGCAAAGGCGAAGAAGGTGCGAACAACATAGGCGTGGCCGCCCACATCAAAGCCGCGTCACCCGGAGGGCCCCGCTACGATTCCAGCCAGAACCCGACCGAACGCGCGAGTGCGGATAACGGAATCTGGCTCTGCGCCGACCATGCCCACCTCATTGACCACAACGCCAAGGAGTTCACGGTCGAGAAACTGGAGAAGTGGAAGCAGGAGGCCGAAGAGCGCGCGTTCCAGCAACTTGCCAGTGGCAAGGGTCCAGCGACCATCGCCCAACTGTCGGACGAACTTATCCAGCAGTTGGCGCCATACATTTCACGGCTCGGTCTGCCGCAGGATGCCGATCTTGCGACGGTGAAAGCACAGGTACGCGCTGCGTCGCTGGCGGATATTGAAACCTATGAGCGGCGACGGAGCTGGCCAAAGCATTCCGTCGAACTTGAACTCGCCGTGGAGGGCGTCGAGGACGTCCGCAACCTAGACCAAGCCCGCTTCGCTCAGGTTCTCGTTACCGCGCAGCATATCGTCCTGCTGTCAGCGCCCGGCACTGGCAAGACCACGACCCTCATCCAGATCGCCCGCAAGATGATCGAGGCTGGTCCCGTGCCGGTGTTCGTGCCTCTTGGGGCATGGGCCGAATCGGTTAGAGATCTGTTCGACTGGGCGTCTCGGCGTAGAGGTTACGAGGCGCTCTCCAGTGCGCATCTCAAGTTTCTGGCAGACCATGGCGAGCTCGCCCTGATCCTGGACGGCTGGAACGAAGTCCCCGACACAGCACGCCGCCGTCTCATCAACGAGATGGAAGAACTTGAAACACAGTTCCCGCTGCTGAACGTGGTGATGAGCAGTCGCCGGACCAGCGTGGACGTCCCGCTTGCAGGGCGCCGTATCTCTGTCCTCCCCCTGTCGGACGAGCAGCAACGCGAAGTCGCGGAGGGCATGAGGGGGCAGGACGGTGTTAGCGTGCTCGATGCGGCCTGGCGGACCGTGGGTCTACGCGACCTCGTCACGATACCTCTTTATCTGCGCGCCTTAATGGAAGCGACCACCACGGGGAAGCTACCCGAGACGAAGGAAGAAGTACTTCGCCGCATGGTCGAAGCCCACGAGGCCATTCCCGCCAACAAGGAGCTATTTCACAGAGAACTGCATGACGCCCAGCATACCTACCTCACGACCATCGCGACGGCCGCCCAACTGTCGGGTACGCCGACAATTCCCGATCGCGATGCGCGTTCGGCAGTATCTAGCGCAAGCGAAAAGCTCCTGTCTGACGGGCAGATTTCCACCGCACCAAACCCGCCTCGCGTCCTCGACGTCCTTGTGGCCAGTCATTTGCTGATCAGGCATGACAGCCAGCTGTACTCCTTGCAGCACCAGCAGCTGCAGGAGTGGTTTGCGTCCCTTAACCTCGAGGCGGGGCTCGTCGTGGCAGGGGAGGACCTCAGCCTCGAGCATCCGCTTACGATAGTTGCGCTCAACGACCGCAGCTGGACCGAGGTGGTCCTGTTTGCATGCGAGCGAATGTCGCGGAAAGACGAGGCGGGCGCCAAGGTTGTGGCCAAGGTTGTGGACTTGCTGCTGGGTATCGACCCGATCTTCGCCGCACATGTTGTTGCGCGATCGGGGCCGACCGTTTGGCAAATCGTTGGAGACAGGGTCGTAAGGTTCGGGCGCGCCTGGCATACGCAAGGACGGTTAGACCGCGCAGTCGGTTTCATGATCGAGACCAAAAGGCCCGAGTTTGCGGACATCGTCTGGCCTTTCGTTTCCGGCAACAACGGTCAGAAGCAGATGAGCGCGATGAGGATCGTGCGTCGCTTCAATCCGTTCGTCCTCGGAGATCGTCTCGCGCGGGACTTCGCGGGATTGCCAGATCAGGCACGCGAGACATTAGCCACCGAATTGGCGTTTCATGGCGATCGGGACGCCCTCGATGCGGTCCTCGCATTGGCGCTGAATGAACACAGTCTGGAAATCCGGCTTCGCATCTTTGAAGGCCTCTCTTTCCGTGTCGCCACGCGGCAAATGGAGGAGCTTCTGCGAGGCTCTGGTGAGGAGTTGGCGCAAGCAGTCGCACGAAAGGGCCACTTCGACGGGGTTCGGGATCCAGAACTACTGGCTGACCTCTTGGAAAGGCGGAAAGCCCTAGTTACGGCCGATGCATCGCCAGAGGTCCGTTTGGCGAGGGCCCTCGACTCCCTTTCGGACGAAGAAGCAGCGGTGGCGGTTGAGCGCGACCTGAAAGATCCCGCGTTCTCGTTCAAGGACCGCGGACATCACATCACGCACGACGCCTGGACCCGCTTTCCGCGCCACGTCGCCGTCGCGCTAAAGTGGCGAGTGGAGAATGGTCTCGACGTACCCTATCAGCCGCAGCAGTATTTGGAGGGCATCGAGCCCACCGACGACGACCCCGTAGCCACGCTGACGCTGCAGGACGACAAGAGCGATCGACCAACCGTGGCGTGTTTTCTAGCCGGGGAGCGGACCGTCCGGGAATTGATCGTTCGCTACCTTGATACCAGACGCAAGTTCCGAGCGGACGGCGAGCGGACAGAGGCTGCCTACGGACCCTCCCAAAAGCTTGCAGACAAGCTGGAAAGCACGCGCGCAAGCGTGCTGATCGATGTTTTGCAGGAGTTCGCAGAGGGGCTAACTTCGGATGAAATCCACGACCTCGCCGATATTCTCAGCCGGCACGGTCGCGGAGGCGATATCGAACACTTGCAGATGCCCCCTGCCAGCAGACCAGCTGCCGTCAAACTTATAGAAGGATGGGGGCAGCAGCTCATCGGCAAGTCAGCTTCACGGCATCACATGGCCCAACTCACGTGGGCGATGCGCCGCGTTCCTGATGCTGGTCAGGTACCCATATTGAACAGGATGGTCGAAGCAGACCTCGCGGGTCTTGCCGCGGCAAGGGCGGCGTATGCGGCCAACAGGTCCAACGAGAATGCCTTAAACGAAATGCGATGGTCTCACGTTCACGAGTACCGCATCATGCTGACAACTATCAGCAACGACGAGGCCGAAGCGGTGCTGAAGCGTTATCTTCTCGACGCGGACTTCGGCCCGGAAGCGGCTGTCGGTCTCCAAGTCATCTGGCAGCAGCGAAACGAACCAGCGCCTGACGACAAAGATCGCAAGTTCAGCCAATGGCCCGACTTCGCTCGTGCCGCCGCAAATCGGTCAAGGGACCGCGCCCAGAGCTGCGACACAGCGGATCTGCTTTTCAAGTCCGCAGAGACCTTGGGTAAAGGCGGGTCGCTGAAAGAACTTGGACGTGCGGCGCGATTTGCCGGCCGCGCCGTGCTGCTTCCGCATGGCGATCGCACGGCATTCCTGATCGACATCTTGCAGGCCGAGTTACCACACCGGCTGCGGCTCGAATTTGCGCAATGCATGACGGTGGGCGGTCTTGTCGTGCCCGCCGGCATTATCATGAAGGGGCTGTCGGATGCGATGGCAGAGCACGGTGATCGCAAATGGATACAGGACAATGATCTATACACATTGTTCGACTGGCTGGAACTACTACCGGTCTCGGATCAGCCGTTCGCGTTGTTTGACGGACTCGATGCGATGGCCGCAAAATTCCAGTTCGGCAAATGGCGTATCCGGGATCTCTTGAACAGTGTGCGCCATCTAGAGGAAGGTCTTCGGATCGAACTTTTGCGCGGGCTCGTATACCGATACCCGGAGTTGACTAACCAGTACGAGCTGTTTCTTGCGCTCAAGAATCCGGGGCAGGCAACGCTGGACTTCCTACTGGAAATGGCGGCCGGAAAATGCGGTAACGAATCGATCGAGCGCGGTACACGCTTTGACTACCCCGACGAACTGTTTCTGACGCTCTCGCCAGAGGCGCGGGAGAGCTTACCGGCGCGATATGACGCGGTAAATGATGAGCGACAGAAGGCTCTGCTCGCCGGCATCCTTCTCGCTGGAGCAGATCACGCCATCGTCCTGAAGCTTGCACAAGACAAGAACGGACGCCGTGTCATCGGTCAATCTGGCTGGAATACGCGCTCCAAGATTCTGAATTTCCACCAGCCGACTGGCAGCGGTTCGTCGTCATACTCTCTCATTCCACGCGATCTGTCCGAACTCCGCAAAGGACTGTACGGTCTGACCCGATCTTCTGATCCCGAAACGGCCAAATTCGCTGCCGACTATCTGGTGCAGATTGATGCCGAGCGTGATGAGGAAGGTGGGATTGATGCTGGTCCCCGCCATCCGGATATCTCCTCAGGTCGGCCGTGGCCCGTCGTGAATGAGGTGGGCAACGCAGGGTTGCCAGATGCATCTCCTACTTCCGCCTAGAATGGTCTATCGGCAAGCTGAGTCGGGGGCGCCTATTTTAAATGCCAGTGGCCGTGCATCCACAGATATGACGCTGAGGGCAGCTAAGAGCCCGCCTTGCCAAACGATTTGCCGAGAAATTTAGCTAAACCGTCTTTCTCTCCCTTCTCAATACGGGCGTGTCGTTGGGCGTTCGACAGCAGTGTCATTGTTTCCGGAGACATCCTTTGAAAGAGAGAGTCTACCCACTCTATCTTGCTCAATTCCGGAAGCGGTTGGATTGGAAGGCCATAAATGTAGTGCGCGCCGTCGGCAATGAACCCAATCACCCTGCCACCGCCACGCCGATTAAGCGACACGATCTGCGGCACGCCGCCAGAAAGTGGATCGCTTTTCTTCTCCAACGCGTCACAAAACGCTGAAAAAATCGACCGGGCGGTGCCACCCTGTGGGCTCGCGTTCCAAGCGTTGATTTCGCGATCCAGCGCGTGGTCGCCGCTTCCAAGTTTAACCAACACCGCGCTTTTCAACGGAACGCCAACGTCGATCTTCTGGTCCGTCCAGGTCCGACGCCCAGCTTGATAACTGGTTTTCCAAAGGTAAAACGACCCTCTTAGCCCCTCACCATCTCGTGCACCGTGCAAGATGGTGAAGTCGTAATCTGGAGCATTATGCCGCCGTTCAAATGACCGTTTCAGATACTCAACAATCTTGTCGTGCCGCATTTCAGCGTTTGCCTGTTGGTCCCAAAGCAGGCTTTGCCCGGCTAAATCTCCGAGTTGACCGAGCACTAAGGTTGGGTACAGAACGTCGCCGCAATAGCCGAACACGTCCGCCGACCGGGACGCAAATACCTTGCGGCCGCTGTCCCACCGGTAAGATTCTGAGCCCCATGTGATCCGGCTATCTCCCACAATGTAAATGCTGCTCGGCCCTCTCGAGTCGACCGAAATCCAGGATAATAGTGTTGTCACTTGACTAAGCGCCCCGTTTATCTCCAAAGGATATACTGAATTCGCGAGGCAACTCCCAGACGTTCCACCACTTCTGCGGGGCGTGACGGTCGAGGACCTGTGTCGGCCCGGTCCCATACTGGGCCGACACGGCTGGGTAATGGAGCGAACCCAGTTTGCGAGCCTGCATGAAAATGCGAAGCCGCACGGCGATTTGACCGTGAACATCCGCGGCCGTTGCCGCCCTGATCGCGCTTGCCGTAGCTGCCTGAATCACAGCTGGGTTTTGGCCCGGACACGTTGAGCTTTCCGAGTAGACGTCGGCAAAGAGGAGAATCGGGGGGCCATGGCGGATATCGAGTTTTCGGAACGCGAGCGCCAGAACGCGCTCGTCCTCATCATACACAATGAGCGGCCGCTGGATGCAGCTGAGATTGCAAACCTCCTGCGCGATCTTAACGCTGACTACAAGCGCGTGACGGGAAGTCGGCTTGTCCTGGCGCGTTTCGAAACCGGCTCGTCCGGCTTCCTGCTTTACGATTATCTCATCCTAGCCGGTGGCGGTGCATCGGCTCTCACCGCCATCACTGTCGCGACCGGCCACATGGCCAAGTTCGTGACGTGGATGAAGGGATTCTTCAAAGGCACGCATGCGGTGCCTCAAAGTCCGCTGATCGAGCTGCCGCATATGTCGAAGGTTGCGAAGGCAGGCCTCCGTCTCGCCGACACGGCTATCAAGAACGGTATCGAATTCGATTTCAGCTATGAGGCGGATGCCAAGGCGGGCACCCAGAAAATTGCCTTCAGGGTGACGCCCGCGGAGGCGCTGGAAGCGAAGAGTCGGGAGAAGGCGCGGCAACATTTACTTACGGGCCTGGAGACGGTGCAGCGGTTAACTGCTGCCCGTTCCGCAGGTCCAAATCGAAGACTTCACCAGAAGGGTGATTGCGCACGCCCCGTCTGGCAGCTCGTTCGACCAAATTGAAAACCTGGTCGAGGCTTTCGTGAAGTTCATGAAAGATAACGGCAACGCTCACCAGTTGCCACAGCTCGCATTGTCATTTGAGAAGCAGGGCAGATCGGACATCGGGCAGGTCATACGCCGACATATTGAGGACGGACCGGGCAAAGTGAGCGTCAGCGTAGAGGACTAGGCTCATCAAGCCTTTGGGGCAGCTGCGGACTTCTCCGCTTCCTTTGCATCAGCGGCAGCTGCCCGCTCTTTGGGCGTCGGGAAAATGGTCTGAAGCTCCTCGGGTGGTATCCGCTCTTTGCCCTCCTTAAGGATGCCACTGGTAAAGATCGTGATGAACCCGACTCCGAACTGGGAGGTGGAGATCATAAAGTCCTCCTTCTCCTTGTACCCGTAACGGTAACCGAACCGCCTGCCGTAATCCTTGATGTTGCCCCGGTCGCCAACCGCTTTTTCAGGCAACATCCTATTCACGTAGTCGGTTAGCTGCGACGCGCGCGGATGGCCGCTGTGAACCGTTGCGGTCCAGATGTAGTGCTTCTTCGTAAGGAACTTGCCGCCCGTTTCCTTGTAGTAGATCGCACACGCCATCTTTCGCCCGATATTGGTGGCCGCCGCAGGAAACTCTGCAGGCACACCAGCCAGCGGCATGTTCGACAAATCGGCGTCCGCTGGCACATGAATCCCCATATCAGCCAGCGCCGCCGCCTTAGCCTGATTGCTGAGCTTGGTGTTCAGGAGCGCGGCCGGATAGTTGTTCTTGATGCCATCCTGCAGTCGCCACATCGACCACAAGTCTTTGGTGAACAGGTCGGGGTTTCCCATCTGCATGTAGTAGCCGAATATCTGGTCCTCCGTTTTGGTCGAGCCGTTGCAGGCCTCACACGCGGGGAACTCAAAACCCTCCGGGAAGAACCCACGCGGGAAGCACGCCTGAGGCGGGATGTGGTCGACCGTGGACGACTTGGTCACGCCTCCACAAAGGCAGCACAGCGGGTTGTCCTCCAGCAGTTGCTGGTAGCGGCTCTTCTTTTGTTTGGCCTGTCCCATTACTTCAGCAGCCCGTGCAGGAGGTCGTTGAGCTGGATGGTGCCATGTGCAAACCCCTCGGCGAGGGCATCGATTTCCGGAATCGAGAGCCGCGCGCGCTTTGCGCGATGAGGCGCTGTTCCGCTTGCTCGAAAGCCCCGCGTCCAACCTTTCCCAGGCCGATGCCGAACGACGGTCAGTCCGACTGAACTATACCCGTTAAAGCATCTCAGGTCTAAGCTTAGCACGGCTCGGTTTCGGATAGAGTAGCAGGCGACATCTACCAGGCTAGGGAAGCCCGGATGAAAATGTTTAGCGACCTTGCTAGAGGCCCTTCCGCTGCACAAACAGTGGGACAATCGCAAGCGCAGCGTTCGAACCAGCATCGGCTATAATGGCCAATATGCGCCGCATCTCGGATTTGTCGCTGGCCGCATGATCGGCCAACGGCTTCGCCAATGCGGCCGCGCGGTCGCCAAGATCTTCATATTGCCAGAATTTCGGATCGCGGCCATGCGTCTCGACAAGACGGGCGAGCCATCGCGTGTAGGTGGAAGCGCGTTCGTCCAACGACATCCGCTCAACCACACGCAGTGATAGCCACGCCGCTCGGCGGAGATGAAGCGTCGCTTGCTGCCAGGTGTCAATCCATTCCAGGAGATCCGAGAGATGTAGCCAACCGGGCGGAATTGGAGTCGACCAAGGGCCCACGAACCCTGCAGCCTCCACGCAATTGTCGAGTGAATCATAATTGGTTTGCCGAGATGGAACGGCCGTCGCCATGACCCATTCCGCCGCGGGCTTCCACGCGGACCAGAAGCGTGCGTCGGGCCTCCGCTCGCTGACCATTAGTTCGTGGGCGATCGCCTCCATATAGTTGCCGACGAGTTCCCGGCCGTGATCTCTTTCTTCAAACCGGGTCAGACTGTTCCAGATCGCCCCATCGCCGTGGAAGGCCGCAAAGCGCCCGACCTCGCGCGCCATCTTGTGAGCCCATTCGAAGGGATAGCGGCGGTCGTGCTGCCGCGGCTCCTCGCCTTCCGAATAGCCCCGTGTCCATTCGACGAGGCCCTTCAAATAGGCCGCGAAAGCGTCGCGCCCCGTTGCCTCGCTCGTAAGGCGACGCCAGTCGAGGCGGGTTAGAATTTCCGCCACGCGTCCCCAGTCGAGCACGACAGGCGAGATCAGCCGAATGCGGCGCGGCGGATGATACCATTTGCGACCGCGTATCCACTGAGACCGATAGGGTGCTGGCGGAAGGTCTGGAACTCGGCTCGTCGGACATGGCTTTGCAGCGCGTTTGATAATCTTCAATCGCCTCGTCGCCATGCGTCTCGCAGCCTTTTCCTGGCTGCCCTCAAACCAGAAATGACCGATGTCGATCACGCACACATCCAGCGCGGCAAAGGTCACCCGGCGAGCAAAGTCCGGATTTGCGTCCCAGAGAAGTCCATCGAGTACTGCCTTTTGAAGGCCATGCAGCCGATCGACGGCAAGTTCGAGGACACGCCGCTCGATGGTGTCGTTGCGCTGGCGGCAGGCATAGGCGGCGAGCCCCCATGCTCCGATATCCTGAGGGTCGAAGCTGAGTAGCGCCTCATCAACAGTAAAGTGTTCTTCTGCTGGCGAGCGCCGATTCTGACAACCCGCCTCAAGCCGTTCGCGAGCCCATTCGAGCCTTGCGTCGAGAAACGCCATGTCGGCCCTTGCGACGACAATTGCTGCTGCTCCAACAATGGCGAAGGAGGTCATCTTTCGGGCCAATCCGAATCCGCCATCATCGGCATCCTCGGGCGGTTCGGCCATCACTTGATCAGCTAGTTCGATAGCCTCGTCGAGGGTCAAGCCTTCCTCGACACCACCTTTCTCGCGCGAGTGGATTGCCCACATCGCCAACCGGTTTACCTGTCCCATTCTGCGGCGGTTTTCTTCTGCAGCCTCGATAATCTTGAGCTGCTCGGCCGGAGGATTGATATGGGCTTCGATACGCTGCTTGGCCTCATTGTAGCTGATCTCGACCTGATTCTGGTCGCTGTCGGAGAGGATGCGTGCGAACCGCTCACCGTTCGCCGCGACCCAGGATGAATCGGCCGGCTGTCGCTCATCTTCGGCGAGATCCTCCAAACTCCACGTGCCACGCAAGGCGTCGAACTCGGCTTGGACTGTCTCGCCCGCCTTCAGGCGAAATGGAAGCATCAACGTGTGCGACATCGGCGACTGCGCCTTATGTCGCTCGAAGATCGCCTCGACCTGATCGAAATGGTGGTCACGCTCTGAGAAACTGTAGCTTATGCGATGCGTCGGTTGTTGGTCGTCGATATGCTTGCGAATGTCGTAGTTCCAGAACCGTGGCGTCCCGAGAAATGGCGCAGCGTGATCAATCGCACCCGGCGTGTTTACATGCGCCTTGAGGAGAGAAATACACGGACCCGCCGTCGCCACCAGACCGTTGGGCTGGAGAGCGAGCCTAATAAGGTCGCCGACATCCCGTCCGTTGGATGCTTGCCGATGCATCCATTCATCGAGCGCGAGATGCATCGAACCCAGGATGTTTGATCCGAGTACGGCTCGGGACCAGCGGTAAACGGTCTCGTCACCCCAGAGAGCGATGGTATGCCCATCGATTTTGAGCGTCAGCGCAAGCGGTTGTTCCCCGTCGCGGCAGCGGGCGTACCAGCGCCAGAAGACCGAGGCTCGCCGTTCGATTCGATGGAAAAGATCCAGCGCCAATACTTCGTCGGCCTCGAACAACTCAAGGAAACCCGCGCGTGAAGGGCCAGGCGGGTAGCAACTCTGACCGTCAGGGAGCCCCGCGCTATGAGCGTCGGAAAAACTAAATAGCTCACGCCCGAGGATCGACTGATCGTTACGCGAGCGGCGTCGCGGCGGCAGATAATGGCAGGCGCAAAGCTTGGCCCACGTGGCTGGAAACTTACCTGGCAGGAAACCAGGGGATTTCAGCAACTTGCGTCGCGGGCTGCCGAGGCGCCGATCATTAGCCAGACGCGAGAGATAGGCTTCGACACCGCGTGCGTCTGACTCAGCGCAGAATATCAGAGCCTCCCGAAGTTTCTCTTCGATTAGCTTCCAAGCGTCGCGGTCCGGCAAATCGATCCCGAAAGGCTCACGTCTATCGCTCCAACCGAGCAGGTGACGGCATTCCTCGATCTCATCCAGCCAGGGGCGTATTAGCTGTCCTATGGCCTGGCTATGAGCGTTCGGGATGTTGAGCGTTGCTCGGCAGAAAACGCGCGCAGTCTCGGCAAGCTGAGGAACAAGACTCTTCGGCCAATTGGACCATTTCGGCAGCGACCAACGTAAAAATGGAACCCAGCTTCGCCACACCGGCTGCTTGCCATAGCTTGCGATCGCGTAGCGTTGGCTTTCGCTAAAATGGGCAAGGCCAGGCGAGTGTAGGAGCGTTTCGTCTAGCCTTGTCTCGGATACGAGGAGCGTGTCAAGAAGACGGCGGATCAGCCGGAAGTCGTCGGCTTCGAGTGCGGAACCGAGATCGTCAAGGATTGCGCTAGAGGCTTCGGTATAGAGCGGCGCGACGAGCCAGGCCCGAGCCCAGGCAGGATCTATTGAGGTGTCGGCTTCGAGTGCCGCATACACTTCGCGCCAACGGACATAGTGGCCTTGCTCGAGACACAATTGTCCGAGGAGCCTAACCGCTCGAAGCCACCACAACGGCTCACCGCTGTCGCGCAAACGTTCGCTAAGCCGGTCGCAATCGGGCAGCAGACCACGGGCGATGAGCCAATCCTCGTGTACGTCAAAAGCAAGCGTGATTGCGTCGGCACGAGGGTCTGAAACCAGCGTGCCTTCGCTTATGAGGCAGAGCGCTCCTTCCGGATCGAAAACGGATCTCCCAGGCGCGCGCGTCGGATTTTCGACAAGCCACCGCCCCATCTGCGACAGAGACTTGGTCCGGCAAGCGGTTAAGCGGGCATCGTTCTGATCTGCATTAGCCCATTTTCCTGCTAGATCCATTTCGGTGATACGCCCCTCGGGCGGTACGTCGAGCTTTAAAAGCTCGCGAAGAAGAAAGAGCCGCCGGTTCTGCTGGGCAAGATCATTCCGTCTGAGTAAAGATGCAAAGGCCGGAAACGCTTCCGCAACTGCTTCACAATCCTCCTTGTCTATCGCATCGACCGGAAGGCTCGCTGACTCGCTGATCCCCGCGTCATCGAGCGCGGCGAGCACCAGGTCCCGGTCTTGATATGCGCGAGCGGAAGTAATCATCCGCCAATTTCCGGCATCCAGATAACGTGCCGCGAGCGCCAGCAGGTCGGTCACGACCCCGCGCCTCTCCGAGAGCAGGAGTCGGTCGGCCCCGTCGATCAGGACCAGCAGATTGCCACCGCGCCCGAGGCGCTCGAACAGCTTTGTAGGTGTCTCGCCGACCCCGAGTTGCACCAGATATTCGGCGAGCGAGCCTGCCCGAACCCTATTGTCTTTCAGAACAAAAAGCGGACCCAAATGCTCAAGTGCCAGGCGCTTCAGGATAGCCGACTTGCCACCTCCGCCCTCACCGGTGACGCGGACGATATTATGCTCAGCAAGGTAGACCGACGCGCGCGCAACGAGATCCGACCGGGGCAGTTGGAGACTTTCACTGCCGCGGCGCAAGCGGTCCTCGATTGATCCCAAGGCGGCCTCGGCGGCCTCGGCAACACGCTCGAGATCGGCGGCGCCTGCCGCAAGTTCAGGGTAAAATTGGCGGATGACCGATGGATGCTTTGCCAGCAAGGCCTTGAGAGCACCCCAGCCAAGGATATCTACCTCGAACTTGCCGACGGCAACCCGAGCCGCGGAGACAGTGCGGGCGTGCTCCTGGAGATCCGCATCGACCTCGGCAGTCGTCGCAAAATACCATTTCCCGAGGGGTGGTGCGAACGCCTCTGCTTTGGCGAGCTCGATATCGAACTCGGCCTTAGTTGGCTTTCCGCCAAAGCCTTGGTCCTTGCCTTTGCATTGAACACCAAAGTATGTACCCGGCTTCCATTCGGGCGAGCCGTATACGTCGACGCCGTGCTGCGGTTGGCCGATCCGGCCGTTCTTCTGCGCGGTTGGATCCCTCCATACTTCCGCGAACAAGGCGCAAGACAGGTCCTCGAAGGTTTGCCACTTGCTTGGCGCATTGATCTGTGAGTCGAGAATATCCACAAGCTCAGCCTTGGCACAGCGAAAGATAGTCAGGAATTATGCGGGCGGAGTAATATCTACCCCAACGCAAGATATTTCGCTTCCATTTACACATTGGCCGGCGCGAACGCTAATCTGCAATCCGAGTCACCCTCCGCTGGCCGAGCTGTTTGAGCCGATGCTTGATGTCCCGCGATTTCGCCTTGCGCGCCGATCGCGTAGGAGGACCTACTCAGCTTCTCCCATCCAGATGCGCGACCGATGCCTGTGGGTCGCCCGCGGCCGCTTCCACCCGCAACTCCAGCTCATGCGCCTCGGCGACGCCAACCCCGATCAGATTGCCCAGCGCGCGGTCGATCCGGCCCCGTGCGGGATGCGCCGGGATCAGCAGGCTCGGTTGTTCGGCGAACACGGCATCGAACCAGCGCACGACGCGACCACCGATGCCAGCGGTGATCCACAGGCCCGCCGCGCGGGTGCGATCGAACCAGGCCTCCACGGCATCGAGGACAAAGTCGAGGTGTCGCGCCCGCGGCGCAACGAGGAGCAGCTTCATAGTGCAAAGCGCCACGAACACGGTCGGGCCGCCCCTCAGTAGGGGGCGCATTGTGGCTAGCAGCGGGTCGACGCGGTCGAAGAGAAATGGCGGGAGATAGCTATGCGTCCCGTTAAATGGATCGTGGGTATTGAGGAGCATCTTCGCGATGATGCCGCCACTTTCTATGTCGATCCGCGAGCTGGCCGGATCGCCGGCATATTCCCACCGCCTGAGCGCGATCACCCGCTCCACCAGCTTGGCGCGCAGATCGGCAGGCCGAGAAGCGGTACGTTGGAGATCATTGAAATAGAGCGCGTCGGCCGCATGCATGACCGTCTGCGCGACCTCGCAGAAGGGCTCGTCTGGCAAATCGGTCACGAGCTTCAGATCGGAATCGAACGACATAGGCGTGCCGTCGAGTAGCCGCTCGGCGAACAGCGCATAATAGTGCAGGTTCCAGTCGTGGGGATCGCGGTCGATCTCGGTATCAACCGACAGCCCCAACCCGTTCATCCGCGCGGTCCAGTCAGCATAGGCCGCGACCACCTCCTGCCGCCAGCCGATCGATCCCTTAGGCGTGGCCTGCATCATCGCCAGCCACTGCGCCGCAGCCGCGCTGTCGACGTGGACGATCTCGATCGCCTCGTCTTCGTCGAACTGTGCCGGTGGGACTGGTCCAGGAACGCGAATGCGCGAGCCGCGGCGCAGATGTGGACGCTCCTTGGGCCATGTCGGCCACGCAGATTCGGCGCCGCCATCCAGCCAGGCGACCTCGGCTGCGACCGCTGCATCGATTGCCGCGGCCCGCTCTGCTTCGAAACGCGCATGCTCGGCGTCGTCCTCCTCCTGATAGCTCTTCCAGCGCCAGGTCGTGCTTGCGAAGGCTACGCGCATCGCCGCTTTGAAGAGCCTGGGCTCGATCTCGAGGATCCGCGCAAGGCCGGCGGAAAAGGCCGGCGCGGCGCTGCGGTCCTTGCGGGTCGCGAGCCGGATCAGCGCATCTCGGTCCGCTTTGCTCCCCTTGCGCCCCCAGACATGGATCAGCGCAAGCGTCGCGATCGCCGGGCGGTTGAAGCGCAGCGTATGCTGCGAACCACCCCCGCGATCGGACTGCTCTTCCAACGCGATCGAGATGACCTGACGAACCCATTTCTCGTGCGTCACGAGCAGATCGTCATCCCCATCGCGTGCTACCAGCAGGGCAGTCGTGACCAGCCTCGTCGAGCGCGATTTGAGAGCATCGGTATCACTGTCGTCGGGAAGATCGCCCTCCGCATACTCGACCGCATCGCGTGCCGTTGAGGCGTTGGCGTGTTCGCCTTCTCCACTCATAGCCAGACTGACGCGCGCCTCGATTTCGCTCGATCGCAGGAACTCGCCCCGCGTTTTCTCCATCGCCGCAAGATGGGCGGCCTCATCCGCCGGCGGCTGATAGGCCAGCTTCCCCTCCCCGATGTCTGTCCACTTCGACCGTTGAAGCATGTTGTTGGCACAGCGGGCGATGAACCGCGTATCGCCCCAGTTCGAATAAGGCTCATAGGGCTCCAAGTTCTCGATCGCGGCGCCCAGTTGCTCACGCAGACGGTTCGCAATGGTATCGTCGCCCATATAATTGGGGACGATGTCAAGCAAGGACGCCCCCCGTGACGGGCGGGCTTTCAAGTCGGCGAGTTTGACCTTTCCATCCGGCTCTTTCCCGATAGGGAAATCAATTCCCGACCCGATTTGATCATGGGTCTGCCGCGCGCGGTCGGCAGACAGCAGCTCAGGGGCTGCGATAAACGGCGCGAGAACGTCACGACCGACACTGAAATGCGACAGCAGTACGTCGATTGCGACCAGCAGATAGGCCGCACAGCTGCCTTCGGGTCCAAGGATGTCGGTGAGCACTTCATCGACGGGTACACCGTCGTCGAGGCGCTGCTGGCTCCACGCCTCGAGGGCCTTCAGTCCGGAGGCCGCCGAATATTCGTGGCTCTGATCGCGAGACCACAAGTAGCTCGAAGCCCAGGGAAAGAAGCGCGGGCCATGGCCGAGATCGACAGTGTAGCCGTCGTCTTCCGACACAAGCCCGTTGGCGTTGAACGCAATCGCTTCCGCGACCAGCGTCCGAATCAGTCTCAACCCTTCGGTCGCACCGGACTCCAACAGATCGAGGAATGGCGGCTGCGCTGGCGAGGCCGGCAGATAGTCGCTGTCGGCGAAGGTGAAGGCTCGGCCCATCGAGCGGTCACCGCGGCCGCGCCGATCCCGCTTCTCAATGAGGCTCGACAGCACGAGGTCCGCAAGCTCGGCCGGCGCAACCGGCGCAATCATCTTGGAAAATGGCCGGATCGCCTTGACCTTGTAGCTGTCCCTCTCGGCGCCGATCTCCCTTAAATAGGTCTTCAGTTGATCGGGCGCGAATTCGCCAAGCAAGACCGCAATCAGGCGCAACTGCTCTATCGTGCTACGCGACGCGTCGCTCGCCGCCCGGCCGAGGCTTCGCTCTCCGGGGATCGTCACCTCGGCGTCGCGAACATCAAGCTGACGCAGCCAGCCGAACAGCATGATGGCCGTCTGCTCGGCGAACGGTCGAAGGTGCTTGAGGAAATAGACCTGTATTTGGACCAGTTCTACCACCGCGCCGATCGCCGACATTGGAATCTCGACAGCGTGCGCCACCACCCAGCGCAGGACCAGAACTGCCGACCCGGTAATACTTGTACGGTACGAACGCGGCAGATTGACCTTGGAGCCGTCCGGCATCGTCATCAAGTCGGCCGTCGCCACGGTCTCAGCCGCCGCGATTGCCGTGCACAATTCGATAAGGAGAGCTGCGCCGTCTGCCAATAGACTAGCGCTGCACTTTTCGAGCAGTTCGAAGCCGGCCTCCGACCGCGGCAAGGCGAGGATCGCCTGGCGCCGCCATGATCCGTGCGCCTCTTGCGGGGACAGATGCGCGAGCAGATCGGTCCAGACGCTGTAATTTGTCCCTTTCTCCAGCGCGAGGCGGCCGGCGATCTCAATACCGCGCGCAACGCGCGGAGAAACCGGCACACTCAGATCGAGCTCGGTCAGACGGCTCGGATCCTCTGCGATGTAGTTCCCGATCGCCCAGTCGCGCAGCACGTCGTGATAGAAATCGAGCCGGTCGCGACGCACTTCCTTGAGCGTCAGCGTCCCGAGCAAATGCGACCGAGCAAAAGAATCCTCGGTCAGATCGATGCCATGTTCTCCCTTCAAGGCACTGGCAGCGAGTGCGGCCAGCAACCGCTGCGCTGCGCGCACCTCGGGAGCAGGCGTGCCATCCGCTCTCTTCCACCACAGGTCAGCCATTGCCGCTTCAGTGCGAACCTCCGTCGCGCTCGGCACCGTCAGCAGCCGGGACAGCCGATAAAGATTTCGTGCAAGACCAGCGGCGGGATGCTCGGGGTCGAGCAGCAACCTGAGATTCGGAGCCTGATCGACTAGTATCGCAACTTCATCTTCCGACAGGGGTCCGACGCTTACGCGGTGCGCGCCGCCCAGGAGGGCAACTATCCCTTCGTCGAGCCAAGGGTCGACATCGCCATGTCCGACCGTGCGCATGGTTGCGATTACAGTGAAGCCAGGGATCGCGCTCGCCGCCCGCATGAGCTCGATGATCGTGCGCTGGCGCCCGCGATCGTCGAACATGTCGATGCCGTCGATGAAGAGCGTCGGGCCGCCGCTCGCGGCCAGATCGGTCAGGAACTCGACCGCCGAACCCGGGATGGCGAGAGTATGGGAAAACGGCAGCCAGCCGCCTGCCGGCGTCGCGTCGCGATCAAGCACGATGATCGGTGCCTGGCGCGCCACGCGTTCGGCGACATGCCGAAGAACCCAGGATTTGCCGACACCGGAATCTCCACGGATTTCGATGAATCGATGCGCTTCGGATGCATCGTCCACGGCAGCGACAGCTTCCAATCGCGGCAAGCTCACACCCGCCACGCTTGTCCCGATATGGGCAAGCGTATTCTGCGCGAGTTCGGCGAGCCTAGCGCGTGCCGGCCCATAATCCCGGTCCCCGGCAAGCCGAAACCCTGCCTCGGCGAGATCCGCCCTGAGACTATCTCGATCAATTTTACCGCCAGTGGTCCCGGTCTTGATCGACAGGTCGGTCAGTCGGCTCCATAGCGCCTCGGCACGGGCGACATCCTCGTCTGCCAGCGCCACCCGCGCGAGCGCCAGACCATGGGTCCGGGCAATCGGCGCCGTCGCTTCGAAATCGAACTCGAGGATGAGCATTCGCCGCAAAAGCGACCAGATCGCCTGGTCATCGTCAGCGATGCCGCCGGCGATCAAATGCTTTCGCGTCGTCGCGACGAAGTCGCGCATGTCCTTGCTCGCGACGCCTTTGGCGTCGATGCGGCTGAAGAACGCTATCGCGCTGTCCGCCGTTCGCGCCCACCTGAGCACATCCTGATAGGCGCCTGAAATCTTGCGGCTGGTCCGCTGAGTCGCGATGCCGAGAAGATGCCGGTCTTCCGGTACAGAACCCACCACGCTCCGCGCGATTTGCGACGCGACATCCTGATAGACGCTATCGCCAGGCGAGAAGGTGATATCCCGCTTCGACTGGATTTCGAGGATGAAGTCGCCCGCCGATCCCACGCCCGAAACTATCAGGTCATCGAGCTTGAATCCCTGCTCCGTGCCCTGGAACCGAACGCTGACGACCCGGGCGTCAGGCAAGCCAGGTGACCGATTGCCCGTCAGCAGCGCAAGCAGATAGAGCGCGCCGAGTTCACCTTCGATATAGGCACCGGCCGGCCCCCGCGATGCTGGACTCGAACCGCGCGCGATTTCGGGGCTGGGCTCCTTTTCCACCATTGAGATGATTTGCAGGGAGTCGTCCTTGCGATCAAGTGGGCACAACACTTTGTTCTAGCTCGCCTGAACGGACGGCAGGTTCTGGGTTCGTTGAGAACAGCTGGGAACGGCAGGGATGGGCGCATTGCGGCCGGCAGCCTTTGGACCGAAAGCTGACTGGCCGCTCCTGGCGCCCGAAAAACGATAGTGGACGTTTTGACCTAGTCCGAGCCCAGCAGCCAATGTTAGTCCAAATCGTGTGACCCCGCCAACGCTACTCCAATAGTATTGACGCTCCACCATCACCAGCTTGCGCTGCCTTTTTGTCGCGGAACCATGGCATTCGCTCTGCACGAAGCCAACGGCGGGTTTCGAATGTTCGTCAAGGATGTCGCGCACCTACGGAACCCTCTTTATGATCGACCGATGCCGGCCTGCTCGCCTGGAGGCAGGGGGAGGAGCGGCCCGGGGAGTCTGGGCCGGCATCGGTCACCGCTGGCATTACGCTGTTGCCGGCGGAAGCTGAGAGCCATTGTGATGAGGGCAATTTGCCCACCATCGTCGTCAAACTGCGCGGCGCCGGGAATGACCTACTGCATTCCGCGGAGGGAATTCACGTCGGCGCAGAACTCGGCGTAGGGCTTGCTCATTGCCGCGTCGTTGCATTCGCGCATGATCATTTCGCGCATGGGCTTTGGCTTGGCCATGAAGATCGCCTTGAACTCGGGCATGGGCTTCAGGGTCTTCATCGAGGCATCGGTGTAGAATGGCGCGATGTTGTCGACGACATCAAGCGCGCCGGCAACTGCCATGCTCCCGAGACTGCAGACGGCAAAAACACCGAGACAGATCGCTTTGATATTCATGGTGTAGTCCTTCTCCTGGGTTGCGCAGCTATCCCATCGATAGCTGCTGTAATGTTCAGACTGAGCGAAAGTCGCCTGCAGCCGAGCCGGCCGAAGGCTGCGTCGCTGCGTGAGTGTTCGTGAGACCAGGCTCAACCACGGTGATGATGACGTCGATGTTTCCGCGGGTGGCTTTGGAGTATGGGCATGTCTGATGAGCCGCATCCGCCAAGGCTTGGGCGACGTCGCGCTCCAAACCGGGCAGGCTCACATTGAGCCGGGCTTGAAGGGAATAGGAGCCGTTCTCCAGGCAAAGATCCACCTCAGCATCGATGGCCAGGTCAGCCGGAAGGTCGACCTTCATCTTGCGGGCAGCAATTCCCATTGCACCCTCGAAGCATGCCGACCAGCCGGCTGCGAACAGCTGCTCCGGGTTAGTACCCGAACCGGGGCCGCCGGGGGTCGAAAGCTTGATGTCCAAGCGACCATCGGAGCTGCGAGCAGAGCCGCGTTCACGACCCCCCTCAGTGTGGGTCTTGGCGGTGTACATAGCTTTTCCTGGTTGTGTCATGATCAAATCCTCGCTGAAACAGACGTTTTTCCATTTGTCCGGTCAAAGCCAAATGTGTTTTCCAGATGCGGTGGATTGTGATCGAGAATCTATTGGACTAACGTGTCGCCGATACTTTGGCATCGGCGTATCCGACGCCCCCAGCTGACGCCTGCAACGGATTTGACGTCACGTCACTGAGACGACCTGGCGACTGCCTCGTGAGGCAATGGCGACCAAATTGTCACAGGGAGGAAGCGCGTCGGTTCGGGAAACAGCTCCCAAACCAACACCTAAGCATCATCGACTCCACAGGTCATGTGGCGCATCTTCGCGCTGGCGACTTTCACGGATGGTCGCGAAAGGACGATATGGAGAACGAACTCGGCCGCTTCGTCGATGCTCTTCCCGGATTGGTTTGGAGCGCGCTCCCGAACGGATCCACCGACTTTGTCAATCAACGCTGGTGCGAGTACACCGGTCTTTCACCTGACGAAGCACGCGGCCAGGGTTGGCAAGTTGCCATACACCCGGATGACCGGCGAGGCCTGACCGACCGCTGGGCAACTATCCTCGCTTCTGGTGCGCCAGGAGATTTGGAGGCTCGGTTGCGGCGCTTCGACGGCGCGTTCCGCTGGTTCCATTTTCGAACTTGCCCGCTGGTCAATGACAATGGCGAGGTCGTCAAATGGTGCGGAATAAACACAGATGTCGAGGATCGAAAGGCCGCAGAGGAAGCACTGCGCGTACAAGAGACCCAATTTCGTGTGATCGTCGACGGTCTGCCGGCGATCGTTACGCTCATGTCCGCGGACGGCCAATTCGAGCACGCCAACCAGTACATGCTCGATTACATCGGCGTTACGCTCGAAGAGATGAAGATGAAGGACCGGCCCCTCGGCAAAGCCTTCCATCCTGACGATCGGCCGGCTGTGCTTGTCAAATGGATGGAGTGCGTCCGGACTGGCGAGCCCTACGATCATGAAGCACGGCTACGCCGTGCAGATGGGAAGTACCGCTGGTTTCATTCACGGGGTTTCCCCTTGCGAGACGCTGAAGGGCGAATTGTCCTTTGGTATCTCCTCCAGACCGACATCGACGACCGCAGATGTGCGGAGGCGTTGCTCTCCGGCGAAAAGCGCTTGCTCGAGATGGTCGCATCCGCAAACCCACTTCCGGTCGTTCTGGATGAATTGTGCCTACTGCTCGACAAGATGGCCAACGGTTGCGTCAGCGGCGTTCTGCTCCTCGATCGCGCAGGCGTGAAAGTTGAGCGCTCGATCGGTCCTGGACTGCCAATCACGTATAGCAGTGCCCTTGAAGGCAAGACTGTCAGTTCGAAAGCCGGTCCGTGTGGGATGGCAGTCTGTGAAAATATCCAGGTTATTGTTTCGGATGTCGCGACGGACGCTAGATGGAACGGAACAGACTGGCAGGCACTCGCCCTGGCCCATGGTTTGAAATCCTGCTGGTCGACGCCGATTATCGCCGCAACGGGTGAGGCACTCGGAACCTTTGCAATCTATAGACCTGATGGCGGTCTACCCACCGCCTTCCATCAGTCGCTCATGCAGAAGCTGACCCACATCGCCAGCATCGCTGTGGCCCGAACGCGCAGTGAGAACGATCAGCACAGGGCAGAAACTCTCCTGGCACATGAAAAGCGGCTGCTCGAAATGGTGGCTTGGGGTTACGCACTCCCTGTCGTCCTCGACGCTTTATGCGGTCTGGTCGAAGAGATGGCCAGTGGCTGCCATTGCGGCATCCTTTTCTACAGCCCGGACGAAGCAACGTGGCAGCACGGCGCCGGCCCTGCCCTTCCATCCGGCTACAACGAAACTATGCATGGCAGGCCAGCGCATAGAGCAGCGGGGCCCTGTGGTTTGGCGGCTTCCGAGAAGAAGCAGGTAATCGTGTCGGATATTGCAACCGATATGCAATGGGACAAACACGGATGGCGTGAGCTAGCCCTGTCCTACGGTATCAAGGCGTGCTGGTCGTCGCCGATCCTTTCGCATGACCAAAAGGCCTTGGGTGCCTTGGCCTTCTACCAATACGAGCCAGGTCTGCCTACCGCCTTTCAACAGGAACTCATTGCCCAGTTGTCGCAAATCGCAAGCATCGCGGTCGAACGAGCCCGAAGCGAAAGCGCGCTGAAGCGGAGCGAGGCCTTCTTGTCCAAGGCCCAGCAACTCAGCTCGACCGGGAGCTTCTCGTGGCGTGTCGGGACAAGCGAGATCACCTGGTCAGAGCAGGCTCATCGAATTTTCGAGTTTGAACACCGTGTGCCCGTAACGATTCAACTCCTCGGTTCCCGCATCCACCCGGATGACCTCGACCTTCTCAACGAAATGATTGATCGGGTTCGGGGCGCCGGTAGCGACTTTGAGTATGAGTGCCGACTGTTGATGCCCGACCACTCGGTCAAGTTTCTGCATGTTGTCGCTCATGGCACCCGCGATGAAGATGGACGGCTCGAGTACATCGGTGCGGTCCAGGATGTGACCGAGCGCCGGCTCTCAGAGGAAGCACTCGGCAGGGTTCGGTCAGAGCTGGCGCATGTAGCCAGGGCTACGACACTCGGGGCCCTGACTGCATCGATTGCTCACGAAGTTAATCAGCCTCTTTCAGGCATCATGACCAACGCAAGCACTTGTCTCAGGATGCTTGCCGCGGATCCTCCCAATGTAGATGGGGCTCGCGAGACGGCGCGGCGGACACTTCGCGATAGCAAACGAGCATCGGATGTGATCGTACGGTTGCGCGCGCTCTTTGCCAGGAAGAACGCTCTGACGGAATCGGTCGATCTGAACGAAGCCGCCCGAGAGATGATCGCGCTGTCGTCGAACGACCTTCAAAGAAACCGGGTCAATCTCCGTGCGGAATTTCAAGATGACATTCCGCCGATCGCGGGCGACCGCGTTCAACTCCAACAAGTCATTTTGAATCTTTTACTGAACGCTTCGGATGCAATGAAGAGCGTTGATGACCGTCCGAGGCAATTGCTGATCAGAACAGACCGCGACGAAAGCGAGCATGTTAGTCTTACGGTGCAGGACACAGGCATGGGTTTCGAGCCTCAAGCGGTCGAGAGACTTTTCGACGCCTTCTACACGACGAAGGCGAATGGCATGGGGATCGGCCTGTCAGTCAGCCGTCACATCATCGAAAGCCACCAAGGCCGTCTCTGGGCCTCGCCGAATGAAGGACCCGGCGCGACCTTTTCATTTTCTATCCCTCGAAAGTCCGAGCGTCTGAGAGATAGTCGCTTGGGCGACATCCAGACCTCCGCCGATGCTGAGGTTGGGCAAGCCATGAGGAACAATTGATGGTAATGAAGTCACTCGTGTCGGTCGTCGATGATGACGAGTCCGTTCGCGAGTCGCTGCCCGACTTGCTCAGGGAGTTTGGTTTTGCGGTTCAGGCGTTCTCATCGGCAGAAGAATTCCTAGCGTCTGATTGGATTGACCGTACTGACTGTCTGGTTCTCGACGTAGTTATGCCAGGAATGACAGGCCTTGGGCTCCAACAGGAACTGAAACGCCGCCAGCGGCATATTCCGATCGTATTCATGACTGCGCATGAAAATCAGGCAATTCGTTCGCGCGCGCTCGAAGACGGCGCGGTAGATTGCCTGTCAAAGCCTTTTACACAGACGGCACTTCTCGAGGCCCTGAACGTAGCGCTTCCACCGAGCTGACAGCCGCGACGAGCCAATTTTGAAAATGAATTCGAGGCATACCTAGGAATGGAGGCGAACCATGCCGCATGCCGCACCAATTGTGTTCATTGTTGATGATGATGTCTCGGTGCGGGAATCGCTGGAGGCCCTGATCAATCTGACAGGCTCGACGGCGGAGACATTCGCGTCGGCAGAAGAATTTCTTGCACGGCCACGAGTATCGGTTCCGAATTGTCTGATACTGGACGTCAGCCTGCCTGACCTAAATGGTCTCGAACTGCAGAAGCAAATTACGGCCGATCGGGCCGATATGCCCATCATCTTCATAACGGGCTACGGCGATGTACCGATGACCGTCCAGGCGATGAAGGCGGGGGCGGCTGAATTTCTAACGAAGCCTTTCAGCGACGACGTGCTGTTGGACGCTATAAGCCAAGCTATCGAGCGCAGCCGCGAAACGATGGATCGGGATGCCGAATTGCAAGCTCTCAGGGATGATCAATCAACACTAAGCCGTCGCGAATGGGAGGTCATGACGTTGGTGGTCTCCGGCCTGATGAACAAACAGGTGGGTTTCGAGCTTGGGATCAGCGAGATCACCGTGAAGGCCCATAGAGGCCGGATGATGCAGAAGATGAAAGCCCGTTCGCTTGCCGAACTGGTGAACATGAACGCCAAGCTTCGCCCCGCGCTTCCGGCGAAGGCGTGACAACCGCCAGTCGGTCATGCTCTTCATATGGATGCAGCTAGCCTCGGCGTATCTTTAACAACGAACGGCGTCTGCCTTCAGGAGACCAAGATGACTCCGTCGGCAGATGAATCAATCATTGAGAGTTGTCTCGGCGCCTCTGAGCGGCAGGGAATGAGGGCCGGACGCCACTTCGCATTCTCAATTCCCCGGTCGTTGGAAATAGTGACACATGCTCCCACACCCCGTGCCTCCGGGATAGTGCCAGCAGCGAGATCCGTATACTCAGCATAGGCTCCAGTGCCGCGCCCAATGCGGCTGTGCGCTCTGTCGCGACTGAAGGCCGCTCTATCCAACGAGCGGCAGACGATCAGGCGTATCTGTCATTCCTTCGTGCGGGTTCGCGCGATGGTCAACAGTGCTGCCGACTCAACTTGGCAAAGTTGAGTCGAGGCGGGACCCGCTCAAAGTCGCATCTGCCGCACCGCCAATGCCAAAGTATCGGCGACACGTTGGTACAATATATTTGAAGGACCCCTTCTGGCGTTATTGACCTTGCGGCGACCGCATCAATCTTTCGATTTTTGCGGATGCGCAACGGACAAACCCAGAAGGAGAAGAACATGAACCCGCACGAAGGTGCACAGAATACTGGCGCTGGCAGCGTCCGCGCAGGTCAGGATCGCGACGTTGATCTATCCTTGCCGAGAACCGGCACTGCGATTGCATTGTCATCCCCCTCCCGGCGCGGTTTTCTCTCCCTGTCCGCAGCGGCGTCCATTGCAACGCTGGGCGCGACAAGCACGTTCAGTCTGCTTCCGGCGCAGCCGGCAGCGGCTTCACAAGAAGGCGCAGTCTATCCATTTCAGGTCAATGTCCCCGAAGAAGCACTTGTCGACCTTCGCCGGCGCGTGCGGGCAACGAGGTGGCCTGCCAAGGAAACCGTGCAGGACGAATCCCAAGGCGTGCAGCTGGCCAATCTGCAGAAGCTCGTACGGTACTGGGGGACCGACTACAACTGGCGCAAGGTGGAGAAGACGCTCAACGCACTGCCGATGTTCCTCACCGAGATCGACGGCCTGCGCATCCAGTTCATCCACGTCAAGTCCAAGCATCCGAATGCGCTGCCGCTGATCATCACGCACGGCTGGCCGGGCTCGATTCTGGAGCTTCTGAAGGTGATCGGCCCACTCACCGACCCGACCTCACACGGCGGGGCCGCCGAGGATGCGTTCGACCTGGTTCTGCCTTCGATGCCCGGCTATGGGTTCTCGGATCAACCGACTGAACCTGGCTGGGATGCCGATCGAATCGGCCTGGCCTGGGACGTTTTGATGCGGCGCCTGGGATACGAACATTACGTCGCCGCGGGCGGCGATTGGGGCTCTGTCGTCTGCGATAAGATGGCCCATCAGGCACCGGCGGGTCTTCTCGGCATTCATGTCAACATGCCGGCGACCGTTCCACCCGAAGTTGCTAAATTCATGCGCGCCGGCGATCCGGCACCGGATGGTTTGGCTGCCGATGAAAAGGCAGCATACGACCAGCTCAACACGTTCTTTGCGAAGAATGGCGCCTACGGCAGCATGATGACCACCCGTCCACAAACGGTGGGCTATGGGCTGTCAGATTCGCCGGCAGGCCTGGCCGCCTGGATGTACGACAAGTTCGCTCAGTGGACCTACAGCGGTGGCGAGCCTGAGCGTTCGCTCACCAAGGATGAGATGCTCGACGACATCACGCTCTACTGGCTCACCAACAGCGCGATCTCCTCGGCACAACTCTACTGGGAGAACAACGCGAACAACTTCAACGCCGTGGATATCTCGATCCCTGCGGCCGTCACCATCTTCCCCGGCGAGATCTATCGTGCACCGCGAAGCTGGACCGAGCGGAGCTATCACAAGCTGATCTACTTCAACGTCGTCGACAAGGGCGGCCACTTTGCCCAGTGGGAAGAACCGCAACTGTTCTCCGCCGAAATGCGAGCAGCGTTCCGATCCCTGCGTCAACTGACGTGAGAAAGCCGGCGCGCAGTGCGCGCCGGCCCCCGCCGCGAGGCCGAGGCCATTCGGCAAAAGCCATGTGCCGAAAACCAACCGTCGCAGCCCAATCGGCCCGGCCATCATTGCCGCGCCTTCACATGGAGAACATTGCCGTGACCAAAACCCGCTTCGCCCAGATCTCGCTCGCAACGCTGATCGCCATCGGCCCCGCCGGTGCCAGCAGTGTTGGGACTCCGCCAAGCAATCCGGTTGCGGCGACTGAAACCCTTGTCGCTCTCGATCCGGCGAAACCGACGATCGTGCTCGTCCATGGCGCCTTTGCTGATGGCACCGGTTGGCAGCACATCATTCCGATCCTGCAGCGCGACGGCTACACCGTCATCGCTGTGCAGAACGCGCTGACCTCGCTTGCCGAGGACGTCGCGACGACCAAGCGGGTGATCGGAGCTCAGAAGGGCCCCGTGGTCGCTGTTGGTCACTCCTATGGGGGCGCCGTGATCACCGGTGCCGCGGCCGGAAACCCAAATGTGAAGGCACTCGTCTACATTGCGGCGTTCGCGCCTGAAGCCGGCGAGGCAATAGGCGCCTACACAGAGAAGTATCCATCCGCCCTCGGCCACGCGCTCAGAACCGATGCGGCGGGCTTCGTTACCATCGACCAGGCGCAGTTTCGCGATCTTTTCGCCAAGGATGTTGCCGCAGAGGAAGCCAGTGTGATGGCAGCGGCGCAGAAACCCATCATCGGCAGCGCGTTCGCTTCGTCGGTAACGGGGGCGGCTTGGAAGACCATCCCGTCGTGGTACCTGGTCGCCCAACAGGACAGAGCTATCAATCCAGACCTGGAGCGGTTCTACGCCAAGCGCATGGGCGCAACCACGGCTGAGATCAAATCCAGCCACGTACCTTTTGTGTCCCACCCAAAGGTGGTGGCTCACCTGATTGAACAGGCGGCAAGCGCTCCTGCGAACTAGCCCGGCCAGCTGCGTGTCACCCGAAAAACGAAAACAAAGGAACATCCAATGGACAAGCTATTGACGGCAGTACTCGATGCGCATGGTGGATTGGAGAACTGGGCCAAAATCACCAAGATCACCGCACAGATGTCGCTGGGTGGCCCCTTCTGGGGAGCTAGGGGATGGCCGGACGTCTATTCGGACCAGACAGTCACAATTGATCCTCACCGTGAGCACATTACGTTCGCGCCTTTCACCGGGCCCGACCGTATGTCGCTGCTGGAACTCAACCCTGAGCGTGTTGCGATCACAACACTCGAAGGTGGGTTGGTCGAGCAGCGCATCAACCCCCGCAAATCATTTCCGACTGGCTTCATCGACGCCAGCACGCCGTGGGATGCGGTCCAGGTGGCCTATTTTACGAGTGCGGCCGTGTGGAACTATTTCACCGGGCCGTTCGCCTTCACCTATCCCGGCGTGGAGGCGGCAGAAATCGCTCCGTGGGCCGAAGACGAGCGGAACACCTGGCGCCGGCTTGCCGTCAAGTTCCCGGAAAGCATCGCGAATCACAACGCCGACCAGGTCTTCTACTACGACCAAAAGTTCATGCTTCGGAGGATGGACTACTCGCCCGATGTGACCGGCAGCCCGCCTGTTGCCCACTACACGTATGACCCGAAGAGATTTGGTGGATTCGTATTTCCTACGCGAAGGCGCGTTCTTCTGCATGATGCCAACGGCGTTGCAAACCAGGAATTCGTGCCAATCACCATCGACGTCACCGATGTGACGATCGACCGGGCATGATCCGGTGAACGGCGAGAATTGAGCAATGGACATGACCAGGGCCTCCGAAACAATCGACCACCGTCGCCGCAATTTCTTCGGCACGGCAGCGGCCACGGTAGCTGCCGTGCAATTGATCTCGATGGGTACGACAGACGCCTGCAGCAAGGCCGCCCCGTCTGGGACAATGCCTACGGGGAAATCTTCATTCGGCGCACTGAAACAGATCGATGCCGGCCTGCTGAACATCGGTTATGCCGAGGACGGGCCTGCCGACGGTCCGGCCGTCTTGCTGCTCCATGGCTGGCCGTATGACATCCACACTTACGTCGATGTCGCTCCATTGTTGGCGTCGGCCGGTTACCGCGTGATCGTCCCCTACTTTCGCGGCTATGGTACCACGCGCTTTCTGTCATCTGCGACACTTCGGAATGGCCAGCAAGCGGCTCTCGCCGCCGACGTCATAGCTCTGATGGATTCATTAAAGATTCCGACGGCGATTTTCGGTGGATGTGATTGGGGAGCGCGGACGGCCAACATCGTTGCGGCGCTCTGGCCGGAACGTTGCAAGGCACTCGTGTCCGTCAGCGGCTATTTGATCGGTAGCCGTGAATCCAACAGGATGCCGTTGCCACCCAAAGCTGAACTTGCCTGGTGGTACCAATATTACTTTGCCACCGAACGTGGGCAGGCAGGATACGAAAAATATCGGCACGATTTTGCAAAACAGATCTGGCAGATCGCATCGCCGCGGTGGGACTTCGACGAAGCCACATTCAATCGCACGGCGGCAGCCTTCGATAATCCGGACCATGTCGCGATTGTGATCCACAACTATCGCTGGCGTCTTGGCATCGCTGAGGGCGAGCCGGAATATGACGAACTGGAAAACCGGCTCGCTGCGGGTCCGGTCATCACTGTGCCCGCCATCACTCTCGAAGGTGATGCCAATGGCGCCCCACACCCGGAGCCTGGTTCCTACTCCAAGAAATTCTCGGGCAGATATGAGCACCGGACCATCAACTATGGCATCGGACACAATCTGCCCCAGGAAGCCCCAACGATCTTCGCCAAGGCGGTCATCGACGTCGACGCCTTCTGAACGACCGACCGGCCTGGTCAGGCGTTGGTGACAAGTCTCTCGTAACTGCTTCGCTTCAAAAACAGGCGCCATTGCTGGCGCAAGGAACAAGAGGACAAACGACCATGAGCATTTCTGCGAACGGGACAGCTGTCGTGACAGGCGCGTCTTCAGGTATCGGCGCCATTTACGCCGATCGGCTGGCACGCCGAGGCTATGATCTGATCCTTATCGCTCGTAGCCGTGAGCGTCTCGACGAACTGGCAAACCGCCTTATCGGTCAGACCGGTAGGACGATCGAAGTCCTGCCTGCGGATCTCAATGACCGAAATGATCTCGGCCGCATCGAAACGCTGCTCAGAACGGACACCAGGATCACGATGCTGGTGAACAATGCAGGTATCGGCGCCACAGAGCCACTGCTCGCGTCCGATGTCGACCGAATGGACGACATCATCGCCCTGAACGTTACTGCACTGATGCGGTTGACGTACGCTGTTGCCCCGGCACTTGTGAGCAGAGGTGGCGGGGCGATTATCAACCTCGCATCCGTTCTGGCCATTACCCCCGAGATCCTGAACGGTGTCTACGGCGCCTCAAAGGCATTCGTCCTCGCCCTCGGGCTCTCGCTTCACAAGGAGCTCGGGGAAAGGAACATCCGGGTCCAAACCGTGCTTCCCGGGGCTACGGCAACCGAGTTCTGGGAAACGGCCGGCATGTCACTGGACCATCTTCCCGGCGAAGTCGTCATGAAGGCCGAGGCAATGGTTGACGCTGCACTCGCAGGTTTCGACCAAGGTGAATGGATTACCATCCCGTCGCTTCCCAATGTCGCCGACTGGGACGCATACGAGAGCGCCCGGAGAACAATGATGCCGAACCTTTCGCTCAAAGTACCCGCCGCCCGCTACGGGATCGAGCCCGGCATCAACGCCAATGCGGCGTGACGCGGTGTTGCCGGCTCTTCGGAGAGCCGGCCGATAGTCGGGAGCAAAACTCCATGGTCGGATCGCGGCCTCTACCCGCTCAAGGCCTATGAATACCGCGCCATCTCAGAACCAGGCGACACTCCCGCGAAGCGGGTTCGTGCATGAGGCGCGAAGCTGACGCCAGCGGCGAATTTGAACCGAATACCCCGTCATCCCATGTTCATGATTTGTGCTTCGAAAGTCGCATAAATGGCAGTCTGGAATTGCGAGGGAAATCTCCAGAGACCCGAAACCCCAAGGGGACATGACGACCCGGTTGTTGCCAGCTCTCGGTGATATCGATAACATATCGAGTCGATCCGATTCTGAGAGGTGGTGCATGAACGCGGCCGGACGCCAGACAAATCCAGTGACTGAGTGTCTGGCGCTTACCTCTGTCAGGCCGGCGCGGCCGGCCGGCAGAGAGCGCTGATGGCCAAGGCAGCCTCATCGAAACCGAGCGAGAGCTACGCTCCGACGATGGTCGACGTGGCGCTGCGGGCGGGTGTGTCGACCATGACGGTTTCGCGGGCCCTGAAGGAAGGCGGTCGCGTTTCCAAGGCGACGCGGGAAAAGATCATGGTCGCGGTCAACGACCTCGGCTATGTGCTTGACCAGTCGGCCGGCAGCCTTTCCTCGCGCAAGACTGGATTTGTTGCCGCGATGGTTCCGTCACTCAACAACTCCAACTTCGCCGACACGGCGCGCGGCATTACGGATGAACTGGAGAGCACGGGGCTCCAGCTTCTGCTCGGCTACACCGACTATACGGTCGAGAAGGAGGAAAAGCTAATCGAAGCGATGCTCCGTCGGCGGCCGGAAGGCATCATCCTGACCGGCGGCGCTCACACGGATCGCGCCCGCCGCCTTTTGAAAAGCGCCGGCATCCCAGTAGTCGAAACCTGGGAGTTGCCGGTAAAGCCGATCGATCAAGTGGTTGGTTTCTCCAACGAGGAGGCGATGGGGCTTCTCGTCAAGACGCTCGCCAGGAAGGGTTACCGAAAATTCGGTTACATCGGTGGCACGACCTCGCGCGACACGCGCGGCAGCCAGCGGCGCGAAGGCTTTGTCAGAGCCATTGAGGAGCTCGGCCTGCCGACTGGGCGCCTCGTTTCCTTTGGCGTGCCGCCGATATCCATCGAGCAGGGCGGCCAGGCCGTCGTCAGCATGCTGGAGCGTTGGCCGGACACGCAAGCCGTACTCTGCGTTTCGGATCTTTCGGCCTTCGGCGCACTGATGGAATGCAAGCGCCGGGGCATGCGGATCCCGCAGGACATCGCCATTGCCGGCTTCGGCGACTACGAGGTAGCCGCCTTTTGCCATCCCGGCATCACCACCGTGAATGTCGACTGCTACGGGATCGGGCAACAGGCCGCCCGCAGATTGATCCAGGTGATCCGAGGCGACGAGAAACGACACGGCCAAGAAATCGTGCTCACTGGCTATCGCGTCGTCGAGCGCGAAAGCACCTGAGTTCCTGCATCGATTCGAACGCAGCGAAGGGCAGCCCAATAGAGATGTTTCGCGAGACCATCACCCTCACGCATGACGGTGCTTTGAAAGCCGTTGCAGCCGGAGCAGCGCGCGCCGTCACGATGGGCGTGCCGCAATGTCTCGTGGTCGTCGATGCGAGCGGCGAAGTCCTCGCCAGCCTGCGCATGGATGGCGCGCGGTTCCTCAGCATGCGTACCGCGCAGGCGAAGGCGCGCACCGCAGCGTCAATAAACGCCGCTACCGGCGGCATGGCGTTCGAAGCGGCGCTCTCAGCCGGTATCGCTTCGCAGGGCGGCGTGACCAATTTGCCCGGGGGCTTGCCGATCCGCTTCGGCGGACGCCTTGCGGGCGGCATCGGCGTCGGTTCGGGAACCGGCGAGCAGGATTTCGATGTGGCACACGCCGCGCTGGCGGCGGTTGGCGCCGACGTGATTTAAGGCGATGTGCCGATGCGCCTCCAGCGCAACCGAAGCATATTCAGAACGCGATCTGAACCTTCATGGATTTGTTTCGGTCACCGGCGATGTCGAAAGCCGCGACCGCCTCGTCGAGAGGATAGATGCCCGTCAGTAGCGGTTTGACATCCACCCGGCGGCGATTGATCAGGTCGACGGCGAGCGCAAATTCCTCGTGAAAACGGAAAGTGCCCCGCATCTCGATCTCTTTCGCGACGATGAGGTTCTGCGGGATCGACAGATCGCCGCCTAGACCGAGCTGCACGAGCACGCCGCGCGGCTTCAGGACATCGAGCCCTGCACGCACCGCGCCTTCATTGCCGGAGGCCTCGAACATGATGTCGAAACTACCCTTGTCGAGATTGTAGGCGGCGAGCTTTTCGCTGTTTATCGCGACGTTGATGGTGCGATCGGCGCCGATCTCCAGGGCCTTCGCCAGCACGCCCTCCATGACATCGGTGGCGACGATTTCGCGCGCACCGTGGGCTCGTGCGGCGAGGATGCAAAGCGCGCCGATCGGCCCGCAGCCGGTGACCAGAACCCGCTTGCCGAGCAGCGAGCCGGCGCGGTTCATGGCATGCAGCGTAACCGCGAAGGGCTCCGCAAACGCGGCTTCGTTGATGGAGATGTGGTCGGCTATTCTGTGGCACTGCCACGCCTCGGCGACCAGGCGCTGGCGGAAGGCGCCCTGGATGTGCGGCATCGGCATGGCGCTGCCGTAGAAGCGCATGTTGAGACACTGGTTCTGCATGCCTTGCAGACAGTAGCGACAGGCATTGCAGGGTCGGCTAGGCGAGATCGCGACGCGGTCACCGATGGCCAGCGCGGAAACGTCACCGCCGATGGCCCTCACCGTGCCGGCGACCTCGTGGCCGAGGATCATCGGTTCGCGCAGGCGGATCGCGCCAAAACCGCCGTGATTGTAGTAATGCAGGTCCGAGCCGCAGATGCCGCCAGCTTCGATCGCAATCTCGACCTGGCCAGCGCCAGGGGAGCCCGGATCGGTCTCCTCGATCCGCAGGTCTTTTGCGGCGTGGATGACGATCGACTTCATGATGTGATCCTCTCTCAGACGACCGGTGTCAGCAAGGTCTGTCCGCCGAAATGGGCGGCGAGATTGTCGCGAACGAGCTGACCCATGGCCTTGCGGGTCTCCACCGTGCCGCTGGCGTGGTGCGGTTGCAGCACAACGTTGGCAAGCTTCAGGAAGCGCTCGTCGATGGTTGGTTCGTTCCAGAACACGTCGAGCCCGGCACCCTTTATGGCACTGGATTCCAGGGCCGCGAGCAACGCCGTCTCGTCGATCGTGCTGCCGCGCGAAATGTTTATGACGATACCGTCTGCTCCGAGCGCTGCCAGGATCGACGCATTAATCATGTGTTTCGTGCTTTCGCCGCCGGCGAGCGTTACGATCAGAAATTCGCTATCGCTCGCCAGTTCGAGCAGATCGCTGACGAACGTATAAGGAAGATCGTCGCGCTTGCGGTTGTCGAAATAAGAAATCGTGCAGTCGAATGCAGCGGCGCGCTTCGCCACCGCCGCACCGACGCGGCCCATGCCGACAATGCCCAGCCTTTTTCCACAGACCCGCGTGACCAGCCTCATATTGCCCTTGCGCCAGCTTCCATCGCGTACGTAGGCGTCGGCCTGCGGGATTTTTCGCGCCACGGCTAGCAGCAGCCCGATGCCGATATCGGCTACGTCCTCGGTTAGAACATCAGGTGTATTGGTGACACGAATGCCGTTCGCCCTGGCATAGGCAAGGTCGATGGCGTCGGTGCCCACGCCGTAGCAGGAAACTATCTCGAGCTGCGGCAGCTTCGCCATCAGCGCAGCACTTGCGCCAAGCTCGCCGCGCGTGGCGATGGCGCGGATGGCGCCGGCGTGGCTTGAGAGCAGCGCGTCCTTGTCCTCGGACTGCCAAAGTTTATGGACGCGATATTTCGCTTCAAGATCTCCCATGTCCCAATCCGGATAGGGACCTGTCATCAAAATGTCGGTCACGGCGTCATCTCCTGTGCATTTTCCAATTGACTATGTTATCGATAACATTCATGTCAATAGGGACTGGCGGCAGGTACGTTGGAAATCGCGGCCGCTTCAGGAAACATTGCTCAGGAGGAGCGTTTGGGCAGTTCGTTGTTTGATTTGACCGGCATGCGGGCGCTGGTCACCGGCTCGGGACAGGGGATCGGCTTAGCGCTGGCCGAGGGGTTGGCGCAGTACGGCGCCGAAATCGTGCTCAACGGACGCGGCGCCGAAAAAATGAAAACGGCTGCGGATGCACTGACAGCGAAGGGACACAAGGTCCATAGCGCCGTCTTCGACGTCACCGATCATGCTGCGGTGGCGAACGGCGTCGCGGAGATCGAGGCGACGATCGGCGCCATCGATATCCTTATCAACAATGCCGGCATGCAGTTCCGAATGCCGCTCGAGGATTTCCCCGCTGACAAATGGGAGGAACTCTTGCGCACCAACATCTCCAGCGTGTTCTTCGTGGGACAAGCGGTGGCCCGGCACATGATCCCGCGGCGGCGCGGCAAGATCATCAACATCGCCTCGGTGCAGAGCGAACTCGCACGGACGAACATCGCGCCCTATACGGCCACGAAAGGCGCTGTGCGCAACCTGACGCGCGGCATGTGTGCCGATTGGGCGAAGCATGGCTTGCAGATCAATTCCATCGCGCCGGGTTACTTCAAGACGCCGCTCAACCAGGCGCTGGTCGACAATCCCGAATTTTCGGCGTGGCTGACCAACCGCACACCGGCGGGTCGTTGGGGCGATGTCGGCGAACTGGTCGGCGCGGCGATCTTTCTGGCCGGACCGGCCTCATCCTTTGTCAATGGACACACGCTCTATGTCGATGGCGGCATCACAACCTGCCTTTGAACCCGTGCTCATCGTCGTGATGGGTGTCAGCGGCTGCGGCAAGACCAAAGTTGGCGTCGAGATCGCCGCACGGCTTGGCCGTGCCTTCGTTGAAGGCGATACGCTGCATCCGCGCAGCAATGTCGAAAAGATGTCGGCGGGCATACCGCTTGCAGACGGCGATCGCTGGCCTTGGCTGGATCTGGTTGGCGCAGCCTTGCGCCAGGCTCGTGAGGAGGGTCGCGGGCTAGTCGTCAGCTGTTCCGCGTTGAAGAAATCCTATCGCGATAGGCTTCGCGATGCGGCGGGCGAGTCGCTGTTTTTCGTATTCCTGGAGGGGTCGCGCTCGCTGCTGCAAGCCAGGCTCGCCGAGCGCCGCGGCCACTTCTTTCCACCGGCGTTGCTCGACAGCCAGTTCGCCACACTGGAGCATCCAGGCGACGAACCGCTGGTGGTCACAGTGGACATCGACGCGCCTGTCTACACGATTGCCGATAGAGTGTTGCAGGGTCTGGGTGCACTTGGGGTCGACCCTGCCAGGATCAAGGAAAAAGGCACGTTGAAATGACGCAACCAACAAAAGTCGCCGTTGTCGGCGCTGGCATCATGGGATCGGCGATCGCCACCCGCCTGATCGAGACTGGGCTAGCCGTGACGGTGTTCGATCTGGACAAGGTCAAGGTTGCAGCGCTGACTGCAAAGGGTGCGGCTGCCGCTGCGTCGGTCGCCGAGGCAACGCGAGCGAACGACTTCGTCATTCTCAGTCTCAACCATGCCGATATCGTGCGTTCGGTGGTGTTTGGCGACGGTGGTGCGGCGGCTGCGGGGTCGTCGGAAAAGCTGCTGATCGACATGTCTTCGATCGATCCTGTCGACACCGCGCAGATGGCCGGGAAGCTGTCTGCCGAGACCGGCATGAAATGGCTCGACTGCCCGCTTTCGGGCGGCGTTCCCGGCGCGCTGGCCGGCAGGCTGACCGTCATGGCGGGTGGCGAGACTGAAGACTTCGAACAGGCGCGCACGGTGATGCGGCATCTCTGCACCAACTACACTCTCATGGGCCCAAGTGGGGCAGGGCAGACGACCAAGCTGATCAACCAGCTGTTCTGCGCAGTACTGCTCCAGGCTGTCGCCGAAGCCGTGAAGCTTGCCGAAGCCGGCGGCGTAGACCCGAAGGCAATTCCCGCGGCACTCAAGGGCGGGCGGGCTGATTCCAGCATCATGCAGGAGTTCATGGCAAAATTCGCTGCCCGCGATTTTTCGCCGACCGGTCGCATCGATAATATGCTGAAGGATCTGGATTCGCTGCAGTCCTTCGCGCTGAAAACCAAGACGCCGATGCCGATGACCGGGCAGGTGGTCGAGATCCATCGCCTGCTCTGCGCGGCTGGGCTGGGGCCAAGGGATTCAGCTGAGATGATGCGCCTGCTCGACGGCAAGACCAGCTAAGCGCTGAGCCCTGATTTGTCGCTTGACGCTCAGAAATGTTATCGATAACATCATTTGGCGATCTCGGGAGGAACGCTTTTGACTGAGGAAAAACTGATCGAGTTCAAGTCGATCACCAAGGAGTTCGGCGGCACCCGCGCGCTCTCCGACGTGTCGCTCGATCTGCACAAGGGCGAGATCCTGGCGCTGCTCGGCGAGAATGGCGCCGGCAAGTCGACGCTGATCAAGACGCTCGCCGGCATCTACCGGCCGGATGGCGGCCAAATCCTGTTTCGCGGCGAGCCCTACCACCATCGCCCGCCGCGACCGAACCAGCGCCAGTCCGTCGCGTTCATTCACCAGGATCTCGGTCTGATCGAATGGATGACGGTCGGCGAAAATGTCGGCCTCGCGCAGGGATTTTCGCTGCGCTCGGGCCTCATCGACTGGCGTTCCACCGAAAAGCGGGCGCATGAGGCCCTAAAGCTGGTCGGCTGCGATTTCGATCCGACGACCCGCGTTCAGGATCTAACCCGTACAGAAAAGTCGCTGGTTGCCATTGCCAGGGCGCTGGCCACCGAGGCCGATGTTCTGGTGCTCGATGAGCCGACAGCCAGCCTTCCCGCCGACGAAGTCGAGCGGCTGTTCGACGCCATCCGTCCGCTCAAGCAGCGCGGCGTCGGCATGATCTATGTCTCGCATCGCCTCGATGAAATTTTCCGCATCGCCGATCGCGTTGCCGTGCTGCGCGACGGCAGGCTGGTCGGCGAGAAAAAGGTCGCCGACACAAAACCGGACGAACTGGTCGAGATGATCGTCGGCCGTCCGGTCAGCCAGGTTTTCAGCAAGGCTCAAACGCAGGCCGGCGAGACGGTGTGCTCTATCCGTGACCTGGTCTGTGCCGGCGCCGGCCCGGTGTCGTTCGACGTGCGCAAGGGCGAGCTGCTTGGCCTGATCGGCCTGCGCGGCGCCGGGCAGGAACTGGTTGGCCGGGCGCTGTTTGGCTGCCAGGCTTTTTCCGGCACGGTGACGATCCGCGGGGCTGTTCCGGACCTGTCCAGCCCGATCGCGGCGATGTCGTCCGGCATCGGCCTGATCGCGCGCGATAGGACCGAAGAATCAATCGCTGGATCCTTGTCGATCCGTGAGAACAGTTTCCTCAATCCCGGCGCCGGCAAGCGCGGCCTGTTTTCTTTCCTCGCGCCTCATAAAGAGGCTGCGCTGGCGCAGGCGATTGGCGGGTCGGTCGGGCTGCGCCCTAACGACCCGAATCTGCCGATCGAGGCGCTGTCAGGCGGCAACCAGCAAAAGGTGGTCGTCGGGCGCTGGCTCCACACCAGTCGTACGTTGCTGATCGCCGAGGATCCGACGGCCGGCGTCGATGTCGGCGCGAAGGCTGAGATTTACCGGCTGATCGGCCGCGCGCTTGAAGCCGGCCTCGCCGTCGTCGTGGTGTCGACCGATTTCGAGGAGATTGCCCACATCTGCCACCGCGCCTTGGTGTTTTCGCGAGGACAGATCGTTCGCGAACTCACTGGCAAGGACCTCACCACATCCGCCGTGATCACCGCGGCATCGGCTTCCGAAGCCGCCTGATCTTTCTGGGAGCGAACTCATGCAATCGATCGAATCCAGCGCACTCGAGCCGACCCGCGGCGAAATGGCTGATTTGTCCATGGGGCAGAAGGTCATCCGGCTGCTGCCGGTCTACGGGCTGGTCATCCTGACGGTGTTGCTGATCCTGTTGTTTTCAATCCTGCTGCCGAACACGTTCCCGACGCTGCTTAACCTGCGCTCGATCATCTCCGACAAGGCGATCATCGCGCTTTTGTCGCTGGCGGCGATGATCCCGATGGCATCGGGCCGAATTGACCTTACCGTCGGCTACGGAATTGTGCTGTGGCACATCCTGGCCATCAGCTTGCAGACCATGTTCGGCTTTCCGTGGCCGCTGGCAGTGATGATCGTGCTGCTTCTCGGCGCCGCGACCGGCTTCCTCAACGGCCTGCTGGTCGAAGTCGCCCGCATCGACTCTTTCATCGCCACGCTCGGCACCGGCACCGTTCTTTATGCGCTGGCGCTCTGGCACACTGGCGGGCGGCAAGTGGTTGGCGTGCTGCCGAATGGATTCTATGCGCTCAATGGCACGATGGTGTTCGGGCTGCCGATCACGGGCCTCTATGTGCTGGGCATTGCCGTCGCACTGTGGATCATCCTCGAATATCTGCCGATCGGCCGCTACGTGTATGCCATCGGCGCCAATCCGAAGGCCGCGGCGCTGAACGGCATTCCGGTGCGCCGCTTCGTCATCGGCGCCTTCATCTCGTCGGGGTTCCTGACGGCGCTGACGGGCGTGCTTCTCGCCTCCAAGCTGCGTATTGGCCAGGCCAGCGTCGGATTGGAATATTTGCTGCCGGCTCTCGTCGGCGCCTTTCTCGGCTCGACCACGATCAAGCCCGGGCGTGTCAATGTCTGGGGTACGATGACCGGCGTCGTCATCCTGGCCGTCGGCATTTCCGGCATCCAGCAGTTCGGCGGCTCGTTCTTCGTCGAGCCGCTGTTCAACGGCGTGACGCTGCTCGTTGCCATCGGCATTGCCGGCTACGCCCAGCGCAAGCGCGGCGCCGCTCACAGGGCCAGGACCAAGACAGTAGTGCAGGCCTCGAAGTGACCAGCCGAACCCATCCGGGAATAATGGCATGAGCGACTACGAGATTCTGGACGATCGCTTCCGAAAACTGACGATCGGGCATGCCAAGCTCGAACGGCTGTGGACCGGCGGCCGCTGGGCCGAGGGGCCGGTCTATGTTCCCGCGGCAAGGCATTTGCTGTGGTCGGACATCCCCAACGACCGGTTATTACGCTACGACGAAGGCGACGGCTCGGTCAGTGTCTTCGAAACCCCTTGCAACTACCAGAACGGCCATACACTCGACCGCGAAGGCCGCGTCGTTGCTTGCGAGCATGGCGGGCGCCGTGTCTCCCGGCTCGAGCATGACGGGCGTTGGCAGACGCTTGTCGAAACCGTTGCAGGCAAGCGGTTCAATTCGCCCAATGACGTGGTGGTCAAATCCGACGGGACGATCTGGTTCACAGATCCGGTCTACGGCATCGAAAGCCACTACGAGGGCAAGATTGCCAGGGCGGAGATCGGCGGCTGCCATGTCTACCGGTTCGACGAGCTTTCGGGTGAGGTGGGCGCCGTTGTCACCGATATGGTGCAGCCGAACGGCTTGGCTTTCTCGCCCGACGAGACGATCCTCTACGTCTCGGACAGCGGCGCCAGCCACGTGCCCGGCCTCCCGCGCGCAATCAAGGCCTATGACCTTGCCGCCGATGGCCGGTCGGCACGTGCAGGCGACACCTTCGCCGAATGCGGAGCAGGCCTCTTCGATGGTTTTCGCGTCGATCGCGACGGCAACATCTGGGCCTCCAGCGCCGACTCGGTGCGTGTCCATGCACCGGACGGAACCCTGATCGGCCGTATCCTGGTTCCCGAGCTCGTTTCCAATGTCTGTTTCGGCGGTCCCAAGCGCAACCGCCTCTACATCACCGCGCAGACATCCCTCTACGCCATCTACGTCAATGCACATCCGGCCGGCGTTGGTCCGGTGGCGGGCGACATCAGCCGGTGACATGTCGCCAACTCCAATCGAAAGCCGAGCTTTGAAAGACCATGCAATTCTTGAAACCAAGGGAGGTACCAACATGCAACGCAGAACATTCCTGAAATCATCCGTCGCCTTGATGGCCATGACAATCGCTGCTCCTGTCCTTTTCGCCGGCCAGGCTCGGGCGGACGCGATGGCCGACGCCATGGCGGTCGTCCAGAAATATGCGCAGAAGGTCACGGCTTGGGATGGCCCGACCACCGGTCCGAAGGCGCAGCAAGGCAAGACGATCGTCGTGCTCGCCGGCGACCTCAAGAACGGCGGCATCCTGGGCGTCACCAACGGCGTCGAGGAAGCGGCCAAGGCGATCGGCTGGGAGGTCAAGGTGATTGACGGCGCCGGCTCGATCGGCGGCCGTACCGCTGCCTTCGGCCAGGCCATGGCGTTGAAGCCGAATGGCATCGTCATCAACGGTTTTGACGCGGTCGAGCAGGCGCCGGCGCTGGAACAGGCTAAGGCCGCAGGTATCCCGTTGGTCTCCTGGCATGCCGGACCGGTGATCGGGCCCGACGAGAAAAGCGGCGTGTTCGCCAACGTGTCGACGGATGCCATGCAAGTCTCCACGGCCGCGGCCGACTGGGCCTACGCCGATGCCAAGGGCAAGCCTGGCGTGGTTATCTTCACCGATTCGACCTACGCCATCGCCATCGCCAAAGCCGACAAGATGAAGGCGGAGATCGAGCGGTTGGGCGGCAAGGTGCTCGAATATGTCGACACGCCGATCGCCGAAACCTCCCAGCGCATGCCGCAGCTGACCACTTCGCTGCTGCAGAAATACGGCGATGCCTGGACGCATTCGCTGGCGATCAACGACCTTTATTTCGACTTCATGGGACCCTCGCTTGCCGCCGCCGGCAAAGCCGGCACCGACGCTCCGATCAATGTTGCCGCCGGCGATGGTTCGGAATCAGCCTATCAGCGCATTCGCGCCGGCCAGTTCCAGAAGGTGACGGTCGCCGAACCGCTCAACTTGCAGGGCTGGCAGTTGGTCGACGAATTGAACCGCGCCATCGCCGGCGAAAAATGGTCGGGCTACCTGTCGCCGCTGCATGTGGTGACGGCCGACAATGTAGAGTTCGACGGCGGCCCGACAAATGCGTTCGACCCCGGCAATGGCTACCGCGACGCATACAAGACGATCTGGGGCAAGTAGTCTTCCACCAGAGCAGGCGCATCACGCGACGCGCCCGCTCTGCCGGCCCTTCACACGCAGAACATCAGGACCTATCGCCATGATCATCCGCTATGCCCTCTTCGAAGGTGAGATTCACGCTGGACGCGAGAGCGAGTTCCGGCGCTTCGTCAGGGAGCGGCTGGTGCCGCTGTGGACGCAGTTTCCCGGAGCCGAGGAGGTGCGCGTTCTCGACGGCACGACGCGCGACGACGGTGCGCCCATCTACGCGATGGCGCTCGCCATTCGCTATCCCGACATGGACACCTGCAACCGCGCGCTTCAATCCGACGTAAGATTTCAAAGTCGGGAGGTCACTGGTGAACTGCTGAAGATGTTCACCGGCCGTGTGCATCATCATGTTTTCAAGGCAAATGAGTATGTAGCGGTCTGATTGGAATCTTGTTTGGCAGCGCTCCCCTTCCTGCAATCGCTGAATGCCGGTATCGAGGGTTGCGTAGATGATTTGAACCTGCGGACAAGACGTCGCCCATTGGCCGCGGGACCGTACGTAACCATACCGGAAACGTCTCCGCCCTGAAGCTGACCGCGCGGAGCTGTTCTCGTGCTTGTGCCATGAGTAGATCTTGTTGTCGACGCACGGAAAGGCCGCGATGATCTTAAGCAACGGCCTACTCACACACCATCCACCACGACGCGATCTCGTCCCTCCGACTTTGCACGGAATAGTGCCAGATCGGCGGCTTTGACGAGATCATTCGGGCTCTCGTTCTCATTGGGTACCGTTGTAGCGACGCCAACGCTGACGGTCACTCTGCCGGAATCGTGCGGAATGTTCAGATCTCGCACGCTTTGGACGAGCCGGGAGGCGATTGCCTTCGCATGTTCCAATGAAGCGTCAACCAACACGATCACAAACTCTTCGCCCCCATATCGTGCAGCCAAGTCGCTGGAGCGGCCGGCGCCAGTTTGGATTGCGTTGGCAATTTGTTTGAGCGACCTCGTCGCGAGCCATATGTCCATAGGCATCATTGTATCTTTTGAAGTTGTCAGCATCGATCATTAATACCGACAAAGGACTCTGTGTACGGAAAGCGCGCTTCCACTCAGCCGCGAGATATTCATCAAAATATCGTCTATTACCGAGACCGGTTAGACCATCGATCCGTGTCAGACGCTCAAGCTTGAGATTTGCACTGATCAGCTGCCGCTGGCTTTCCCGCAGTGCCCGATAAGCTGCGTCTCGTTGCACGTGATCAAGAAAGGCCGGGTGTGGTATCGAATACGTGCACTCGCCCGGTCGAATTCACCCAAGCTCATAGTCGTGCGCGCCACCGCCGCATCGACCTTTTGCTGAGTGCGGCCGTTGATAATTACTGCTGCGCCCGCCTCATAGAGGCCGCAGGCAATGGCAAAGCCCTCGGTGGATCCTGTAACGAGGGCGATTTTACCCGATAGATCGATGTTCAACTTGCGTCTCGTGAAAGATTGGCCGGGGGGGGGGGGGGGGGGGGGCCCCCCCGCCGGGTTTGGAGGGGCGGGGGGGGGGGCGGCGGGGGGCCGCAGGTCTGGAGGGGCGCGCCGCGGCGGCGGGGGCCCCCGCGGCGGTGTAAA
>NZ_JAMYSN010000020.1:0-100838 GCF_040321955.1 Mesorhizobium sp. M0217 | reverse complement strand
ATGTGGCGGATCTGGAGGCCAGCACGACAGCACGCCTGGAAGCGTCGGCCAAGAGAGGCAAGGTCCGCATGTTCAAGGAGCTCATTGACGGCGCCGCTAGTTGGAGCCGCGTCGAGCGCATCATCGCGCGGGTCGAGGTCGGCGCCCACGGTGGCGATATCCGCTTCGTCCCCCGCCTGCCATCACGCCGGAGCAATCCCGGCGCCTGACGAGGCGCGTGGAAAAGCACCGCAACGGCGACCACAGCGTCGCTTCAGGCCGTCAAAAGCTTATCGCCGTGCATCAAGGCGGCTAGATGGCAACGAGGCTTATGCCGCCCGAGCATCGCAGCTAAGTATGCATGAGGGGTCGTCCCTTCAAAATACTTGATACATTTGCGCTTGCGTAGCTCCTTGCATGCGCTCGATGCCAGGAGGAGACCTCTGTTCTAAACGCTCGCATCGATGCAACGCCGTTGACACCATCATCGCGGCGACCGCTTTGCCGCGGCCGCCGCAGCCCTTTTCGAGCATGACGATCATGCCGGCGCCATCGCAGTGATGCACTTGCAAATTCAGAGATGCACTCTGGCCAAATGCTAGGTGCCCAGCATATGTCCGGCATCCCGCAACGCCGCTACGAAGAGACGGGCATTGTCGTTGGCATCCATCTTGGCCTGCATCGACAGGGGCATCCTGTGCCAGCTCTCCAAGGCCGCAATGTAATGTGAGAACATACCGTTAACGATGCAATAGTGGGTAACTAGGCCGTGTCCGTCTAACGCCAGCACGCCGAATTGGCCGCCGTGATATCGGATGGCTGCGACCCGCTGGACCTGCGCGTCACCGTCGATCCGCACGTTGAAAAGCAGGCTGCCGCGGCTCCTGGTGGCTATCTCGGCGGCTTTTTCAGCGAAGCTCAACGAGAGCGAGCGGACGCTTTCGACTGCCATCTGTAAAACCATCAAGTTCAGTTCATCCACTGCCATAAGGTACCTGTGCGCAAGACATGGGTGATTGCAATCGACCACACCGCTTGTTCACAGATGTCGGCTCACGACCGGTTATTCAGGGTTCGCCGGTTATCCATTGAGGGCGTGCTCATCAAAATGATCCTGACGTGGAATGCGCTGCATCTACGAAGCGCGAGGAGCAGGCCAGCCAAAGCTGTCGCGACCATTGATCTCATAATCCACCCCGATATCTGGATTTCGGCATCGCTGAACATCCCTGGTAAGTGAGCTGTTTGCGGCAAGCCCATCTCAGCTTTGTACTCCGAAACCGTTGCAATGGAGTCGCTCGGCGCTCGGGACCGACAGGCTCTGCTCGTCGAGAACTTTGTCCCCGAGAAGCGTTCGACTTTGAGCATTCCGCTGAAGGGTGACGTCTCGCCAGTCAGTGTCCTTGCAGCTCACCGCGATGGCTTTTTGCGCATCGCACGCAAGCGCACGAATTGGTCTCCGTTCACTTCACAAAATGGTTTTCCTGAAGTACTGGAGCGCAGAGAAATCTCCGGTCGCAGCCTACCCGGTTAAAACAAGGATCCAACGATGAAGACTCTCGTCGTCTGCTCCGGCGGATTGGATTCCGTTACTCTTGCCCACAAGGTGGCAGCGGAGCACCAGCTGACCGGCCTGCTATCGTTCGATTACGGCCAACGGCATAGGAAGGAATTGGGCTTCGCCACCCTTTGCGCGGAGCGCCTGAGTGTCCCGCAGCGAATCATCGATATCCACGAGATCGGCGGCGACCTTTCCGGCTCCGCGCTGACCGACAATGTGGACGTGCCCGACGGGCACTATGCGGAAGACACGATGAAGATAACGGTGGTGCCCAACCGGAACGCCATCATGTTGGCCATTGCCTTCGGCCTCGCCGCAGCGCAAGACGCTGACGCAGTGGCGACGGCCGTGCATGGTGGGGATCACGTTGTCTATCCCGATTGCCGTCCGGCCTTCATCGACGCTTTCCAGATGATGCAGGACCACGCGCTCGACGGCTACGCGCAGATTCGCCTTTATGCACCCTATGTGAACCTGACGAAGGCGGACATTGTTATGGATGGAGCCACATACGGCACGCCGTTTGCGCAGACCTGGTCCTGTTACAAGGGCGCCGAGCGTCATTGCGGGAGGTGCGGGACCTGCGTCGAGCGGCGTGAGGCGTTTCACATCGCTGGGCACCCGGACCCAACCGAGTATGAGGACTCCGACTTCTGGCTCGGAGCGCTGCGAAGGACCACCGCGTAATGTTCCGCATCACCAAGGAATTCCACTTCTCAGCCTCGCATCAGCTCACCTCATTGCCACCCGATCACCAATGCGCGCGCCTGCACGGACATAACTACATCGTCGAAGTGGAGCTTTCAGCGGATGGACTGGACGATCACGGCTTCGTGCGCGACTACCACGACTTGGCGCCATTCAAACGCTACATCGACGAGAGCTTCGACCACCGGCATCTCAACGACGTGCTGGGACACGAGCAAGTCACGGCGGAATATCTGGCCAGACATTTCTACGACTGGTGCAAGGCACGCCTGAGCGAAACCGCGGCCGTGCGGGTGAGCGAAACGCCGAAAACCTGGGCGGAATACCGGCCATGACGAATACTCATCCCGCAATCCGCGTTAGCGAGATTTTCGGGCCGACGATCCAGGGCGAGGGCGTGCTCATAGGTTTGCCGACGATCTTCGTCAGAACCGGCGGGTGTGACTATCGCTGTTCCTGGTGCGACAGCCTCCATGCTGTGGACAATCAATTCCGGCATGAATGGGAGATGATGTCCGTTGGGGCGGTGTGGAAAAATGTGCTTGCCCTTTCCGGTGGCCGCCCGGTGATGGTGTCGCTATCAGGCGGCAATCCGGCCATCCAGCCGCTCGGCGCGCTCATCGACCGGGGCCATGGTGACGGTTACCGTTTTGCGCTGGAAACCCAAGGGTCGCTTGCCAGGGACTGGTTTGCGCAGCTTGACGTGCTGATCCTCAGCCCAAAGCCGCCGTCAAGCCGAATGACGACAGATTGGGCCGCTGTCGAGGCGTGCCTCCAGGCGGCACAAGGCAAGCCCCAAGTCGTGCTCAAGCTCATTGTTTTCGACGAAAGGGACTACACCTACGCGAAAGACGCCGCTGCGCAATTTCCGCAACTTCCGATCTATCTGCAGCCCGGCAATCACACGCCGCCACACCCCACAAATGATGACGCGCCTGTCGACCTTGACGGAATATTGAAGCGCATGGAGTGGCTGGTTGACAGCGTGACCCGCGACAGATGGTTCGAGGCCCGCGTGCTGCCGCAGCTGCACGTTGTGCTCTGGGGTAACAAGAGAGCCGTCTAGCCCAGGCCCTTTCCACTGGAACTGCGCCGGCAGAATTCGGGTGAACGGGTGGTTCAGGTCGAAGGGAGCTGTCGCCGACAACCATGATCCGACAGGCAGGGCTCGAGCGGACGATATCGTCGCTGCGCCAAGACGCGTCTGGTCCGCTCAGAATCTTGTCTCGATAGACGGTCGCCGATCAACAAACGTACCGCGGTCCATGATCGACTGAGAGGCATGACCGTTCCTCTGAGTGCTCAGACTGCCGCCGAGTGCCTGGCCGTTCCAGCTTCGAAATATTTGTCGAACCTGGCCGCGATGCTTCGGACGAAAGGGCGACTTTCAGCCGGCACAACGAATCTGTCGCCATCAAGTTCAAGCAATCGAACCGGATCGTGGAGGGCCATGGAACTTGACTGAAGGAGGAGCCTCTGGCCGGCCTCGCCGAAGCGTTCCACCAGATCGATGGCCGAGAAGGCGAAGTCGCACATCAAACGTTCGATGATCCAGCCGCGAACGCGGTCGTCGTTGGAAAGTGCGATACCCCGAACAGCGGCCAGCCCGCCGTCATCAACCATGCGTCTATATTCGCTAGTTGAAGGCATGTTCTGCGCATAGCCTTGCCGAAACTGGCTAATGGATGACGGGCCGAGCCCGATCAAGATTTCGCAGCAATCGTCCGTGTAGCCCTGAAAGTTCCGGTGCAAAGTCCCGGTGTGTGCCGCAATCGCCAGCGCATCGCCTGGTTTGGCGAAATGGTCGAGCCCGATTGCCTCGTATCCATTGTCTACAATCGCCTGTGCAGCCAGTTGCGACTGGGCAAAGCGCTCCGCGGGACCCGGCAACCAGGCCTCGTCGATCATCGTCTGATGTTTCTTGAACCACGGTACATGCGCGTAGCCAAACAGTGCGATCCGATCCGGTTCCAGGGTCAGTGCCTGCGTGACCGTAGAAGCGACGCTTTCCCTGGTCTGGTGCGGCAGACCATAGAGCAGGTCCAGATTGACGGATTCGACGCCGCGCGAACGAACGCCGTCGACGACCGTCTTGGTCTGCAGGAAGCTCTGCTCGCGGTTGATCGCCTTTTGCACCTTCGGATCGAAATCCTGAACGCCGAGGCTCGCACGGGTCATGCCGATTTCGGCAAGCGCATCGAGGCGGGCATCGTCCATATCGTTGGGTTCGATTTCAACGCTGATCGTGGCGCCGGGAAGAAAGCCGAAGCTGTTGCGCAGGGCGGTTCCCAGCGCCACCATATCTTCGGGCTTGAGCATGGTCGGCGAACCACCGCCGAAATGGACGGCACGCACACGACCTTTGCCTCCAACAAGACCGGCGACGGTAGCGATCTCGGCATGCAGTGAGCGGAGATAGATCGTCACCGGTTCGTAATGGCGTGTCTGCTTGGTATGGCAGGCACAAAACCAGCAAAGCTTGTCGCAGTATGGGATGTGCAGATAGAGCGAGATTTCGTCGCCCTCATCGAGCCGCTGTAGCCAGCCACGACAAACGGTAGCGTCAACGCTTGCATTGAAATGCGGCGCGGTCGGGTAGCTCGTGTAGCGCGGGACGTTCTCGCCAAATCTGGCAACTAGCTTTTGTCGCATGTCGTGGTCCACCGTGTTTGCCTCGCCCGAACTGTGGATGCTTGGATGAGCCTAAGCCCTGATTTCGATCAACCTTCAGCACGGACAAACTGCCGCAAGGATTTTTCTACCGTGGATGCTATCCTGCCCGCACGGACCGGTAGAGCGATCGAATGACATTACGGCAGGATATTCACAGTTCCGGCATCCCCGTTCTTTGCCTGTCTTGCGAGGCACGGCGCCGCGGTGTCTGTGGCGCGCTAGAGCCAGACCATTTGGCTCAGCTCGCCAAGACGTCGTCGCGGCACAATATCGAGCCGGGGGTCGAACTGATCGGCGACGCCGAGGCGGTCGACTGTTATTCGAACGTGCTTTCAGGCGTGGTGAAGCTCACGAAGAGCCTGTCAGATGGACGCCAACAGATTGTCGGCCTGCAGTTCGCCCCGGATTTTCTGGGTCGGCCCTTCAAGATGAAAAGTGCGATTAATGCGGAAGCGGCAACAGCTGTCTCGCTATGCTCGTTTCCCAGAGCGGCCATCGAACGGATGATGAAGCAGTCACCCGAATTTGTGCATCGCCTGCTCAAGCAGGCGCTGAACGAACTTGACGAGGCACGCGAATGGATGGTGACTCTGGGGCGCAAGACCGCACCAGAGAAGGTGGCGAGCTTTCTCCTCATGATTGCCCGGAACATCGACTCCAATGTTGACCCGACGGCTAGCTCGACGTGCTTCGAGCTGCCGATGACGCGTGCCGACATTTCTGATTTCCTTGGAATCACAAACGAGACCGTGAGCCGTCAGCTGACCAGCCTGAGAATGGACGGCGTGATTCGGATCGAGAACAACCGCCGCGTCACCGTGGACAGCATGAGCCGGCTGGAACGGCGCTGCGGCGGCCGAGGCGCTACAGCCGTTTGAATGACGCAGAAGCTGCATGGCCCCCGTCACTTACTTCATTCGGGGCAGGGCATGCTCGCGTTGGGCTCAGAAGAAGTCGCGTAGCGACAGCCCGTTCTCCATCCGATCGTATGCGCCAGTTGCCTTTCGGCTCGTCGGCGAAGCATCCACACTTGGCCGAAGTCAATACGCCTCATCCGCAGGGGAAAATCGCCGTCTCCCCAAGCCATGAATGTCACGACGGCAGCGTAACGCTGGCGCTGGCTGTTCCAAGGCATTGAACGCGGGGTTCGGTAAGGCGTCGACCTGCTTTCCAGCGTCGCAGAAGGTGCGCTCCCCCACACGCCCGCGGTCGCCTCCGCACCCGGGGCCCGACCGGGACGCCAGGCCCCATCCATAAACGGGCGGCCGGTGGTGCGCTTCCACATTCGATCGTCGCAGTCTGATCGCACCGAACTCGATGCTGCTCGAGCAAAATGGTGCGGCTCTGACATGGATCAGGGCGAGCAGGCGACGGCTGCGCAATAAGGCACCGCGGTTTGGCATCCGCCGGAATTGGAAATCGGGGCTTGCGATGAAATTCGGCAAAGAAATCGTGCTTCTAAGCCTGTTCGCATTCGCGGCTTTGGTGGCGGCTGGCGCTGGGGTGGATGAACCCTTTCGCCAGCATATGTGGGTCTTGTTCTTCGCCTTGGCTGGCTTCACTGCGATCCTACTGCGTAACACTGAGTTCAAGCCTGCCGCTCCGATCGACCCGTCCGCTTACATGGACGGGCCAATCCGCTACGGCGCCATCGCCACCATGTTCTGGGGTGTGGTTGGCATGGTGGTCGGGGTGGTCATCGCGCTGCAGCTTGCCTATCCCGATCTCAACATCCAGCCCTGGTTCAACTTCGGCCGCTTGCGGCCTCTGCACACCTCGGGCGTCGTCTTCGCCTTCGGCGGCAATGCGTTGCTTTGCACGTCTCTCTATGTCGTCCAACGCACATGCCGCGCTCGGCTGTTCGGTGGCGATCTCGCCTGGTTCGTGTTCTGGGGCTACCAGCTCTTCATCGTCATGGCCGCGACAGGTTATCTGCTCGGCATCACCGAGAGCCGCGAATATGCGGAACCCGAATGGTATGTCGACATCTGGCTGACCATCGTCTGGGTCGGCTACCTGATCCTGTTTCTGGGCACCATCCTGAAGCGCAAGGAACCGCACATCTACGTCGCCAACTGGTTCTATCTTTCCTTCATCGTGACCATCGCGATGCTGCATGTGATCAACAACCTGTCGATGCCGGCCTCCTTTCTCGGCTCCAAGAGCTATTCCGCATTTTCCGGAGTCCAGGACGCCCTGACGCAGTGGTGGTACGGCCACAATGCCGTCGGGTTCTTCCTCACCGCCGGCTTCCTCGGCATGATGTACTATTTCGTGCCCAAGCAGGCCAACCGGCCGGTCTATTCCTACCGCCTGTCGATCGTCCATTTCTGGGCAATCATCTTCCTCTACATCTGGGCCGGGCCGCATCACCTGCACTACACCGCCCTGCCCGATTGGGCGCAGACGCTCGGCATGGTGTTCTCGATCATGCTGTGGATGCCGTCATGGGGCGGCATGATCAACGGCCTGATGACGCTGTCGGGCGCCTGGGACAAGCTGCGCACCGATCCCATCATCCGCATGATGGTGATGGCCATCGCCTTCTACGGCATGTCGACCTTCGAAGGCCCGATGATGTCGATCAAGACGGTCAACTCGCTGTCGCATTATACCGACTGGACCATTGGCCACGTCCATTCCGGCGCACTCGGCTGGGTCGGCATGATCTCGTTCGGCGCAATCTACTTCATGGTGCCGAAGCTCTGGAACCGTGAACGCCTCTATTCGCTCAGGCTCGTCACCTGGCATTTCTGGCTGGCGACGCTCGGCATCGTTGTCTACGCCGCGGTGATGTGGGTGTCCGGCATCATGCAGGGCCTGATGTGGCGCGAATACGACGAGCAGGGCTTCCTGGTCTACTCCTTCGCCGAAACCGTGGCCGCTATGCACCCTTATTACATCATGCGCGCCATCGGTGGGGCCATGTACCTCTCCGGCACCCTGATCATGGCCTGGAACATCGCCATGACCATCCTCGGCTACCGGCGCGAGCAGGATCCGATGCCGCGCTCCACCCCCGCCCTCCAGCTTGCGCGATGATGAGACGGAAAATGAGGTTGATGAACAGACACGCGGTCATCGAGAAGAACGCTACACTTCTCCTCCTCGGGTCGCTGCTGGTCGTGACAATCGGCGGCATCGTCGAGATCGCGCCGCTCTTCTATCTCGATAATACGATCGAGAAGGTGGAAGGCATGCGCCCCTACTCGCCGCTCGAACTTGCCGGGCGAAACATCTATGTCCGCGAGGGCTGCTACCTCTGCCACAGCCAGATGATCAGGCCGTTCCGTGACGAGGTCGAGCGCTACGGCCACTACAGCCTGGCGGCCGAGTCGATATACGACCACCCCTTCCAGTGGGGATCGAAGCGCACCGGACCGGATCTCGCCCGCGTTGGCGACCGGTATTCCAACCTGTGGCACGTGGATCACCTGACAGATCCACGGTCCGTGGTACCGGAATCGATCATGCCGAGCTATGCCTTCCTTAAGGACAAGCCGATCGCGGTGAAGGACTTCTCGACGCATCTGGTCGCCAACAGGCGCGTCGGCGTCCCTTATTCCGACGACATGATCGCCAACGCCAATGCCGATTTGATGGCGCAGGCTGATCCCAACGCCGACACATCCGGCCTCGAGGCCCGCTACCCCAAGGCCAAGATCGGCGACTTCGACGGCAACCCGCAGCAAGTCACCGAAATGGACGCGCTGGTTTCTTATCTCCAGATGCTGGGCACGCTGGTCGATTTCAAGAACTACGATGAGACCGCCGGCTACCGCTGAGGACAATGGCCATGACGTACAATTTCATGCGGGAAATTGCCGACAGCTGGGGCCTACTTGCCATGGCTCTTTTCTTCATCGGATCTGTTGCCTTTGCAGTTCGTCCCGGAAGCCGCAGGCAAGCCGGCGAAGCAGCTCAAATTCCTCTGAAGGAGGACTGATCATGAGCAGCGATCACATCGACGAGGTTTCCGGCATCTCAACCACCGGTCATGAGTGGGACGGCATCCGGGAGCTCAACAACCCGCTTCCGCGCTGGTGGGTCTGGACGTTCTACATCACCATAGTCTGGGCGATCGGGTACACGATCGCTTATCCGGCATGGCCTCTGCTACACACGACAACCAAGGGTGTGCTCGGCTATTCCAGTCGCAACGATGTCGGGAACGAGTTATCCAAGGCTGAAGCAGCCAAGGGCAAATATGTCGCCGCGATAGAAGCGAAAAGTGTTTCGGAGATCGCGGCGGACGACACGCTGCGCGAATTCGCCGTCGCCGCCGGCGGTGCCGCGTTCAAGCTCAATTGCGTGCAGTGCCATGGTTCCGGCGCCCAGGGCTCCAAGGGCTTCCCCAACCTTAACGACGACGACTGGCTGTGGGGCGGCAAGGCGGACCAGATTCAGCAGACGATCACCCATGGCATTCGCTTCGCCTCCGATCCGGATACGCGCCTGTCGGAAATGCCCGCCTTTGCCGACATCATCACCGCCGACCAGATCAAACAGGTCAGCGCCTACGTCGCCAGTCTGTCGGGGGCCGTCGTCAATCAAGCATTGGTCGCGCCGGGCGCAAAGGTCTTTGCCGAAAACTGCGTGGCCTGTCATGGCGACAATGCAAAAGGCAACAAGGAACTCGGCGCTCCAGATCTGACCGACGCCATCTGGCTCTACGGGTCAGGCGAAGCGGCCATCGCCGCCCAGGTAACCGCACCGAAACACGGCGTGATGCCGGCCTGGGGCGCGCGCCTCGGCGAGATCAAGGTCAAGGAACTGGCGGTCTACATCCATTCGCTTGGCGGCGGAGAATAGGAAAGCAGCCTATTCTCGTCCTCCCCCTCCCGCCAAGCGACGAGGCCCGGCGCAAGCCGGGCCTCGGCATCATCCAGAACCGATGAGTCGGCTTCCGGCGAAATCGTCGCTGGTGACTGGAGCTTCTCGTGCTCGATAACACGCAAATAGAACGGATCGAACCCACGACGTTCAACTCCGCCAAGGTGCGCCAGCCAATGTATGCCGCGCGCAGGAAGATCTTCCCGAAGCGGGCCTCGGGCAGCTTTCGCCGATTCAAATGGATCGTGATGGCGATCACGCTCGGCATCTACTATCTGACGCCGTGGCTGCGCTGGGATCGGGGCTCGTTTAGCCCGGACCAGGCCGTGCTGCTCGATGTCGCCAACCGGCGCTTCTATTTCTTCTTCATCGAGATATGGCCCCAGGAATTCTACTATGTCGCCGGCCTTCTGGTCATGGCCGGCGTCGGTCTTTTCCTGATCACATCGACTGTTGGCCGTGCCTGGTGTGGCTACACATGCCCACAGACCGTATGGGTCGATCTGTTCCTGGTCGTCGAGCGCGCGATCGAGGGCGACCGCAACGCACGCATCAAGCTCGATGCCGGTCCTTGGACCACTCGTAAGCTCGTGCTGCGGGCATCGAAACACGTCATCTGGCTGGTCATAGCCGCAGCGACTGGTGGCGCATGGATCTTCTATTTCGCCGATGCGCCGACGCTGCTCGGCGAACTCTTCACCGGCACGGCAGCGCCTGTCGCCTACATCACCGTCGCGGTCCTGACGGCGACGACCTACACGTTTGGCGGGCTGATGCGCGAACAGGTCTGCACCTATATGTGCCCATGGCCGCGCATCCAGGCAGCCATGCTCGACGAGAGCACGCTCACCGTCACCTACAATGACTGGCGCGGCGAACCGCGCACGCGTCACGCCAAGAAGGTTCTTGCCGCAGGGCATCCCGTCGGCGATTGCGTCGACTGCAATGCCTGTGTCGCCGTCTGTCCGATGGGGATCGACATACGCGACGGTCAGCAACTCGAATGCATCACCTGCGCGCTCTGCATCGATGCCTGTGAGGGCGTCATGGACAAGCTCGGCAAAGCGCGAGGACTGATCTCCTACGCGACGCTCTCCGACTACAACGCCAACATGATCCTGGCCACCGCCGGCGGCGCCAGCTCGGTCAATCCATCACTGGTCAGGACGGATGACGGCCTGTTTTCGGACAGGGTGGCGCATTTCCATATCCGCAAGATCTTTCGGCCACGAACCTATGTCTACATGGCCATGTGGTCGCTGATCGGGCTGGGCCTGCTCTTTTCGCTGCTGACGCGCGACCGGCTCGAAATCAATGTCCTGCACGACCGCAACCCGCAATTCGTGACGCTCTCGGACGGCTCGATCCGCAATGGCTATACCGTCAAGCTCTTGAACATGATCCCCGAACCGAGAACGATTATCGTCACCCTCGGGGGTTTGCCAGGCGCGGAGATGAGCATCGTTGGCGTCGACCTCCCCGCCGATCGCTCCTTTGCAGTCCAGGTCGAACCCGACCGGCTGAAGATGTTGAAGGTTTTCGTGCGCCTGCCCGCCGACCAGATTCATGGCCAGGCGCAGACCTTCACATTCCGGGTCGAAGACAAGGTCAGCTTCGAGTCCAACGAATACACCGCCACCTTCAACTCGCCGGAGATCGCCAGATGAACGCCACCACGCGAAACCCCCGCGAGTTCACCGGCAGGCACATGTTGGCCACGATCCTTGCCTTTTTCGGCGTGGTCATCGCGGTCAATGTGACGATGGCGACGCTTGCCAACACAAGCTGGACCGGCCTTGTCGTCGAAAATACCTATGTGGCGAGCCAACAATTCAACAAGAAGGCCGAGGAAGGCCGTGCGCAGGCAGCGCTTGGCTGGACCGGCCAGTTGACCATCGCATGGGGCGAAGTCCGCTATTGCATCATCGACGCCGCGGGCAAACCGGTTTCCCTGCATGGCGTGAAGGTGCTGTTTCGCCATCCGGCTTACGAGAAAGAGGATGAGTCCGTCACGCTCGCCCTGGTCTCGGGCCAGGAGTTTGCAGCACAACACGTGCCAAGGGATGGTGTCTGGATCATCGAAATAGACGCCGATGCCGGCCTGGCAAGACCTTATCGCGACGTGCGCAGGGTCATGATTTCCAATGGAGCGCTGAAATGAGCTGTTGTGCACCGGGCGCTGAAATAGCGCTGGATCTGGTCAGCGGCACCTCGGTCCTGCCCTCCAGCCAGGAGGTCAGGCTGGCCAGCCGATCGCTTGGCGACGACCTTCATCAGACCGACCTGTCGGTACCGATCGTTCATTGCGGCGCCTGCATCCAGATGATCGAGACCGCGTTGGGAAAGCTCAATCACGTCCAGGCCGCCCGCGTCAACCTTTCAACGAAGCGGGTCTCGGTCCAGTGGCGCGGCGATGAGGTTCCACCATTGGTCGCAGTGCTCGGGCGCCTGGGCTACCAGGCGCATTTGTTCGAAGCCGAGATTGATGCAAAGGACAAGATGCTTTCGGAGCTTATCCGCGCCGTCGCTATTGCCGGCTTTGCTGCGGGCAACATCATGCTGCTCTCGGTGTCGGTCTGGTCCGGCGCCGAGGGCGCCACCCGCGACCTGTTCCACTGGGTCTCGGCTCTGATCGCCATTCCTGCGCTGGCCTTCGCCGGCGGGATCTTCTTCAAGTCGGCGTGGAATGCGCTGCGCCACGGCCACATGAACATGGACGTGCCGATAGCCGTCGGCGTGTCGCTGGCCTACGCCATGAGCCTCTATGAGACGATCACCCATGGCGACCACGCCTATTTCGACGCATCGGTATCCCTGCTGTTCTTTCTCCTGATCGGTCGCACGCTCGATCACGTGATGCGGGAACGCGCCCGCACCGCTGTGAAGAGCCTGTCACAACTGGCCGCACGCGGTGCCATGGTGCTGCGCGGCGATGGCGCTCGGGACTATCTGCCGGTGGGCGAGATCGAACCGGGCATGCTGTTGCTGATCGCCGCCGGCGAAAGGATCCCCGTCGATGGCAAGATCGCGCGCGGGACATCGGACGTCGACTGCTCCCTGGTCTCTGGCGAGAGCACGCCCAGTAGCGTGGCGCCGGAAGACACCGTGCAGGCCGGGGTCCTCAACCTCACCGGTCCGCTGACGATTGAGGCGACAGCGGCCGCCAAGGATTCGTTCCTGGCGGAAATGGTTCGGTTGATGGAGGCCGCCGAAGGTGGTCGCGCCCGGTATCGCCGTATCGCCGACCGCGTGTCGGCACTCTACGCGCCCGTGGTTCATCTCACCGCCTTGGCAACCTTCCTGGGCTGGATGGCGGTGACTGGCGACTGGCACCGGGCGACGACGATCGCAATCGCTGTTCTCATCATCACATGCCCGTGCGCGCTTGGCCTCGCCGTTCCAATCGTTCAGGTGGTGGCCGCGCGGCGCCTGTTCGAAAACGGCATCATGGTCAAGGACGGCTCGGCCATGGAGCGCCTGGCAACGATCGATACAGCCGTGTTCGACAAGACCGGCACGCTCACGCTTGGCCAGCCCAGGCTCGTCAACACGTCGTCGATCGATCCCGCCATGCTGGCAATCGCTGCCGACTTGGCCGCGCATTCGCGTCATCCATATTCAAAGGCCATTGCCGGCTTTGCCGTCAGCAGCAGCCAGCACAAATTCGATGCGGTGACCGAGCACCCGGGTTTCGGGATCGAAGCCACCGCCGCCGGTATCACCTGGCGGCTGGGTCGACGCGGATGGGCTGGCTGGAAGGCTCGAACCGGCGGCGAAGGCAAACATGGCTACGGCGGAACAGTCCTGACGAAAAACGGCATGATTGTGGCATCCTTCGTTTTCGAGGATGCGCTGCGCCTCGACACCAGGGCAGCGATCGATCAACTGCGCAACGCTGGTATGTGCGTGGAAATGCTGTCGGGCGATACCGCCAAAGGCTGCGCCGAGGTTGCGGACGTGCTTGGTGTCGATGACTTCGTTCCCTGCCTGCTACCGTCCGGCAAGGTTGAACGCATCGAGAGCCTGGCGAGAGACGGGCACAAGGTTCTGATGGTTGGCGACGGGCTCAACGACACGCCGGCGCTGAGCGCCGCGCATGTCTCGATCGCACCCGCCACCGCCGCCGACATTGGCCGCAATGCAGCCGACTTCGTTTTTCTGCGCGAAAGCCTCTTGGCGATCCCGCTGGCGCTGGACGTGTCGCGCAAGGCGGGAAGCCTGATCCGACAGAACATAACAATTGCTATCGTTTACAATGCTGTGGCCGTGCCGATCGCCATTCTGGGTCATGTTACGCCTCTGATCGCGGCGGTCGCGATGTCTGCCTCGTCATTGCTTGTGATTGGAAATGCGATGCGTCTGCAAGGCTTCCCAACGGGTGCGTCGTCCGAAACTGCGCGGCAGGACAGGCCCGCGCGGGCCGGCGCCTTGGCCCGATCCTCATGACGACGCTCGCCTATCTCATTCCGGTGGCGCTGTTCCTTGGCGCACTCGGCCTGTCCGGCTTCCTGTGGGCATTGAGAAGCGGCCAGTACGACGATCTCGATGGCGCGGCGGAGCGCATTCTTATCGACCGCGACGACGGCGCGGAGAATCCTCCTCGTTCCAAGTGACTTAGATCAAAGCGCCGCTCGTCGGGATGCCCCATCGTCGTCCGACGTAAGATCAGGAGGGTGAGGATGCAAGCCGAAGCCATCATGACGAAGCCAGTCATCACGACGGATGCGAACGCGACGATCGCCGAAGCGGCCGAGCTCATGCTTTCAAACAAAGTCAGCTGCCTCCCGGTAACGGACAGCGACGGTGCCCTGGTTGGCATTGTAAGCAAAAGCGACTTCTTGCGCCGAGAGGAACTTGGGACCCAGCGTGTGCGTCCGCGCTGGCTGGAGTTTGATCTTGGCCCGGGCACAGTCGCCGAAGACTATGTGCGCTCGAACGGACGGATCATCCATCAGGTGATGACCACACCCGTCATCTCGGCGCCTCCTGGCGCCTCGATTGCAGATATTGTCGACTTGATGATGCAACACCGCATCAACAATGTGCCGATTGTCGATCAGGAAAGGGTCGTCGGCATCATCACGCGAACTGATCTGCTGCCTGTCCTGATCCGCGCAATGCCGAAAGAGGGCACTACGCCACCCGATGACGACCTGATCCGCAACGCGATACTTGCCGAACTGCAGTCACAAACCTGGAGCGGTGGTGACGCGATCGATGTGAGGGTCAGCGACGGCCTTGTCGAACTGAAGGGGGCGATTGTCGACGAGCGTCAGCGGAAGGCAGCGATCGTTGCGGCTGAGAAGGTTGCCGGCGTCGGGCAAGTCAAGGACGGCCTCCTCCTCAGTACGGATCCGTTCGGTGACGGTTTCATAGCTGCGGAAAAAGCGGGGACGCGGAGCAGAGTCCCTTTGGTTCTGCTCCCTTCCCACATCACTTGGACATGAGGCCGTCGGCGAGTTGTCGGCAGCGAAGACGCCCGTCCTGAGGGAATGCGATGGCCGCTGCCTGTTTTGGTGGGGCTTGGACCGGGGCTTCCTGTGGATCTTGACGAGCGGCCAATACGAAGATCTCGACGGCTCCGCCCAGCGGATCCTTATCGATCGGGAAGAGCCGCGAGGCTGAACCGGTCGGCGGCGTCAACGACTGTGCGGATGCTGGTCGTCATCGACCGAATCTTTAGCTGGATTGCCTCGTCATGATGATATCGGCGCGCGTGCGAAGAACGGATCAGCCACAACACGTTGCCGAACCTTTGGGTAGGAGGGGCACGCGATTGGGAAGCCGACCATTCAGAATGCCTAGACATGCAAACGTTTTCGCGGCAATCGACCACTCGACCGTGAACCCGCCGTTGCCGGGTTTGTCGAGCCTGGTTGATCCAGATCAGCGTTATCTCTTAGTCGGCGTGGTTTCATTGACCATGCTTCCAACGGAGAACGCATGTCTATCGACGCTGGGGAGATGAGCGGCAAACCGTGGGTGATTGCGATGCTTCAAGAGCGCTTCGTATCGCAGATAGCCGCTATGGCGGCACGCTGATGGCCGGCTCTGTCGACACATTCGACATCATTGTTGTCGGAGCTGGCCCGGTCGGACTTGCCTTCGCAGCATCGCTCGCCCGGAGCCGACTCAAGGTGGCAGTGGTTGAACGGCAGTCGCTCGACAGCCTGGCGAATCCGGCTTTCGACGGTCGCGAGATCGCGCTGACCCACGCATCAGTGAGAATCCTTCGCGAGCTCGGCGCCTGGGATGCCATCCCCGCATCGGACAAATCACCGCTTCATGGCGCGCGCGTGCTCAACGGGTCGAGCCCTTTCGCCCTGTGCTTCGATACTCCCAGCGGATCTGGGGAACCACTCGGATTTCTGGTCCCAAATTGTCGGATCCGCGATGCCCTGTTCAAAGTTGTCTACTTCCAGGATCATGCCCGGCTGCTGTGCGGCAACTCGGTCGTCAATGCAACAACCAGCGACGACGAGGCGGTCATAGCGCTTTCTGATGGCAGGCAATTGGCCGCTCGGCTGCTCGTCGCAGCGGATTCGCGTTTGTCCGCGATGCGCGACCTGCTCGGCATTGGCGCCAACATCCATCCGCTTGGCCACTCCATGCTGATTTGCCGAGTGAGGCACGAGCGCTTCCATCACCAGATCGCGGTCGAATGGTTCGACCACCATCAGACCATAGCGATGTTGCCGCTCATGGAAGGCGTGTCGTCGCTGCTTCTGACTTTGCGCTCAATCGAGGCCGATAGACTGTCTGTTCTCGATGACGAATTGTTCCTCATGGAATTGATGAACCGGTGTCGAGGACGCCTCGGGCAGATGACCCTGGCAAGCACCCGCCATGCCTATCCGCTGGTCACGACCTGGGCGCACAAGTTCTCGGCACCGAGTGCGGCACTGATAGGAGACGCTGCCATCGGCATGCACCCCGTGACCGCGCATGGCTTCAACATAGGCCTAAGCGGCCAGAAGCAACTCGCTCATAAAATACTGACAGCATGTCGCGCCCGCCGCGACATTGCCGATCCCGACATGCTCGGCAGATACGAAAACCGGCTGCGGCTGTCGGCGGCGCCGCTCTATCATGCCACCAACATGCTTGTCGGTCTTTACTCAAGCGAGGACCCGGCGGCACGGCTTGCAAGACATGCTGGGCTCCGCTTTGCCCAACATCTTCCCTTTGTCCGCCATGGCATTTCGGCCATGCTCAGGCGGTGAATCGCACAGAGCGCTACCGCTCTGGAGCGCTGTCTCGGCGCGGCTTCTTTGTCTTGCTCGCTCGCAGCGTCGCGGGCAAGGCTGCTTCCTGGTGACGTTGCCGATCATGGCATGACTCGGATCAAGGCACGCGCGCGGGCGAAACCTTGATGATTCGGCAATGCTAAGCCAAAGGTGTGACCCGAAGCATGGTGAGCGCACTGGTTACCCTCGCTGGGTAGTTAACCCGTCCTTCAGTGGGCTTGCATAGGTTTGGTCCTCGCGAACAATGACGCAAGCAAGCTGGTCCATTCATGGCACCCCTAAAGAAAGAAGAATCGCTGGAGGCCAAAATCCGTCAGGATCAGCTTGCTGACCTGAGGGCCGGGCTCTTCGTGTCGATGCCGATAAGCGCGATCCTGTCAGGCCTGATTTGCGGGGTGCAGGCCCTTTCTGGCGGCGGCTTTGCCGCTGCAAGCTGGTTCCTGGTCGTCAATGCGCTAAATGCCGCCCGGCTTGCACTCGCCCGTTTTCAGCTAAAGGAAACGGGGCGCAATCAGGATTTGCTTGGCGTTTTGCCGCGCCTTCGCATGTTTGGCGTCCTTGCCCTTCTGGCAGGGTTTGCCTGGTCCTTCCCGGCCGTGCTGACTGTTGGATACACAACACCTCAAGCACCGATGCATCTGGTCATACTGGCGGGCATTTCAGCTGGTGCGGTTACATATGGCAGCTCGTATGCCGCCGCGGCGACCAGCTTCATCACACCTCCACTCCTCATCACGGTGGCGTGCCTTTTGGCGAAAGGCAATTTTGAACGCTACATTCTGGCTTTCACCGTTCTGCTCTTCATGGGCGGCTTGGTCCGAGCTTCGTTTGTTGGGCAGGCGCGCTTCCGCGAAGCAAGCCGCCTGAGACATGAGGCAGAGCGACTTGCGTCGGAAATGGAGCGCAACTCCAGGGAGGACCATTTGACCGCCCTTCTCAACAGGCGGGGCCTTGAACACGCCATCGGTCGGTTCAAGACCGCGGATGGCCCCTTCGTGGCAATGCTGATTGATCTGGACGGCTTTAAATCTGTCAACGACACCTACGGTCACAGGACCGGTGATGAACTGCTTGTCATGATCGCCCGCCGCATAGAGCAGGAAGCACCGGAAGGCTCAACGCTAGCTCGTATTGGCGGCGATGAATTCGTGCTGGTTTTTCCCTCAACGAGAGCTTCGCTTTCTGCCAGTGATCTCGCCTCCAATATCATAGCCAAAATTGCTCGCCCCTATATCGGGGTCGCGTCCGTGCGCGTCGGGGCATCGATAGGGATATACTTGGCACAGACGTCGAGCCTGACTGAAATGCTGTTGCGGGCCGATATCGCCCTTTATACGGCCAAGCGCCATGGCAGGAACGAATTTTGCCTGTTCGATGCCGAACTCGACCGGGAACTCCAACGCCGCCAGTCCATCGAACGGGACCTTCATTCGGCGATAAAGACGGGAAGATTGCAACCTTGGTTCCAGCCGATCGTGAAACTCGACACCGAGGCCGTGGTCGGTTTTGAAGCCTTGCTGAGATGGTCCCATCCGACACATGGTGCCATCTCTCCACCCGAAATCATCACAGCCGCACGCGAAACCGGAATGCTTCAGCTGCTGACGCAAACCGTATTCGCCGACTGTTGTGCTTTTATCGACGGCTTGGTGAAAGCTGACTGTCGTAACATTCGTGTGGCGATGAATGTTTCCCCGCGCGAACTGGAAGCCGGCGATATCGACGACATGGTTCTGGATGGTCTGGCCGCAAGAGGCCTGCCTGCGACGATGTTCGAAATCGAGATTACCGAAGAATCGCCGGTGGACCCGGACAGAGTGGATGAAAAGCTCGGACGGCTTTCACATGCCGGTATTTCCATCGCGCTCGACGACTTCGGCACCGGCTTTTCTACCTTGGCATCTCTCAAGGACCGTCGGATACGCAAGGTGAAAATAGACCAGGGCTTCATTCGCGGCTTGGCCAAGTCCCGAGAGGACCGACTGCTTGTCAAATCGGTCATTGAACTCGGTGAGATGCTCGGGATCGACGTCATGGCCGAGGGCGTCGAAACAGAGGCGGATCGGCAAACCCTGCACAAGCTTGGCTGCCGAACCGCTCAAGGCTTCCTCTTCTCCAAGGCTGTGCCTTTGATGCAAGCACTGGAAGTGGCAGTCAAACAGCACGCGAACCAGTTGTGACCGCTCCCGCCGCGCCGGCTGTCGCGGCCGTGCGCTGCCGAATTTGGCTACAGAGACTTGCCTGATCGAAACACGTGGCAGTGGGCGTTGTGCATCAGCCGGCGAACAGTTCCTTGTAGCCGGTCGTCACCATCCAGTTCGCACGGTCGATATGGCTGCGAAGAGCTTTGCGGGCGCGGACCGGGTCAATGGACGGGTCGATGTGTGATTTTTCGTGGAATGAGGACCCTGTTTGAGGGGTGATTTTCGTCCAAGCGGGACCCCTTAACGATGGGGTCATCAAGATGCCTCCGGTTTGATCGGAGGCATTTGTGTTTTGGATGTTGGTCGTGGAGACGATTGCAAAGATACGCCGGCTGTCGCTGGTGCAGGGAAAGTCGATTAAGGCGATCTGCCGGGAGCTGAAGATCTCCCGGAAGGTGGTGCGCAAGGTGCTGCGTTCGGACGAGACGGAGTTCCGCTACGAGCGCAAGCATCAGCCCTATCCCCGGATGGGCGCCTGGCGCGACGAGTTGGATCGGCTGCTGTCGACGAATGCGGCCAAGTCTCAGCGGGAGCGACTGACGCTGATCCGCATCTTCGAGGAACTTCGCGGCCTCGGCTATGACGGCAGCTACAGTTCGGTGTGGCGGCATGCTCAGAGTTGGGAGGCGGATCGCGGCAGCGCTGCGGCCGAAGCTTATATTCCGTTGAGCTTTGCGCCGGGCGAGGCCTACCAGTTCGACTGGAGCCACGAGATCGTCCTGCTCGACGGCGTGACGGTGACCGTGAAGGTGGCACATATGCGGCTTTGCCACAGCCGCATGTTCTTCGTTCGGGCCTATCCGCGCGAAACGCAGGAGATGGTGTTCGACGCCCATGACCGGGCGTTCAGCTTCTTCCGCGGCGCCTGCACGCGCGGCATCTACGACAACATGAAGACGGCGGTGGACGCGATCTTCATCGGCAGGGATCGCCGCTACAACTGCCGCTTTGCGCAGATGTGCGGGCATTACCTTGTCGAGCCGGAGGCCTGCACGCCGGCGGCCGGCTGGGAGAAGGGCCAGGTCGAGAACCAGGTCGGGCTGGTGCGCGAGCGCTTCTTCACGCCGAGGCTGCGCTTCAAAACGCTGGAGGATCTCAACGGCTGGCTGGCCGACAAATGCGTCGCCTATGCCAAAGCGCATCGGCATCCCGAACAGGGCGAGCGCACGGTGTGGGAGGTGTTCGAGGAAGAGCGTGCCAGCTTGATCCCCTATGCCGGGCGCTTTGACGGCTTCCATTGCATTCCCGCGTCGGTGTCGAAGACCTGCACGGTGCGCTTCGACAACAACAAATACTCGGTGCTGTCGAGTGCCGTCGGCCGGCCGGTCGAGATCCATGCTTATGCCGACCGGATCATTATCCGCCAGGACGGCATGATCGTGGGCGAGCATGCCCGCTGCTTCGGCCGCAACGAGGTCATCTACGATCCCTGGCACTACGTGCCGGTGCTGGCCCGCAAGCCGGGCGGATTGCGCAACGGCGCGCCGTTCCGGGAATGGGTCCTGCCGTCGGCAATGGAGAAGGTGCGCCGCAAGCTCAAGGCGGTCGATGACGGCGACCGGCAGATGGTGTCGATCCTCACCTGCGTGCTCACCGACGGATTGAGCGCGGTCGAGGCTGCCTGCCAGGAAGCCATCGAACACGGCGTCTCATCGGCGGCGGTGATCCTCAACATCCTGGCCCGCAGCCGCGATCCGGCGCCGGGCACGATCCTTTCCATTCCCGAGGCGCTGAAGCTGGCTCACGAGCCGATCGCCGACTGCGCCCGCTATGACAGTCTCAGGAGGACGAACAGCCATGGAACGCACCGAAGTACTGGAACTGATGGGGGCGCTGAAACTCTTCGGGATGCGCGGGGCCTATGACGAGATCATGGGCGTTGCCATCAAGCGGCAGCACGAACCGCCGAAGATCGTCGGCGATCTGTTGCAGGCCGAGATATCGGAGAAGCAGGCCCGCTCGATCAAATACCAGCTCACCGTCGCCAAGCTGCCATTGGCCAAGGACATCGAGGACTTCGATTTTGCCGGCACGCCGGTCAACGAGAGCCTGATCCGCGACCTCGCCACCGGCGCCTTCGTCGCCGATCAGCGCAATGTCGTCCTGGTCGGTGGGACAGGCACCGGCAAGTCACATCTGGCGATCGCCATTGCCCGTTCTCTCATCCGCAACGGCGCACGCGGGCGCTTCTTCAACGTCGTCGACCTCGTCAACAGGCTTGAGACCGAGGCCCGCTCCGGCCGCCAGGGCCGCATCGCCGACCATCTCACCCGGCTCGACTTCGTCGTGCTCGATGAGCTCGGCTATCTCCCCTTCGCCCAGGCCGGCGGGCAATTGCTCTTTCATCTGGTCTCGAAGCTTTACGAACGCACCAGCGTCATCATCACCACCAATCTCGCCTTCGGCGAATGGCCGAGCGTCTTCGGCGACGCCAAGATGACGACCGCGCTCCTCGATCGGCTCACCCATCATTGCGAGATCGCCGAGACTGGTAACGAATCCTGGCGCTTCAAAAGCCGCTCTCAAAGCTGAAGTCCGAACGCCAATCAGTCGCGCCCGGTCAGGCTGTGCAACCCTGACCAGCTCCGCCTGATCGGGCGCTAACCGGCGCACCCTTCAATGCCCCAGACGGGGTCCCTTTTGCGCGAAAATACAGGGTCCCGATTCCACGGTCATTGACAGTCGATGCCGAGAATGCGCTCGGCCATCTCCTTTTCGCTGGCATTGTCGGCGCAGGCATCCAGGATCCGCAGGTAGATCGTGAAATGCTCCCTGTCGTAGCTCGTGAGGTTCTCCGACCAGGGGACTTCATCGCTCAAACTTGAGCTTCGAGTCTCATCCGTTCCCATTGGTCCATTCATGCCTGCGAACCTCGCCTGTGAGCGCAGGCAGTATATCCCAAAATGGGATAATCCGAAACCGGGATTAGTCGCTGATCCGGTCTTTACCCGACCGGTTCGCCTCCATGCCCAAATCCCTTCGATCGCCCCGCCACCAGCGGTTCCTGGCCCGGCTGGTTTTGCTGCGCAAGGCCAAAGGCCTGACCCAGAAGCAGCTGGCTGACAAGCTTGGTCGTCCCCAATCCTTCGTGGCCAAGTACGAGGGCGCAGAGCGGCGTCTCGATGTCATCGAGTTTCTCGACATAACTGCGGCCCTTGACGCTGATCCGTGCGAGATTCTCTCCAGCCTCCGGTCCTAGCGGGCGCGCCGCATCTATCATGATCACGGACAGGAATATTGAGTGGGACAACGCCTCAATTTGTTGAAAGGCGAGCGCTGGTTTTCGGAGGAAGCCGCGCGCACGGCGCCGATGCCTTTTGGTTCTCGACGTAACTGCGGCGCCTGACCATGTGCGAAAAAACTTGGCGGGCGCCCGCGCGCCTGACGACGCGCACCAGGTGCTCGTGAACCGAGCCCGCTTTTCTTCGGCAAGCTCAGGCGGTCTCGGCCATTCGGCTTCGCCCCTTGGCGTGGGCAGCCCTTCGGGCTGTGACGGCCGCCGCCCTTGCGGGCGGCGCGGTTTGTCTGTTGGCCTTTCCCGGTGGCGCGGGGCGGGCGGCACTCCCTTCTAGACCCGCCGCGGCAGCCCGCAACCCTTCGCGTGCCGCTCAGGGTCCTCCTCTTCGTTCCGGTCCTTCGGATGCGGTCCGCCTACCACGGCGGGCCTTTCCGGTCGCGACTCGCCGCCCACCCCGCTTCCGGGGAAAGGCGCGGCGATTGGCGAGCGGAGGATAACACATGCGTGCAAACAGCAAGCGTACCACCAGCGGAGAGGCTGGCGCAGGCAAGGGCAGGCGCCCAGGCGCAAGCCTCTATCAGGAGATCACCGACCGCATCATTGCCGAGCTGGAGCGCGGCACCGTGCCATGGGTCAAGCCATGGGGCAGCGCAAAAGCAGGCCTCGGCCTGCCGAGGAATGCGTCCACGGGGCGCACCTATTCCGGCATCAATATCCTCATCCTGTGGGGCGCCGTCATCGAGCGCAGCTATCCCAGCCAGAAATGGCTGACCTTCCGGCAGGCGCTTGCCCTGGGCGGCAATGTCAGGAAGGGCGAGCGCGGCACGACGATCGTGCATGCCGACCGCTTTGTCCCAAAGAACGAGAAGGAGCGCGCACGCCACGAGGGCGATGCACCACAGGCCGTGCCTTTTCTGAAGCGCTTTACCGTCTTCAATGTCGCGCAATGCGACAATCTTCCGGAACACCTCCATGCCCCTGCCGAGCCGCTGCCACAGTGCGAGATCGTGCCGCAGGCCGAGACGCTCATTCTCGCCAGCGGTGCGGATTTCAGGGTCGGCGGCGATCGCGCTTTCTACATGCCGTGCAGCGACCACATTCAGGTGCCGCCGCAGCCAGCGTTCCATCAGCAGATCGACTATTACCGGACCTGCTTTCACGAGCTAGGCCACTGGACCGGCCACCCGACGCGGCTTGCTCGCGACCTCTCCGGCTCGTTCGGCTCCAAGGCCTACGCGCGTGAAGAATTGGTCGCCGAAATCACTGCCGCCTTCGTCTGCAGCAATCTCGGCATCGAGCCGACCGTGCGTCACGCCGATTACATCGGCTCATGGCTGAAGGTGCTGCGCGAGGACAACCGCGCTATATTCCGTGCCGCCAGCCTAGCTTCGAAGGCCGCTGATTTCCTGTTTGGCCTTCCGGCCGATGCGGAAGGCGAGGCGCAAGAAGGCATTGCGGCATGACGATGCGCGACCTCAACTGACCGCGACCGAGCCGACGCCGCAAAGGAGCAGACGCTCATTCCCGGCGTCCAGCCGATCACCACGCGGGCAAACCCTCCTGATGGACGCGCCGATGTGTCCGCGCGCGGCGCAAAGCTGCTCGAGGTCGGTCTCTAATGGGGAGGCGGATCAGAGGAAGGTCCGGTGAACCTTTCTCCCGCCGGACGCAAGAAGTCAACGCGACCCGTTCTGACAAGGAGTCTTTCCATGATACTGATCACCAATCCACTGCGCGCACGACTGCTCGCCCATGGCGCCGCCGGCGCCGACATCGACCATTTTCCCGTTGTGAAACTGTTTAATCCGACAGGTGCCGCGACCTGGCTTCTGAGCGAACTCGACGCCGATGGCGACACTCTGTTCGGTCTTTGCGATCTCGGCTTCGGCTTCCCCGAACTTGGCAGCGTCAGTCTGGCCGAGCTTGCATCCGTAAAAGGTCCGCTTGGCCTCGGCATAGAGCGCGACCTGCTTTCCAAGCGCGCTTTCCGCTCTCCGTCTATGCCGAAGCCGCCCGCAGTTGCGGCCACGTCAGCGAGGCCGAGCGACTGCTGCGGCAAGCAGCAGACGCCCTATCAAAGCCCCATTCCGAGCTTCCGCCCGACACGGCGGAACAGCAGCGCCGATAGGCGCAAAAACCGTCCCGCCGCGCCGGTCTTCGGCCTCTGCGGCGGGGACAACCTTAACCAAAGCAAAAGGAGAGTAACCATGCAGCTTGCCCACATTCCCTTGGATCAGCTCAACATTTCCGCGCTCAACATGCGCCATGGAAAACGCGCGCCCGACATATCCGACATCCTGCCCTCCGTGCGTGCGCGCGGCGTGCTGGTGCCACTCCTTGTGCGGCCGAACGGCCAGCCGGAAACCTTCGAGATCGTCGCCGGCAGGCGGCGCTATTTCGCCGCGAAATCGCTTGCCGACGAGCGCGGCGAAGGCGATCCCTTGCCCTGCGCCATCATGGAGGACGGTGACGACGCCGATGCGCTGGAAGCTTCGCTGATCGAAAACCTCGCCCGCCTCGATCCTGACGAAGTATCGCAATGGGAGACGTTTTCGCGGCTTGTCAGGCAAGGCCGCACCGTTCCCGACATCGCTGTGACCTTCGGCATCACTGATCTCAAGGTCAAACGCATTCTGGCGCTTGGCGACCTCTTGCCCAAAATCCGCGAAGCCTATCGGCGCGAGGAGATCGATACCGAGACGGTGCGCCATCTCACCATGGCTTCCAAGGCGCAGCAGAAGGACTGGCTGGCACTCTGTGCCGATTCCGATCAATACGCGCCGCGTGGCTATCAGTTGAAGCAATGGCTGTTCGGCGGCCAGTCGATTTCCACCAAGGTGGCGCTGTTTGCCATCGAGGAGTATCCCGGCCTGATCACCTCGGACCTGTTCGGCGAGGACAGCTATTTCGCCGATGCCGACCTGTTCTGGCAAAAGCAGAACGAAGCGATTGCCACGAAACGCGACACCTATCTCAACGAGGGCTGGAGCGAGGTTGTGCTGCTGGAACCGGGCCAGTATTTCCACGCATGGGACCACGAGAAGACCCCGAAGAAGAAGGGCGGCAAAATAGTCATCACTGTCTCGCATCGCGGCGAGGTCGAGTGTCACGAGGGCTGGCTGTCACGCAAGGAAGCCCGCCGCGCCCGCGAGGGCGGCGAGCAAGAAGAAACAGCCGCCAAGCTGCCGCGCCCCGAAGTCACCGGCCCGATGCAGAACTATATCGATCTGCATCGCCATGCCGCCGTGCGCGCGGCCATGCTCGACCATCCTGCCGTGGCGCTGCGCCTCGTGGTGGCGCACGCCATCACCGGTTCGGGCCTGTGGCAGGTGCGGCCCGAGCCGCAGCGCGCAGCCAACGAGACGGTGACTGCCAGCCTTGCCGGCTGCAAGGCTGAAGCCGCATTCGGCAAAAAGCGGCGCGAGGTATTGGCCCTGCTCGGATCACCGGATGAGGATAGCTTGGTCGCCGGCGGCAATGGCGACGCCGTTGCTATCGCCGGCGTGTTCGCGCGCCTCTTGGCGCTCTGCGACGACGATGTCATGCGCGTTCTCACCCTTGTCATGGCCGAGACGCTTGCAGCCGGCAGCGCCGTCATCGAGGCGCTCGGCAACCACCTGAACGTCGACATGGGCATATGGTGGCAACCGGACGATGCCTTCTTCGACCTCTTGCGCGACAAGGAAATCGCCAATTCGATGCTGGCCGACGTCGGCGGCAAGCTGGTCGCGGACGGCAATGTCGCCGAGAAGGTCAAGACGCAAAAGAACATCATCCGCGACTTCCTGGCGGGCGAGAATGGCCGCCCCAGGGTCGAGACCTGGCTGCCGCGCTGGATGAAATTCCCGGCCGAAAGCTACACCAGCCGCGGCGGCTTCCGCACCGCCGATCAGTGGACACAGGTGCAGCCGCTGTTCGTGCGCGAATAGTCGATCAGGGCCCGAGCGGCGGTTCTCTCGATTACCGCCGCTCAGGTCGCGCGCGCCGCTACGGGCCACGCCGGCTGCCGATTGGGCGTCTTGTCGAGCCAGTGCCGCGCGCGAGAAATTCCGACGCCAGTTCGCCCCATTTCGGCAGCCCCGCACCGCGCCGGGTTGCTTGCTGAGGCGCCAAAGGCGCATGGGGCCAATTGTCCGATCCGGTTGCCGACAGAGCCCGCGAAACCGGCGCTCTGCATTGCCGCCGGCTTCTTGTGTCACCGATCGCCCCACCTGTCTCCATTGTGTCTCAGGGACTATTCCCCTGCGGCTGGCTTGTCGACCTATGGGCGGATCCGGCCCGCCCGAAACCCTTCGCCGGCAGCTTTTTTCCCCGCCGCCTGCGGCGGCTTCCTCGCGCCGCTTCGCTTCAAAAAAGCTGCCCGCGCGGGTCCTCCGCTATCGCTGCGGCCGTCCCGGTTCCGGCGGTCCGGACGCGCCCATCACGGTCCGCCATCGCAGGGGAATGGTCCCCTGCGAGCACCAAGAGGAGACTGGAAATGACCGCGATCGGATACGTCACCAAACAGGAAAACGGCGGCTACAAGGGCCAGCTCAAGACGCTCAGCGTCCGCGCCGACATCGATATCGTGCCCAATCAGGCAAAGAGCGCCGACACCCATCCCGACTTCCGGGTGCTGACGCAAGGGATCGAAGTGGGTGCGGGCTGGATCCGCACCGGCGAGACCTCCGGCAAGGACTATGTGAGCCTGTCGATTGCCGCCCCCGAGTTTGGCCCCCGCAAGCTCTACGCCAATCTCGGCCGCGCCGCCGGCCAGGATGACGACGACACTTACGCCATCATCTGGAACCCGGTCGACTGACCGGCCGATCCGGAAAGCCCCGCGCCGCCACCGGCGCGGGGCCTCTCTCAGGACCCGTGAGGCCGCCGAAGGGGGCGGCGAAAACTCGCCCCCCTACTCTTCGCCCGTCCCCAAAACGATCTCGCTCGCCGATCCTCGCCTTCGCTTGTCCGTAGCGAAACGAGGATCATCATGGACGACGAAAACGAACGCGCAGCCCGCGCCAAGAAGGGCAGTCCGTTTCTCAATACCGCGCAGGCGGCCTTCTATATCGGGCTGTCCCAGCGCACGCTGGAGAAGATGCGCCTCAAAGGCGGCGGCCCGCAATTCCGCAAACACGGCCGCTATGTCCGCTATCACATCGACGAACTCGACGATTGGTCGAAGGGGCACGCGCAGGAGACCGGGCCCGAGGACGGCGGGCACGATTCCGGCTCGGCCGGCGAGGGAGGCCGCTCATGAGCCGGCGTCCCACCATCCATCTGATCGGCAGCCATCTGCGGCGCATTCGGGCGCGCAAGACGATCGCCGTGGCCACGATGGGCCTTGCCCTGATCGGCTTCGCCGCCTTCGGCAAACCATCGCCCTGGCTGGTCTGGAACGCCTCGGCGAGTGCGCCGGTCGGCCTCTATCGCGTCGCGTCCGGATCGCCGGCTCTTGGTGATCTCGTACTCGTCCGCCCGCCAAGACCGGTCGTCGATCTGGCCGCCGAACGCTTCTATCTGCCCAGCAACGTGCCCATGGTCAAGCACCTTGCCGCGCTGCCTGGCGAGCATGTCTGCGCCTTCGGCGACGCCATCATCATCGGCGGCGAGATTGTCGCGCGCCGGCTTGCAACCGACACGCAGCACCGTCCGCTGCCTTGGTGGAATGCCTGCCGAAAGCTCGCCGATGCCGAGGTTTTCCTACTCGGCAGCGATAAAAATCGCTCGTTCGACAGCCGCTATTTCGGGCCGGTGCCGACCGAAAATATCATCGGGAGGCTCGTGCCGCTATGGACCGAGTGACCCTCCTGATGCTGGGCATGGTGTCTCTCGCACCATGCTCCTGTTCCGCGGCGACCAACACGAAGCCGGTCGTCATCTCCCATAGTCCGCAGCTTGCAAGATGGCAGCCCTTCGTAGCCGAAGCAAGCCGGCGTTTCAGCATTCCACAGACTTGGATTTATGCCGTCATGGATGCCGAAAGCCGGGGGCAGACAAGGCTCAATGGACGGCCGGTCACGTCGAGCGCCGGTGCCATTGGCCTGATGCAGGTGATGCCAGGCACCTACGAGGAGTTGCGCGCAGAGCTTGGCCTGGGAGCCGCCCCGCACGACCCTCGCGACAACATTCTGGCAGGCACTGCCTATCTGCGCGCCATGTATGACCGCTTCGGATTTCCAGGCCTGTTTGCAGCCTATAACGCCGGGCCGGAGCGCTACGAACAGCATTTGCAGCGTGGGCGGCCACTGCCCAGCGAGACGGTTTCGTATCTGGAAGAGGTCAAGGCGGCGGGCATTTCGGCCGCCGATATGGACGCGCTCACCGACAAATCCCGTTCCAAAAGCGCGCCGGGAATCCCTTCCGGGCAGTCGCTGTTTTTCCTCCGAAACGGTGTTTCCGTGACCGGCCCGAATGGCCACCTCCTGGTGCCGCTCGGATCGGAGCGAGCAAGGTCAGGCCGGCCGGATCGCAGGTGAGGGCAGCGGCTACCGCGGTTCGGGCGGGGGGCAGGGAGGCAGGTCCGCGGAAGGCAAGATAAAGGCATCGCCTCCTGAGGCGGCGAAGTGTTTGTCTGCACATCGTTTTCCCGGGAGGTTGCCTGCGGGTCCAGGAGGGTCTGGCGCGCAAGCCTCTGATTTTGCTGCTGGTTCATCGGAGGCCGCATGCAGGATGACGAATTCACGCCGAGGCTCGGCAAAATTGGCTCGCGCGGCTCGAAGGCGGGCAAACGCTACGCTGGCCAGGTCCAGGCCGCGGTCAACCGAGCAGGCGGCAGGAGCGGACGCGGCAGCCGCTTCATCGGAAGCCGGGTGGGGCGCGGCGGGGCTGCTGCCGCCGTTCTTAGAGCACGCGACCGCCACGCGGCGTTTCGGCAGCGGCGCGCAGTCGTCAAGGCACGCATCGTCAAGCTGGCCGGCAAGGGAGTCGACGGAGCTCGTGCGCACCTCCGCTACCTCCAGCGCGACGGCGTCACCCGGGAAGGCGAGCGTGGCGAGCTCTACGCTGCCGACAAAGACCACGCGGACGGCAGGGCCTTTCTCGATCGCGCGAACGGTGACCGTCATCAGTTCCGCTTCATCGTCGCCCCTGAAGACGGTATCGAGTATGATGACCTGAAGCTGCTCACCCGGCGCCTCATGGCGCAAATGGAACAAGACCTCGGCACCAGGCTAGACTGGGTGGCCGTCGACCATTTCAACACCGGCCATCCTCACACCCACATCATCGTGCGCGGCAGGGACGATCACGGCGAAAACCTCGTCATCGCGCGGGACTACATCTCCTCTGGCCTGCGCGAGCGCGCAGCCGAACTGGTTAGCCTCGACCTTGGCCCGCGCACCGACCGCGAGATCGAGCAGCGCTTGCGCCAGGAGATGGAGCAGGAACGCTTCACCAGCATCGACCGGCAGCTGATGCGCATGCGCGACGAGGGGCATGTCTCACCAGCCAGCCGAGACACCTTTCGCCAGACGCTGCACCAGGGCCGCCTGCGCAAGCTCGAGCGGATGGGTCTCGTCGAGGAGATGCCTTCGGGTCGCTGGCGCCTGGAGGATGATCTCGAAGCCACGCTACGCCGCATCGGCGAGCGCGGCGACATTGTCAAGACCATCCATCGCGAGCTGACCGGCAAGGGGCTCGTCCGCAGTGCCGCCGACTATCTTATCCACGATCGATCCGACGGGTCGGCCCAAACCGTGGTCGGACGTGTCGTCGGGCGCGGGCTGGCCGACGAAATCACTGACCGCCATTACCTCGTCGTCGACGGCGTGGACGGCAAAAGCCACTATTTTGATATCGGCAAAGGCGAGGCCACCCAACCGACACCAGAAGGCTGCATAGTGCGGATCAGGCCGAGGGACACCGGGCCAAGAAAAGTCGACCGCACAATTGCCGGCATCGCCACGGTCAACGAGGGGCGCTACAGCATCGATATCCATCTCAAGCATGACCCCTCGGCCACCGAACGCTTTGCCGAAACGCACGTGCGGCGACTGGAGGCGATCCGCCGTGCGACCGGTGGCGTCGAGCGCGAGCCGGACGGCACATGGACAGTCGCGCCCGACCATCTCAACCGCGTCGCGGATTACGAGCGTCAACGAGCGAGGGCCCAGCCTGTTGTCGTCGACAAGCTCTCATCAATGCCGCTGGAGAGCCAAGTAGGCTTTGACGGCGCCACCTGGATCGACCAGGAGCTGGTATCAGCCCACCCTGAGTCCTTGCGCGACTCTGGCTTCGGTCGAGAAGTACGTCAGGTCCAGGCCCGCCGACAGCAGTGGCTGATCGCGCAAGGTCTTGCCCATGATGCGCAGGATCGGGTCATCTATCGCGCCAACATGCTTTCAATGCTGCGCCAACGAGAGCTGAACCGTGTTGCCAGTCAGCTCTCGGACGAACTCGGGCTCTCGTATTCTGAAGCGCAGCATGGCAATCGAATAGACGGTACGCTGCGCCGCTGCGTCGAGCTCGCCGGCGGAAAATACGCTGTCATCGAGAAATCGCGCGAGTTCACGCTGGTGCCCTGGCGGCCGGTGCTTGAGCATCATATCGGCAAGGAGGTGTCTGGCGTGGTGCGCGCCGAGGGGATTTCCTGGACGATCGGACGGCAGAGGAGCGGGCCTGGCGTTTCGTGAACTGGCTACAATTTATTTGTTCACGTTGAAACAGGTACTCAGCCCAGACGGAGTTCCTCCGCCTGCTGCTTGCTCGCAGCATTCATTTGGCGGAGAGTCAGTGTTCTGCATTTGTAGTTCGCTCTGTCAAAAAGCGCTGGGAATATGCATCATGTTCTGCGTTGACACGGAAGCCGGGCCGACAGGTGCCGCCCTGTGGTTGCGGATCGGCTCCCGATGGCTGCCAGCTAGAAAGGTGGGCTGACTCGTGATAGCGCAAGGGGCTATGGCGGCCGCGGTACGGCGAAGCGAGCTCTGGCATCGAGGATGAAGCCGCACTTCCCGATCTTATTCTACTCGCAGGACCGGCAGACGCGGCGGTCGCCCCTGCGGGTGCTGTTGGCCCTGGCGTGAACTGGCAGTCCGTCCCGCGGGGACTTTGTAACGGAGAAAAGTCGCTGCGATGGCCCGGGTGACGATGCGGTCAGCGACCATGCCAGACGAGATCGGCAGCTTTCTGCCGCGGCACGGCGCCGGAGCCATCAGGCCGCCGCGACATCGGGTCTGGCGCACCTTCGGATGTTGGCTGGCCGCGGTTTACTTCGAGCAGCGCCGGGTGGGTCATGCGGTGCCGCTACTGGGCACCGAGGCAGCTTTGGGCATGAGACCCGTTCAATCGCGCCGGCCACGTCGGTCATCGCGACATCTGGAGTCGAGGCCAGGTCAGACCGGGAAAAAAACCTGCTCGTCGCGCGGGAGCCCCGGGTTGCGCCGTCGATCCTTCCGCCCAACTCAGCGCCGCGCGACCAGCAATAGCCCCTTGCCCCGAAACTGACGCCAAGCCGACGGACCCGCTCTGCGCATACCGATGCCGTCCGCGCCGTCGTCGGCGGAAACCAGCGAGCCGTGGACCTCACACAATCTGAGCCGCTGGTGACGATGTGCATCGCCTACTTCCATCCGCACTCCTATCGACGAACTCGCCCGCTGCCCGCGGTGATGCGAACCCGTGGATGAATATTTCGCCGAAGCCGCAGTGGGGGCTCAGCCTCGACGATTTTTTTGCCTTGCCCCGGCGGGCGGCGCAACCGAGCATCGAGACAAAAAACGGGAAAGGGAGGGCACCAGCCCGTTAGAGCCGTGGCCATGATGATGTGGGGACGATCTCCTGGAAGAAATGTGGAGATCGACGCTCTCCTGACGCGCTCATCGAAGATTTTAGGCCGCGCCGACGTGGCTGCTTGAGCGATAACACTCACTTCGGAGGCCCCAGTGCGGCTCCTTGGCCAAGCTGCTCGGCACGCCGTGAGTGTGCTTTCTTGTTTGGGGAAGGGAGACTTACGTCTACAACAATCTCGTTTCGATCTACGATGGAGAGTCGGCGAGACAAGTGTTGCTGATGTTCATTGGCTCCGGAGCAACTTCTGCAGTCACAATGCAGCTTATGTTCCTATGCTGGAGAGTTGGCCATTCAACTCGCGTAGCTCGCTTTGTTGCGGTGGAGCTTGGTCAGAGCACACTGCTGCTTTACCTGCTTCAGGGCGCCGTGTTTCGCTTCATGGATCTAATAGGGTTCGGAGAGCTTTGGGATCTCCCGAGCAGAATCGGGTTCGCCACTTTGCTTGGTGCCGCGATCGTTGTCTCCGCTTGACAATTCGCAGGATTGCGCGTGACCACGGATGGTTGTCGCACGGCTACGCTTAATATGTGACGACGCTTGCGCCTTGTAGGCAATTGTTGCGGCCGCCCACGGCCGACATGAACGTGCTTGGCCGCACGTTTTCTAAGTGAGGCGGAAAGAGGCGCGCGACCCCTCTCCCCAGCAACCCGCCTTGCGGATTCCTCCTCTGCCCGCTTCGCAGACGGGGATACCCTCCGCCCCCTTGCTATTCGTTGCCCGCCGCTATGCAAAGGACGGGCGACCTGAATCCGTGCTCAAGCCGATCTGGCGGCAGAGGGGGGGGCGGGCTGAACATGGGACCCGTGATTGACATAATTGCCGCGCGAATCCTCATGCTCGCCTAACCGGCCGGAACGATTTGCAATCCGGGCAGGCTCGACAAATCAAGGAGTAGCTCGTTCCGTGTCCAAGCCCAGACAAGTCTTGGTTATCTCACGGGCGCGATACAAAAGGCACAGGCTGGACTTGGCTGCCGGGGGCGGGGCTTGTCGACCGCTCGATTGAAAGTGAGATGCGAGGCGGAGAATCACCCATGTGCAGAGCGGCAAGGCGCTCGCCTACCTCCCTGTCATTCACCGTCAGCCGATGGTTTAGACGAAGATAGTCCGTCCATGTCGGCGTGCGGAATGTCTCGGTCCAAAGCGTCGACTTCTGAAGGTCGCGCTGGAGGGTCCAGTCCCGCGCACCGGCGCGGCTCTGAACGCGCCGCCTTTCGCGCATGCAGCTCAGAAATTCATCGATACTCTCCTCGGGTATCGAGTACTCCACCTTGATCACGATCGGACCGCTCCTGGGCTTCAAAGGGAGGGCCAGTTCTGGTGGCCTGAAGTCGACGGCCGCTTGATCCGATTCCTCCCATAGCCGCACTGGCAATAGCTTTCCCACAGCCGCGACCAGCAACAGTGCCGCTGCAGCACCTTCCAAAGCCCACGTCAGCGAATAGTACTGCGCGACAGCACCCCAGATCCAGCTGCCCGCTGCCATGCCGCCGTAGGTCAGGGCGTAATAGATGGACAGGGTCCGACCAACGACCCACCTTGGGCTTGCCAACTGCACACACACGTCGGTTCCGGTCCAGGTGACAACCCAGCCAGCGCCACCGATTGCAAGCGCGATCGCCGCCACAGCCACCGACGATGTGAGGGCCATCAAAAGGCAACACGTTGCGCAAGCAACGGATGCGAGCGTGATCAATCGGTTCTGGGACGTAATGCGTCTCAAGTAGCTGCTGCCAATGCCGGCTATGAAGGCGCCTGTGCCGAAGCCAGCCAATAGCACCCCGTAAACAATTGGCCCTCCCGCCAGCTGGTCGCGAACCAGGAGGGGGAGCAGAGCAAGGATCGAGATGCTTGACAGCCCGAATAGGGTTGCACGCACAATCGCCACTCTGATCTCTGAGGATATTGCCGTGAATCGCATGCCATCATGAATGGCCGTAGTCATCCGCTCGCGCGGAAGAGGCGAAAAGCGAACTTGCCACTTTGAGCGCAGAACAGCGCTCAACGGGACCAGGTCACTCAGCGCAGCGAGGGCGAAAGCCGTAAGGGGGCCTAGCAAAGCTAAGATTACACCGCCCAGCGCCGGTCCTATGCTCCGAACCACGTTGTAGCCCACCGACATCAGCGTCACTGCGGCGGGTATGTCGCGCTTTTCCAGGATATCGCCTACCGACGCGTGCCATGCTGGATCGTTCAAGGCAAAGCCGCATCCGGCCAAGAAACTCAGTCCCAGGATCAGCCATGGACTAACAAAGCCCAGTCCCACAGCGAGTGCCAGCGCCGTGGATGCCAGTGCGATAAGGCAGTGTCCGGCAAGCATCACGCCGCGGCGGCTGAAGCTGTCTGCAATGGCTCCAGCAAGGATCGACAAGAAGAACGCGGGCAGTGTCGATGCAGCCTGTACGAGCGCAACCATTAGATCGGAGGCTGAAATCGTCGCCATGAGCCAGCTTATAGCCACGCTCTGCACCAGCCAGCCAAGGCTGGATATCTGCGTGGCTGTCCAGATAGAACGAAAGACCGGGTTGTGAAGAGGGATCAGTGTGTTTGCCGCAAAGCGCGGAGGATCTTGACGCCGCATCACTTCTCTCCCCCACTGGGTGTCGTTCGTCCGCTCATTTGCTTACAGCGGTGCGCTCTGTGCACAGACTGCGTCACAACGAAGTTCCGAAATCGCGCTCGCAACAAGGACAATGTGACATCCATGGTGCTGATGCGCCTTGAGGTACCAACCTGGCCGTTAGCTGATGGGTCCCGCAGCCCGCTGGGTGCGGTCAGTTCTGCCCTGCGACTCTTGGCTTTGGACGGTGCTAGCGCCCCGATGGCCGGCTTGTCAAACTGCCGTAGTGCCAGCACATCCATCCCATCTGTTGACCGCGATCTCCGACGAGGTCGAGCAGCAGTAGGTCAACGGCAAATCTGGGTATTTCCGCTATCCGGTCGAGCGCGTGGCCATCGTCCGGAAACCCGAAGACGTTCATCACCCAGGCGACCACCACGCCCGAGACAATGCGACACGGCGGTAGCGGTTCACCAGAGGACGTGCGTTCTACTCAGCAGGAACATTGTTCTGCCGATCGTCGGCTGCGCCAGCCGTCACGTAAAGCGGCGCCAGAGTTCTTGCACCCGTCATTGGACTCCCGCTTTGCAGGTTTCGCCTAGGGCCTGCATCAGGTCATCTATAATGTCCTGAGGATGTTCAAGCCCTACAGAAATTCGCAGCAATCCGCCTGGCGCTTTGGACTTCGCACCTTCAACGGATGCGCGATGCTCTATCAGAGAATGCGTCCCGCCAAGGCTTGTCGCCCGGACAACAATCTTCAGGCGGCCGGCCACGGCCATTGCAGCATCGGCTCCGCCCTCGACGATAAAGGATAGCATCGCTCCGTAATGGCTCATTTGCCGCGTAGCAAGATCGTGTCCCGGATCAGTTTGCAAACCAGGAAAGAGCACTTTTTCGACGCGCGGATGAGACGCCAGGGCCTCGGCCACTTTCTGGGCGCCTTCGCAATGGGCGCGCATGCGGACCGGCAATGTCTGCAGGCCCCGCAACGCCAGCCAACAGTCGAAGGGCGCTGCGACGCTGCCCTTGTGTTTCTGGACCATCCGCAATGGGCGAGCGAGGGGTGACGCGTTTGGGACAATGACGACACCGGCCATCAAATCCGAGTGGCCGCCAATGTACTTTGTCGCCGAGTGCATCACCGCGTCTGCCCCGATTTCGAGTGGCAGTTGAAGCACTGGGGTGGCCCACGTATTGTCCACCACCGCCAAGGCGTCTGCCTCGTGCGCGATTGCGCAGATGGCCGCAATGTCGACAACGCGGATCATCGGGTTTGACGGCGTCTCGACCCAGACGAGGTCAGTCCGCTTCGATGTCACCGCGGCGCGCAAAGCGTCCAAATCGCGCATGTCGACGGGGGCAAAGTCGAAGCGAGACCCAATGTCGGTCTCTTCGATCAGCGAACGAATGCCGAAATACATGTCATCCGGCAGAACGATCCGACCCGCCGACGGATGGCTCTCGAAAACTGCAGCGATTGCGGCCATGCCCGAAGCGAAGGCGATGCCGTCTCCCCCTCCCTCAAGCGTCGCCATGGCCGCCTCGAACGCATTGCGTGTCGGATTTCCATCCCTTGTGTATTCGAAGCCGGAAGGAAATGACCCGTTGGCGCCTCGTTCGAACGTCGTGCTGGTGTGCAGCGGCATGGATACGGCCCCCGTGGACGCGTCGACACCTCGGCCGCAGTGGATCGCCTTCGTCTCAAAACGCATCGGTTATTCCTTCCTAACGGGCAGTTGCAATTTCGTGCCGGTCATTATACTGACCGCAATACGTGAGCCGAGGACCCAAGTCAATATAATGACCAATGTTACGGAAGCGTTTGATGCCGAGCAAGCGCTTGGGCAAGCGATAGCAGCCCGGATCCGAGACTTGAGGCGTGACCAAAGCCTGACCCTGGATCGCCTGGCTAAACTAAGTGGCCTATCGAAGGGAACCGTGGTCGCGCTGGAGCAGGGTAGGGCGAACCCCAGTATCGGCATACTGTGTCGGCTGGCGGCGGCGTTTTCGCTCTCGGTGGCCGATTTGTTGAACGAGCACCCTTCCACGGTGCGCCTTCCCATCGAGCGGACAGAGACCAGGAGGCTTTGGACGAGCGCCAAGGGAAGCTCTGCGCAACTGCATTCGTCGACCTCGGGACGCACGATGTTCGAACTGTGGAGCTGGGTCATGATGCCGGGCGATGTCTTTTCCGCGGACGCTCATAGTCCGGATACGCGCGAGCTGATCTCGGTCAGTCAGGGTGCCCTGAGCGTTGTGGTAGGTACCCACGTGGAAATTTTAAGCGAAGGCGAGAGTGCGCGGCTTGTCACTGACCAACCTCACTCATATGCGGCGGCATCTGATGTGCCCGCCCACTTCACGATGGCGGTGCTTGAGCGTGGTGGACACCGAAATCCGGGGCACTCGTCGACGGCAGCGAAGATTCAGGGGCACGTTCCGTAAGGCCCCGCCGATTACTAACAACCGCACATTCGCGACAGGAGATAAACCGTTGTACGTTCCGCCTCATTTTGCCGTCCCTGATCAGAACGCCCTGTTTGACCTTATCGAGAGACACCCGCTGGGTATCCTCGTCACCCAAAGCAAAGGCACGCTGGACGCGAACCACCTCCCTTTCGAGCTTGACCGCTCGAAGGGAGACAAGGGCGTTCTCAATTGCCATGTCGCTCGCAAGAACCCAGTCTGGGAGGAAGTCGCCAATGGCGATGAGGTTCTCGTAATCTTCCGTGAGGCCGACGCTTACATCTCGCCGAACTGGTATCCGAGCAAGCATGAATTCCACAAGCAGGTGCCGACCTGGAACTATCTCGTCGTCCATGCCCACGGACGCATCACTGTCCGGGATGATGAGCGGTATGTGCGCCGCAACGTGGCGAAGCTCACTCACATGCAAGAAGCCTCGCAGCCGGTCCCATGGAAGATGGGCGACGCGCCGAAGGACTTCATCGACACGATGGTCAGGGCAATCGTCGCCTTGGAGATCGAGATCACCGGCCTGGTTGGAAAATCAAAACTCAGCCAGAACAAAGAGTTGCGCGACATTCAGAACCCTGGCGAAATGCTGCGTGCCCAAGGGGCCATTGCGATGGGAGAAGCGATGCTCGCGGCTGCGGCGGTCAAATCCCAATAGCATGTGTCTTGTCCCGACAAAGCCGCTGGTGCCGGCTTCCCGACGGGTCACCTAGTCCGCCTTGACGCACGGCAATAGCGTTTGACGGCCTGAAGCGACGCTGTGGTCACCCTTGTGATGCTTTTCCACGCGCCTGGTCAGGCGACAGGATTGCTCCGTCGTGAGGACAGGCGGGAGTTTGCAGGTTGCGGTGGGCGGGTTCGTTTCCGGCGCCTGCGCCCCGTCGTATGTCGCGAGTTGAGGAATGCGATCGAGGGCGATGTGCAGGATGCGCTGCGGGAACGTCGTCGGCTGGCACAGACGGACTTCCGATTTCACCTCGACCACCCGCGCAGCGGTTTTGAATGAGGCGCAAACGCACGCGTGTCGAATTGGGCGATTTCCCTTGGGCGCCGAGCTCGACCATGCGCGATGATGCGCTCGACGCAGCTCCAGCTGGCGGCGCCTTCAACGAACTCCTTGAACCTGCAGACCTTGCCCGAAAGCACTTGCTCTTACGGGAGATGATTGGCTTTGTCGCCGAAGCGACTGATGGAGATGTTGGTGGGCGCCGCCGCGTAGGCGACGACCCCGTAATCACAGCGGGAGCTCGCAGGCGGGGTCGACAAACACCCTTGATTGGCCGAGCTTGAGGTGCATCTCTATCAGGCTGATTGCTTATTGGGCTGGTCCAGCGTTTGATCGGACCCATGATCCATCCGACCAGCTTGTGAGGGATGCAACCGAACCAGGCGCTGCTCCCACAGTCTTCGCAGGCCCTCCATTAGAGCTGCATGCCTGGCCTGATCCGGCTCAATCATATTGAGGTGATCTCGCAACACGGCTTCGCCCTCGATCCGCATCAGTAGATTAAACAAGTCGTTTGAAATTCGCACACTGTCAATGCTGGAGTGGTTCGGAATAATCTCGCAGACAGTCTCCTGATGATCTCGCGCTGTGTAAGCACGGGTTTGATGGAGGGAGACTGAGGGAGGCAATGAAATCGCAAGCGCAGTCCAATCCTGCAGCGTTGCAGCCCGTTTTTTTACCAGGAAGGGCCCGACCACAAGTCCATCCAGCTCTGTCGTCAAAAATGTGGCAATCGCGTCTGCAACCGTATCCACGATCGGTTCAGCATTGTTGTTAAAGGACGTATTGAGCAGAATTGGAGTGCCTGTCCGCTTCTTGAAGGCATTGATGACCTCCCAGTAAGCTGGGTTGGCATCGCGCGATACTGTTTGCAGCCGAGCCGTACCGTCGACGTGCGTAATGGCACCCAACAAGGCGCGCTTTGAGTCACGCACGCGAACGACGAAATTCATGAATGGAAATTCGTGCTTACCGTCCGGGAGGTCGAAAAATTCGCTCGCATCCTCTTCCAGCACAGATGGTGCGAAAGGCCTATAGCCTTCGCGCTTCTTGACCATGGCATTGATCCGGTCCTTGTTTGCAGCGGGCCGAGGGTCGGCAAGAATGCTGCGGTTGCCCAGCGCACGTGGCCCAAACTCCGAACGACCCTGCACCCAGCCGATCACGGCGCCGTTGGTGATCCAGTGGGCTGCACTGCTCGCTACGTCATAAGAGCGTTCAACCTCGAGATGTCCGGACCATGCATTCAGTTCCTGTTCCACGGCGCGGTCGCTCCCGAGATCAGGACCCCAATAGACCTCCTGCAGTCGCTCACGCGGCGCGGGGCGGCCCATCTCGTTAGAGACTATCAGCGCAGCTCCCAATGCGCAGCCAGCGTCGTGAGACGCGGGTTGCACGAAGATGTCTTCGAAAAGCCCTGAATACAGCAGCTTGCCGTTCATCGTGCAGTTGTGGGCTACCCCTCCCGCCAGACACAACCGCTTCATGCCGGTGGCCTCACGGTGGTGCCGGAGAATGTGGAACACGATCCGCTCAAGCGCTTCCTGCAGTGACGCACTCACATCTCGATGCTGCTGGGTGAAAGGCATTCCCTTTCGCCTGATCTCGATGTTGCGGAGCAACGCCGGACCGATGCGGTCGAGGTGAACACGGTAGCCACCGTTGGCGGAGAGCTCGTACAACTGCTCGAAGAGCTCGCGATAGGGAGCGGGGTCGCCATAGGGCGCGAGTCCCATTACCTTATACTCGTCGAACATGCCGTAGCCGAGACAGCGGATCGTCTCGAGATAAAACAGCCCAAGAGAATTGTCCTCCGGGAAAGCCTCGATTTGCGTAATTTCTGTGCCAGACCCTACCGCCACAAGGCCCGACAGGAAATCACCACAGCCATCAATCGCTAGAATGAGACTTTGTTCGAAGCCCGACATTGCAAAGGCGCTCACGGCGTGCGCCTGATGATGACCTACGAATGAAATACGCGAACTGTCCAACTTAGTGCCGAACTCACGCGCTAACAGGTTCTGCACCAACATTTTAGCATCCAACGGAGTGGAGAGAATGTCCGGTTGGGAAGCGGACATACCTTCAAGCATGGCGTTGGCATAGGGCTCGCTGGCGTAGACCGCGACACGATCAATGTCGCTGAGCTGAACCCCGGCCGTCGAGAGACAGTATTGAATCGAACCACTTGGCAGCTTGTTCGAGTGCTTGATTCGATTGAGGCGTTCCTCTTCTACGGCGGCTATCACCTTTCCGTCTCGGACGAGCACCGCGGCGCCATCGTGCATAAAGGCGTTCGGACGCTCGAATCGGTTTTCATGGACTTGGTCAAGTCCGCCGCTGATTCCTAGACACAGCATTTCTTTCTCCAAATAGTAACGGGAAGCCAAATTGGCTTACCTCGACTGTTCCAACTAAATAGGCCGTGTTGTCGCCTGCAGCTGCGACCGCCCGTCAGGCATCAGCGGCATCGAAGAAAGCCTCATAAACGATCAATGAGATGCTTCGACTGTGACACCTACGGTGCCATCACGCCGAGAGCTTGGCTGGATCATCCAATCCTGAGCGGCTGCTGACATGTATCCGGCAATGTCGTTTTCATCGGCAGAACCAACTTGCGATGCCGCCTGTTCTTGGGAAGGGCGGCCGTCGACGAATAACAGTACCGCCCCCGTGAACTGGCCCGATTTCATTCTCCGAAGCGACCATGGTCGCACCGCCCGACATTGTCGGCCAGTTGCAACTCACTTTCTCGGCACGACCTCCACTGCACGTCAGGGCGCATGGAAGATTTTCTCCTTTGGATTATTCCTAAGGCAGCTTTCGTCACGCGATAGAGCAGCGTGTGATTGGTGCGTGAGGCTCTTTTTTGTCCATGCACGATTCCGGAAGGGTGATGAAATCGATTGTTTTGATCAAAGTCATCCACGCTATGAATAACAGCCGCAGCACATGCGTTTTCAAAGCGCTTCAGGCTTCCCGGATGGCTACTCCGATGTGAAGCGCATGGCATTCCAAGCGCTCTGTCAACCAAACGATGAGTATCGGCGTCGACCCACATTGCCTTCGTCTTCGCGACTCCGTGACAGCGGCTGGCATTGTGTTTGTAGAGCATCGGGCGAAGATCATGTCGATCGGCCATCTCGCCTGCCTATCGGCAAACCCTTGAACAATGATCCACGCACCAGCGCGATTGTGATCACGAGCGCCTCTGAGCTCGGGAGGTTCGGTTTTCTGAGGGCCTGGGTCTCCGAAGCGATGGAGGTAGCTAGCCTTCCTGGTGCTATACGGTTGTGCTCTTCATGGACTGGACGCATTTGCGTCTCGAAAGCGGTTCTTCAGTGGAACCGGCGCCAAGGCCCGTCTGTGGTCGTTCAGAACACGGGGTGCCGTCTCCAAACCGGATATTGGAGCGGGCAGCCGCCGGAATTTGACCCATGGAGATGAGCGCCTGTCAGGAGGCGTTTCGAAAACGGCGCGATCTTCATCGCGGCTGTTTCATGGTGTCATTCCTGACATGTTCTTTATAATCGGCAGCTTGCGGATAGTCTTGCCCGTCGCCGCCCGTAGCGCGTTGGCGACGGCCGGGCCGATAGGCGGCACACCTGGCTCACCAACTCCCGTGGGCGGCTCCTCGGACGGCACAATGTGCACCTCGACTCGCGGCATCTGCTCGATCCTGAGCGGTGTATAGGTATCGTAGTTCTCTTGGTCTACGACACCGCCATTCAGGGTCAGCTCCTCCTGGAGGATCGCGCCTAGCCCGAAGCCGATACCGCCCTCCATCTGAGCGCGAATCTGGTCAGGATTTATCGCGGTGCCGCAATCTACCGCGCAGACGACGCGGTCGACCTTGAAACCATTTTCATCGTTGAGGGTGATCTCCACCACATCGGCGACATAGGTCGAGAGGCTTTCATGCAGGGCCACGCCGCGGAAACGGCCTTCCGGCAGAGGCTTGTCCCAGCCTGCCTTCTCAGCAGCCACTTTAAGCACGGCGGCATTCCGTGGATGGTGACCGAGCATTGACAAGCGGAAGTCGACCGGATCACGGTTCGCAGCGGCGGCGAGCTCATCGATCAGGGTTTCCACCGCGTAAGCGGTGTGGGTGGAGCCTACCGAACGCCACCACAGCACCGGGATGTTCACGTCCGTGGTGGTCAGCTCGACCTTCAGGTTCGGGATCGCATAGGGCAGGTTGGTGGCGCCCTCTACGGAGGTTGGATCGATGCCGTTCTTGATCATCGCCGCAGAGGTCGAACCGCCCAAGACCGATTGGCCCACGATGTGGTCATGGAGAGCGACGACATTGCCTTTCTTGTCGAGCCCCGCCTTGACTGCATGCACATAGGCCGGCCGGTACCGCCCACCCCGCATGTCATTCTCGCGGGTCCACTGCACCTTCACTGGCTTGCCGCGTCCCAGTGCACGCGCTGTGGAAACAGCTTCGATAATGACATCTGCATCAAAGACCGCGCGGCGGCCGAAACTGCCGCCGGTCTTCATCACGTGCAGCCTCACCTTGTCCGGCGTGGTGCCGCCTACCTGAGCGGCAGCCGCCTGATAAAGGTCGGGCATCTGGTGTCCGCCCCAGACGTCGATGGTGCCGTCTTCGTTGATTCGGGCGGCCGCGTTGAGTGGCTCGATCGAAGCATGGACAAGATAGGGGAATTCGTAGTGCCCCTCGATGATTTTCTCAGCACTGGCGAACGCTGCGGGAGTGTTACCGTCGTCGCGCGCGGTGGCCGCGCCCAGATCGTCTGCTGCCTTGTTGTATTCGGCCATGATCTCGGCCGTGCCGCGCCCTTCGGCCTTCTCCTCGTTCCAGGTCACCTCCACGAGTTCGCGGCCCTTGAGCGCCGTCCAGGTGTCCCTGCCAACCACGGCAATGCCTCGCGGCGTCTGGACGACATCGACAATGCCGTCGAGTGCCTTCGCCTTGGTTGCGTCGAAGCTCTCGATCTCGGCGCCGAACTTCGGCGGATGGATCATAACGGCCGTCTGGAGTCCCTCCATCATGAGGTCGATCGTGTAGGTCTGCGCGCCGTTGGTCTTGCCGGCGGAATCGTAGCGCTTGAGGCTGTCCGATCCGACCTGGGCCCACTTGTCGCGCGGCTTTAGCGGCACGTCGTCGGGAACCGGCATTCCCGCTGCGGCTTCAGCCAGGTCACCGTAGCGCGCCTGCATCCCTGAGGCGTGCGACACGACCCCGGAAGCGACTTTGATCTCGCCGGCTGGCACATCCCACCGCTGCGCCGCGGCCGCCACCAGCAAGGCCCGTGCGGCAGCACCCGCCTTGCGGTAGCGTTCCCACGACGAACTCATCGACGTGGAGCCACCGGTTGCCTGTGCGGCCCCGCCCCAGGCGAGATTGCCGTAGAGCGCGGTATTGCCATATCCGCCGACCACGTCCACCTGCGCCCAGTCGCCGTCGAGCTCTTCCATAACCAGGGTGGCGATGCCGAAATAGGAGCCTTGTCCCATCTCGAACTGCGAGGAGTAGATGATGACTCGGTTCTCCTTTGTGATCTCGACATAGGTCTGGAAGGGGTTCGCCTGAACCTTTGCAGTAGTCGTTTGTGCGATGTCGGACGCCGCCAGCACTAGCCGGTAGCCTACGGCGAGGCCAGCGGTGGTGACGCCCGCGCCGACGAGGAACCGGCGGCGCGTGGGCCGCACGGAGTTATGCTTCGAGAGAAACTGCGACATGCCTCAAGTCTCCAGCCGGTTGGCGGTCTCGTGGATGGCCGCGCGGATGCGATGATAGGTGGCGCAGCGGCAGAGATTGCCGCTCATCGCCGAATCAATATCATCGTCCGACGGCTTAGGCGTTTCTGTAAGCAGGGCCACGGCCGACATGATCTGGCCAGACTGGCAATAGCCGCATTGAGGTACGTCGAACTCGGCCCACACGGCCTGGACCGTTTCGCCTATCTTGCCCGACACACCCTCAATGGTGGTGATCGAGGCTCCTTCGATGTCGCCGACTGCGGTCTGGCACGAGCGCGTCGGCATGCCGTTAACGTGAACCGTGCAAGCGCCGCACTGGGCAAGCCCGCAACCGAATTTCGTTCCCGTGAGTCCGATGACGTCACGGACCGCCCAGAGCAGCGGCATCTCTGGATCGACGTCGAGTGTTCGCGCCTCGCCATTGAGGGTAAAAGCGACCATTGCTTGCTCTCCTTGTCCTGAGCTGGCTATCTCGTTGAGCCTCCGCCCGCCTGGCAACCGAGCTCTTGTTGCTGGGCCTAGCGACCACACCGTAGGAACGCGCAGCTCAAGCAACAAGCCGCTAGTTTGGCGAGTTACGAGATCGTGAAGTGGGTCGTGTCGAAAGGCTGGAGGCAACTGAATGTCATTTTTTGGGCGGACAGGCCGCTTAGGCTGGGTTACACGAGACTGGACATTCGGGTCGTCGCGAACATCGACCGCTGGTCGGCCGCGTCCGGCAGGGCCCTGATTGGCTACACGAAATGAAATGGGACGACTATCGATGGGGGCCTACCTCGACCCGCAACCTCCACGACGGGACCCTCAGGTTTCCGACTATCGTCCCGGGCGGTGGCCGAGCTCGGCGCCTCGGACGCTATAATAGACGGTGAGGCGTTCGTCGTTGACCAGAAGGCTTGTCGCGCATTCCCAGTCTTCAGCGGGCTCTTGGCCGCGGCGGGAGACGTCAGGACCATGCTTGCCGGCTTCGACCTGCTCAAGATCGACGGCGCGGGTCTTCGCGATCGGCCACTCGTTGATCGGCGCAAAGCGCTAGTTAACCTGCTGAAACGCCGCCAAACGGCATCGTTCTGAGCGACGAGATCAGCGGCGGCAGCGACATTCTCGCGCAAGTCTGCCAGTTCGGCCTCGAGGGCACCGTCTCCAAGCTTCGTGTCAGTCCATATCGATCCGGCCGGCGCTAAGAATGGGTGAGACAAAATGCGTGCTGAGTGGTGAGTTCATCGTCATCGGCTGCGAACCCGGCAACAGTTACGGCGGTCGGGAAGCGTGCTCTGGCGAATGTCGAGGACGGAAGTATGGTGTTCGCCGGCGGCATTGGCACTGGCTTCAATGCGCGCACCGGGCCGGAAAGTAAAGCGCCGGCTCGATGCCATCCCAATGGATAAACCACCCATTCCTAGTTTGAAGGCGAACGGTGCGGCATGGGCGGAGTGCCCTGCGCAGTCTGTACCTCCGCAGTCGATTGTTGAGTTCGAAGGGGGGTGTTATTGGCGTCGATACCGCTCAAGCCATGGCTATCAGCACGCCGAGTGCGTTGTTTTCGATCAGTTCTCGAAATGAGCGGGTAAATACCTTTCACTTGCCGAACGGGGTTTGCTGTTCACCGGCTGGCATCCGATGGCAAACCTTTCAACGCGGCGGCGATCTGGCGCTTCGCTGCTGGGGGCAGAGGCAGGATGGGACGCGGGGGTTCGGCACTGCAAACGTCGAGCAATTCAGCGAGTGCATAGACGACGCGAAGGCTCGAGAACTCCTTGAAGAGGCTCCAGATCGGGACCAGCGCGGCATTGATCCGTCGCGCTTCGGCCGCATCGCCCTGTTGCGCCGCTGTGACGATCGTCATGCAGACCTCGGGCAGGATCCCCGCGAGGACGCTGTACCATGTGTCGGCGCCGGCGATCATGGCCTCGGCGGCGTTCCAGTCGCCGCTGTAACCAATCGAGAACCCTTCCGGCAGTGTGCGCCTCTGGGCGGTCAGGTGGTTCTTGATCGCATGGCTTTTGTCTGTCGGATTCTTGATGGCGACAATCCCAGCCACCTTTGCCAGGCGGCTGACAAGGGGTGGACTGAAATGGAAATGCGTCGTTCCTGGATTGTCGTAGACGACGATCGGCAGGCCACTTTCGCGCGCCACAGTGGAGAAATGATCGAACACCTCGTCATCAGTAAGCGGGGTGTAGGATGCGGCGGCAAGCAAACCCGCAGCTGCTCCAAGGGCCTTGGCGTCTTGCGCGAGCCCCACGGCTTCATCGGTGCGCAGCGCGCCCACACCCACCACGACCGGCATTTGCCCCGCCGTTTGGTCCAAGGTCTCGGAGAGCGCCCGCCGCCGTTGCTCGCGCGACAGATAGATGTATGTGCCGGTGCTGCCGAGAAGACCGATGGAATCGACCTGAGCAATGCCAAGCCGAGCAATCAGCCTGCGCAGGGCAACGCTATCGACGCGGCCGTCACGATTGGTCGGGGTGATGGGGAACGCGGAAAGACCGCTCAGGAATGCCATGGCAAGGCTCCAGATCTATGTGTGAGCGCAGAGGTGACCGCACGCCAGGTCATTACAAGACGTCCAAAGCCCGCCGCAGATCGGCGATCAGGTCATCAGCGTCTTCAAGCCCCACCGAGAGACGCATGAGATCCTCGCCGACTCCATCGGCCAAATGGGCATCCTTGCGGATCGGCTGCCGAGCACGGATGAGGCTTGCTGGATGATAGATGAGGCTGTCGGCATCGCCGAGGCTGACGGCGCGAATGATCAGGTTGAGCCGGTCCATCATCCGGCGCGCTCCTTCGTATCCAGCGTGGAGGCCAAAGGCCAACATGCCCGATCCGTTGGACATCTGTTTTCGCGCCGTCACCTGATCAGGGTGCGAGTCCAGGAACGGATAACTCACAAATGCCACCGCCGGGTGCGCTTCCAGCGCCCGAGCCACCGCAAGGGCCGTGGCGCTGTGCCGTTCCATACGCAGCGTCAGCGTCTTGAGACCGCGCAGGATCAGGAAAGCTGACATCGGCGAGAGCGCTGCGCCGGTGATGTAGCGCAGGCCCGTTTCATGCAGCGTACGGAGCGTTTGGGCGTCGCCGAGAAGCGCCCCGCCAAGGGCATCGCCATGACCATTGATGTACTTGGTCAGCGAATGGAGCACGATGTCCGCCCCGTGCTCAAGCGGTCGCTGGAGCGCGGGCGAGGCGAAGGTGCTGTCGACTGCAACCCTTACACCGCGCGCGTGAGCGCGCTCGGCAATTGCCGCTATGTCGAGGATGCGGCTCAGCGGATTCACCGGCGTCTCGAAGAAAACCAGCCGCGTCCGCTCGGTGATCGCAGCATCGAGATTTTGGGGATTTGACAGATCGACCGCGACGACCTTGATGCCGAAGCGGGGGACCGCCTGTTCGACCATGGCAAGCGTGTTCGCATAAAGCGTCTTGTGGACGATGAGTTCATCGCCCTGGGACAGGAGCGACAGGATCAGAGTGCCGAAGGCCGCCATCCCTGAGGCAACAACCAGCCCCGCCTCGGCTCCTTCCAGAATCGCGAGCCGCTGCTCGAGGATCTCGGTCGTGGGATTGTATTCGCGCGCATAGAGCCGTCCACCAAGGGCGGCGGCGGCATCGTTTGCTGCCACGCTTTCGAACCCATAGGTTGACGTCAGGAACACTGGCGGCTGGACGGCATTGGAAAAGCCGGCCGGATCGTAGCCATGATGGATCGCCCGGGTGGCAAATCCGGGGCTGGTGCGGTTGAGCGACCCCGTGGGAGTATCGGTTTCGGATTGAAGGGAGCTGGTCATTCGGCCTCTGCGATCTTTCTTGGGGTTCCGAAAGATTGACGGCAACCTGGCCAATGTGAAATATCCAGTTGGCGATGAAAGAGATGGTCCAGTCTTCAAGTGCCGGGTCTGCAGCGCGCTCGCATGCGATGGGTGCACGCCAGATCTACGAAGCCCTTCGCGAGCAAATCCTCGGCGGCGTCTACGAAACCGGCAGTCAGTTGCCATCCTCCCGGGCCCTGGCAAATGACCTCGGCGTTTCGCGAACCACGGTGACGGTCGCCTATGAGCAACTGGCTGCGGAGGGTTTCATCGAAGCCCGTCAAGGCGCGCGACCTCGCGTTGCGTCTTCGTTGATCGGCCATGAGACGGGCCGCACTCACGCGAAACGGGTCGGCCCAATCCACCTGTCCGCATATGGCGAGCGGCTGCGCGCGACGTCACCCTGGCCAGATTATCTGCCGACTGGGCTGAAGGTCGAGTTCCGCTATGGGGACCTGGCACCGTCGGATTTCCCTTCATTGGTCTGGAAACGCGCGATGAACGAGGCGATGGGGCAGCGCCCGCTGCGTCTTGCCTATGACGATCCTCGCGGCTCGCGCCGGCTTCGCCAGGCGCTTCAGGGCTATCTCTGGCGCGCCCGGACCCTGAGCTGCGACCTCGACCAGATCATAGTTGTGAACGGTTCGCAGCAGGGCCTTGATCTGTGCGCGCGCCTGCTTCTCGATCCCGCCGACCGTTTCGTCATCGAGGATCCGTGCTACAGGATGGCGCGTCAGGTCTTTGCCAGTACGGGTGCCTCACCCATCCCGGTCATCGTCGACGAAGACGGGATGAGGACCGAGTTGCTAGCGGGGATCGGAGCACGACTGGCTTATGTGACGCCATCGCATCAGTTTCCGCTGGGCGGCGTCATGCCGATCGCGCGCCGCCATCAGCTTCTGAAATGGGCGCGGCACAACAACGCCTATGTGATCGAGGACGACTACGACAGCGAATATCGCTACGACATCAATCCGGTCCCTCCGCTGCACAGTCTCGAGGACCACGGGGCTGTCATCTACCTCGGCACGATCTCCAAAACGCTCTCGCCGATGCTGCGCATCGGCTACCTCGTCGTCCCGCCCGAATTGCAGGAGGTCTTCGCAACCGCCAAACAATTCGCAGACCGGCATTCGCCGGTCGCTGAACAGGAAGCGCTGGCATCGTTGATCGAGAGCGGCGGCTACGAAAGCCATGTGCGCCGTGTGCGCAGGCTGAACGGCGAGCGTCGGGAAACGTTGTTGGGTGCCTTGCAGCACAGCTTCGGGGATCGCATCACTGTCCAGGGAGCAGATGCGGGACTGCACGTCGCGGTTTGGTTCAATGACCTGCCACGATCGCGGGAAACGGCCTTGGTCGAATCCGCCCGCGACGCTGGCCTGGGGCTACACCTGATCTCGCCGCTCTACGAACGGCCATCGGACGAAGGCCGCACCGATCGCGTCGGACTTGTCATGGGCTATGCCGCCTTGAGCATTCGGCAGATCGGGAAGGGCGTTGAGGTCCTGCGAGAGGTTGTCAAGCAGGTGCAAGACGCGATGCCGGCGCGGAACAACTGAGCCGGGGCGACGCCGAAAGCTGGCGCTGAAAACGGTCCGAGGGCCCCCCGTATTTCTTTCCAAACAGCCAACTGGACCGGGAAAATGCCATGCAACTGGCGCTGTTGATCGGGCCAGTTTTGCAGCAGGTTTCCACGGACGAATTTCCGAGAGCGATGATGACCTGGCGAGGAAAGCTGCTTCACGTCCATATCGCGCCTGCCGCCTCCTATGAAATGGAGGAGCTGGCGCAGGCGCAGCTTATTGCCGGCCAAGGCGTTGTCGGAGACCGCTACTACCTGGGGACGGGGACCTATTCCGCGCGTCCTGACGTTCGCGAAGTGACGCTGATCGAAGCTGAAGTCTTGGACGCCATCGCCCAGGGCGAACCCAGAATTCCGGGCTTCAAGGCCAAGCTCGCACCCGAAGATCACCGGCGCAATCTGACGACACGAGGCGTTCCGCTTAGCCATCTTGTCGGCAAACGCTTCCGGGTCGGGGAAACGATTCTCAGGGCCGCCCGGATGAATGTGCCGTGCAAGTATATCGAGGAGTTGCTCGGGCTTCCGGGTCTCTACGAGGGGCTTCTGAACCGCTCCGGCCTGAACTGCACAATCGAGGTCGGGGGCGTGATCCGCCCCGGTGATCTGATCTTGCCCATCGACGAGTGAAACGCCATGGCCTCGCCGCGCATCATCATGAAGCTGACCGTGACCGCCGCCCGCAAGGAGCCGGGCGACGTGCTGGTCATCGACCTGAAACACCCACGCAAACCTGTGCTGCCGGCGTTCGAAGCGGGTTCTCACGTCGACGTCCATCTGCCTGAAGGGAAGGTGCGTCAGTATTCACTTTGCGGCGACCCGACCGAGCTTGGCCGCTACACCATCGCGGTGAAGCGCGAGAATGACGGCCGTGGCGGCTCGGCGTGGATCCACGAAACCATTGCCGTCGGCTCCACACTGCCTGTCTCCGCGCCACGCAACCATTTTGCGCTCAAGCCAGGCGAGGGGCCGACTTTGCTGCTGGCAGGGGGAATCGGGATCACCCCGATTCTGGCCATGGCGCGCGCGCTCACCCGGCAGGCCAAGCCCTTTGAGTTGCACTATTTCACCCGCAGCCGGGCGCTCACGCCACTCTTGGCGGCGATCGGGCGCGATCTTCCCGGCGGCAATGTGCGGATCCATTTCGACGACGAGCCTCAGACCCGGCAGGACATCGCCGCGCTGCTGGCGAACCGTTCGGCCGAGGCTCAGGTTTACTATTGCGGGCCGCCTGGCTTCATGGCGGTTGTGGGGCGCGCGGCCGAACACTGGCCCGAGGGTACTGTTCATTTCGAAACTTTCCAGCCTCCCGAGTTTGATGGCGCGCCACCGGAACCATTCGTCATAGAACTGGGTGAGGGCAGGATGGTCGAGGTTTCGGCGCAGACCACGGCGCTCGCGGCCCTGCGCGGGGCCGGTGTGCCGTTGATGGCCTCGTGTGAGAATGGGGTGTGCGGGACCTGCGAATGCGCAATGCTGGCGGGACAGCCGATCCATCGGGATGCCGTCCTGTCCAAGGAGGCACGCGGCCACCGCTTCATCCCCTGCGTGTCGCGCGCGACAGGTTTGTTGAAACTCGATCTTTGACCATTTGGGCGGGGGTCCTGTGAGACCGGCAGCTGATTTGCGGGAAACTGAATGACGAGGAAACTGGAATATCTGAACGAGATCGAGCGCTGCGTCTCCTGGCTCGCAGCCTGGACGATCCACCACGCCAACCACGTCCGCGAGGGCGATGAGATCAAGGTCGGGGGGCATCAGGCCTCGTCCGCGTCGCTGAGCACCATCATGACCGCGCTCTACGGTTCGGTCCTACGCCCGCAGGATCGGGTGGCGGTCAAACCCCATGCGGCGCCGATCTTCCATGCACTTCAGTATCTGGCGGGCAACCAGACTCACGAAAAGCTCATGAACTTCCGCGGCTACAAGGGCGCGCAGAGCTATCCTTCGCGGACGAAGGATGTCGACGATGTCGACTTCTCGACCGGGTCGGTGGGTCTCGGCGTTGCTCAGACGCTGTTCTCGTCACTGGTGCAGGACTACGTCTCGGGTCACGGCTGGATGAAGGAGCGTTCCGAGGGCCGAATGGTCAGCCTGATCGGCGACGCCGAGATGGATGAGGGCAACATCTACGAGGCCCTGATCGAAGGCTGGAAGCACGGGCTCAGGAACTGCTGGTGGGTGGTCGACTACAATCGCCAGTCGCTCGACGCCGTGATCCGGGAGGGCCTCTGGCAGCGGTTCGAGCAGATTTTTCGCAACTTCGGCTGGGACGTGATGGTCCTGCGCCACGGCGCTCTGCAAGAGGCTGCCTTTGCCGAGCCGGGGGGCGAGAAGCTGCTCGAGTGGATAGAGCGCTGTCCGAACCAGCTCTATTCGGCGCTGACCTTCCAAGGGGGTGCTGCCTGGCGCAAGCGGCTGCTCGACGAGATCGGAGACCAAGGGCGGGTAACCACTCTGATAGAACGCCGCTCCGACGACGAGTTGCAGGCGTTGATGACGAACCTTGGCGGGCATGACATGCCGAGCCTCCTCGAAGCCTTCGAGGCGGCGTCCAGGCATGACCGTCCCGTCTGCTTCATCTGTTACACCATCAAGGGCTACGGTCTGCCGCTTGCCGGACACAAGGACAACCACGCGGGGCAGATGACGCCCACGCAGATGGAAGACTACCGCCTGCAGATGGGCGTAAAGCGGGGTGAGGAGTGGGACAAATGGGCGGCCGCCAACTTGCCGGAAGCGGAACTTGACGCCTTCTTCGCAAGGGCGCCGTTCTTCAGTGAGGGCCGTAGGAGGCTGTCTGCGCCGTCGGTGCCGGTGCCCGAAACCCTTCCGTCACCGGGGCAGCCCGGCAAACCGCTCTCGACCCAGATGGGCTTCGGCCAGATCCTGAACGACATCGCACGAGAGCGCAGTCTGCTTGCCGACCGCATTGTCACCACCTCGCCCGATGTGACGGTCTCGACCAATCTCGGTGGCTGGGTTAACCGGCGCGGCCTTTTCGCCCGGGAGACCATGGCGGACACCTTCAAGGCCGAACGCATTCCGTCGACCTTTACCTGGGAATTTGGGCCGAAGGGGCAGCACCTCGAGCTCGGGATCGCCGAGTCGAACCTGATGATCATGCTCGGGGCGCTCGGTCTCTCGCACTCGATTAATGGCGTGCGCCTACTGCCGATCGGGACAGTCTATGATCCCTTCATCTACCGATCGGCCGACCAGCTAAACTACGCCTGCTATCAGGATGCGCGCTTCATGCTGGTCGCAACGCCCTCGGGCGTGACGCTGGCGCCCGAGGGCGGGGCACACCAGTCGATCGGAACCCCATTGATCGGCATGGCGCAGGATGGGCTTTGCGCCTTCGAACCGGCCTTCGTCGACGAACTGTCCGTGATCATGCGCTTTGCCTTCGATTACATGCAACGTAATGGCGAGGGGGATCCGGATGAGATGACGTGGCTGCGTGATCAGACCGGAGGATCGGTCTATCTTCGCCTGTCAACCCGGCCGCTCGAGCAGCCGCTGCGCGACATGAAACCGGCGCTCGCGCGGGACATCGTCAACGGCGCCTATTGGCTGCGTCCGCCTGGGCCCAACGCGAGTGTCGTCATTGCTTACCAAGGCGTTGTCGCGCCGGAGGCGATTGCCGCGACGGGTCTTCTGGCGGAGGACCGGCGCGATGTCGGGCTGCTCGCGATCACCTCCGCGGACCGGCTTAATGCGGGCTGGCAGGCGGCGGAACGAGCCCGGCAGCGTGGCGCGATTGGCGCCCTGAGTCATATCGAGCGGCTGCTCGCGCCGCTATCGCGTGACTGCGGCATCGTCACCGTGATCGACGGCCACCCGGCGACGCTCGCGTGGCTCGGTGGGGTTAACGGGCATCGCGTGAAGGCGCTCGGGGTCGAGCATTTCGGCCAGACGGGGACTATTGCGGACCTCTACCGTCACCACGGCCTGGACACCAACGCCATCGTACATGCGGCACAGGCGGTGAGTGCGGGACCGGCTGTTCGCTACCGGAAGGCGCTGCCTTGACCATGAGCTACCGGACGCTTCGGGCCGGTACGGATCGGCTCACGTCCACCGCCCGGCCATTTCCACGGGCGTTCCGGTTCGCTTCAAAGCGGACAGCTGCCAGGGACACTGTGGACGTTCTGATCGCGCTAGAGTAGCTCGTGCGACCCCCAGGGTCACCTGGAATACGCAGGGAGGCGGCTTTTATTTAGCCTTGCGTCCAATTACGAATTCGATCCAATCCAGTCCGGAGCAAAAGCTCCGCGTCCTCCCGATTTTCGGCTTCGACGTAGCACCGCATTTCCGGGGCATTTCCGGATGGACGCAAATGCAAGACACGCTTATCCGCGAGAGTGATACGAAGCCCGTCAACATCGCTAACCTTGCTTACCACTCCAATCGACCCGACGAAGGCGGCGATGTTAGTTTCCGCTGTACGAAGGTATGTCATGAGGCGAGTGCTGCTTTCGACGGAAAAATTTTCCAAGCGATCCGCAACCGCCGCTGGCAATTGAAAGGAACTGCCAATCTCCGACAGTGGCTGCCCACTTGTATTAACAAGGGAAAGTGCCGCAAGGATGGGGAGAAAACTGTCGCGTGTAGGTAGCGCTGGCAGTTTAGTTCCGTTCGGGTCAAAGTCCGTGCCGGTCAACAAACCACCGTTTGCTTCGAAACCAACCACGCGCTCGTGACCCGACGCAACCAAATCGAGCATGGCAGCAATAACAAATGGCGATCCAACCTTGGTACGCACGACTTTAAAAGAACCTGCGGTCTCGATACCAGAGTTTGATGTGACCGGCGTGACGACTGCCTTCGCTTGCAGGAAGTTCGCCGTAATCAGGCCTAACAAATCACCGCGAAGGGGGTCTCCGTGGTCGTCAGCTACCAGTGGGCGGTCACCATCGCCATCTGCCGAGACGACCGCATCAAGCCGATGCTCTTTGGCCCAGAGCTTGAACTGTTGAGCAGTCTCGTCCGAGACCGCTTCAGTGTCGACAGGAATGAAACCTTCCGAACGTCCCAGGGTTACGACCGTCGCACAGTGATATGAGAGAATGTCAACCAAGAGATCGCGCGCGACTGTGCTGTGCTGATATACGCCCACCGTTAAGCCCTTTAGAGCATTAATCTCCATAAGCTTTCGATTGCGCGCCATGAAAAAGGCCTTGCATTCGGCCTCCCGGTGCTGCCGGCGTGCAACAGCACCTTCAAGGACGTATCCGCGCTTCTCCAACTGCAAGGCGATGCGCGTTATCTCCCGCTCATCACCCTTGTCGATCTCACCGTCGGGTCGATAGAATTTTATTCCATTACGGTCGGCCGGAATGTGCGAGCCTGTGATCATCAAACAACCACTCTTACGCGCCTGAGCATACAGTGCCAGGGCAGGGGTGGGGACGGCGCCGCAATCGACTACGATGAAGCCGAGCGCAGACAGTGCCGCCGCACAGACGGCGGCGATGGCCGGACTCGAGGCGCGAAAGTCGCGCCCTATGAGTATCTCGTCGCCAATTCTGGCCAGGCCGGATTCCAGCAGGAATGTCGCGAATGCCGTTGCATATAGGGCAGAGGCGGCTCCTGCCAATTCTGTCGCCAGGCCCCGTAATCCACTTGTTCCGAATTTCATACCAAATCCGACGTTGCTAACCGGGTTTTGAGGGTAACATGCTCAAACTTTGGCTCGTCCGGAATGCCCATCTACAGATCCCTCGGACGAGAACAAGAAGTACATTCGGTTACCGTAGACGCGCTCGGTTATCGAGGGTTACCCTTGTGAGGATTGACGCAGTCGGCGTCGGCGTGGGCAGCGCACCGTGACCTTCACGGCGACGAGTTGGAGCGGATGGGGTCCGGGCCCGGCAGGGCTCCTCGCGGCTGGCTCACATGAGCGCTATCGCCATCGAGTGATTGTCTCAGTCTACATTAGCTCTGGGTCCCGAAAGCGCGTACAGCAAATCCTCTTATCTATCGCCGTTCGGTGTAGCTCCCGTTCAGAAATGCATGATAGACACTCTCGATGCCTTCCATGAGAGTGATCTTTGCTGCCCATCCCAAAGTGCGCAGCTTCTCGACGCTCATCAGCTTTCGCGGTGTACCGTCAGGTCTAGAGTGATCATGCGCGATCTCCCCAGTAAATCCGACTACACGGCAGATCATTCTGGTCAGCTCTAGGATCGTGATGTCCTGTCCGCAGCCGAGATTGACGTGATCATGGTCAGAGTAGTTCTTCAGAAGGAAGACTAATGCGTCGGCGCAGTCGTCGACGTGCATGAATTCCCGACGTGGTGTGCCCGTGCCCCAGATGGTGATTCGCTTATCACTTATGAGCTTAGCTTCATGCGCTTTCCGGATCAGCGCTGGGATGACGTGGCTTGACTGCAAGTCATAATTGTCGCCTGGCCCGTAGAGATTCGTCGGCATAGCGGAGATGTAGTCGCGGCCATATTGCTGGCGATAGGCTTGAGCCATTTTGATGCCGGTGATCTTGGCGACGGCGTAGCATTCGTTGGTGCGCTCTAGTGGCCCGGTCAAAAGCGCGCTTTCAGGAATGGGCTGTGGTGCCATCTTCGGATAGATGCAAGACGAGCCGAGGAAGAGGACGCGGTCGACATTGTTTTCGTGGGCTGCCGCGAAGATATTGGCCTCGATCATCAGATTGTCGTAAAGAAAGTCGACCGGATAGGTGGCGTTCGCGAGAATACCACCTACCTTTGCCGCCGCCATAATGATAGCGTCCGGTTTCATCACTGCCACGAAGTTTTCAACCTCGGTCTGTCGCTTGAGATCTAGCTCTCCGCGAGGGGCGGCCACAACTTTGCAGTCTTCAGACGCGAGTCGGCGTACAACAGCGCTGCCCACCATACCTTTGTGGCCAGCGACCCACACGGTTTTTCCGTTCAGATCATACATTACGCTTCCTTCATGACTACAGATGTCTGCATGACCTTCAGGTCTTCGCGGACCATTTCCGCAGCAAGGTCGCGCACGGATATCTCATGCACCCAGCCGAGCTTCTCCTTCGCCTTGGTAGCGTCACCCAGGAGAAGATCGACTTCCGTGGGGCGGAAGTAGCGTGGGTCCACTTGGACTAGGCATCTGCCGCTCGCTAGATCATAGCCCTTTTCGTCGACACCCTTGCCCCGCCATTCGATCTCGACGCCGACATCTTCGAAAGCCCACTCGACGAATTGGCGGACAGGAGTCGTTTTGCCCGTAGCCAGCACGTAATCATCCGGTTGATCCTGCTGCATCATCATCCACATACCTCGCACGTACTCACGCGCATGGCCCCAATCGCGTTGAGCATCGAGATTGCCGAGATAAAGCTTGTCCTGCTTGCCCAGGTAAATAGCAGCGGCAGCGCGGGTGATCTTGCGCGTCACAAAAGTTTCGCCACGGAGGGGGCTTTCGTGATTAAAAAGAATGCCGTTGGAAGCGTGCATACCATAGCCCTCACGATAATTGACGACCATCCAGTAGGCGTAGAGCTTGGCGGCGGCGTAAGGGCTGCGCGGATAAAAGGGCGTCGTTTCGTTCTGCGGTACGGACTGCACGAGGCCGTATAGCTCTGACGTCGAGGCTTGATAGAAGCGGGTCTTGTCCGTCAGACCGAGGAGGCGAATCGCCTCAAGAAGTCGCAATGTACCGATACCGTCCGCGTTTGCTGTGTACTCAGGTGTTTCGAACGACACCTGGACATGGCTCTGAGCAGCCAAGTTGTAAATTTCGTCTGGCTGAGATTCCTGAACCACGCGGATGAGGTTAGTCGAATCAGTGAGATCACCGTAATGCAAGATTAAGCGCGGATCGGATTCGTGCGGGTCTTGGTAGAGGTCTTCGATACGACCGGTGTTGAAGGAAGAGGAACGTCGCTTAATCCCATGAACGATGTAGTCTTTTTTGAGAAGAAGACGGGCAAGATAGGCACCATCCTGTCCAGTTATGCCCGTAATAAGAGCAACTTTCCTGCTATCACCCATTCTATTCCTGCTCAATTAAAGTTTAAAGTTTCGGCTCCGGCTCGCCACGCCGACACAATGTGCGGCCCGCCCCGTGCCCCATGGAGCACTTCGACAGATGCGGCGCGAAGATCGTCATTGACTGTCCGCCAGCCGAGCACACCTGCTCTGCTTAGAGTCACGAGCAAAAATAGAGTCGCGCCGCTAACCTGACGGATTCGTACATGCGGTCTGAGTGCCGCTCAGCTCACGCCCTGAGCGACATGTACTCCCAGCACCTTGCAGCTGATTTGCTCTTCTATCAGCGAGTGAGGACGCCTTTCTTTCTTGCTTCAGCGTCTTCTAATGGGAATTGTTTGGATCCGTGAAATCGATTGTTTGGATAAAGTGCATCCACAGAATGGATGGTCTGAGCGAGCAGCGGGGGCGCATCGCCGGCCCGGAGTCGTAGCGCGAGCTTCCGTTCGGGGCGAGGACAAAGTTCGTGGCCGCGAGCGTCACCACAGCATCCGGCACAGGTCGTGCAGAACTTTGGGAGCCGACTGCGGATTCTGTCGATCAGCTGGTTCCAGGCGCGTCGAGCCGTCGACCTCATCTCGCCCGGTACCGGTTGCTGTATGCAGCCTTGCACCCTTGGCGTACGGCGTCGACGGAATGATTTGCTTCGGCAGGCAGTGTCGTAGCGTTTCCGGCTGTTTCGGCTCTATTGACCGGGCCCGCGTCAGCCGAGCCCCTTCATCATGGCATCCAACACATGGATGGCCGGCATCCACTCAATAGATTTTACATATGCGGCGGAGGCCCAGTAGAGAAGGCTGAACCGGAAGCGAGGGCAACCCTAAGCGAGGGCATCGGCTTCAAGCTTTGCGAGCGTCACGGGATTAGTGGGCAGTGCTCTGAGTGAGCTCTTCTGCCCTATGGCCCGGCCTCTGCCAAGGGCCCGGCGTCAGGGTCTACTATGTCGACTAAGGATTCCAAACCGGATGCAACCTCCTCTCCGAAACGAGATTTCCGAAAATGCATGTTAGTGGATTGGAAAAGCGCCGGTTCGTCGTCTCTCGGAGGCGTACGGGGTTCGGTGATTGTCTGTGGTCATTGGCGGCCGCTTGGCGCTACGCGCAGCGGTCGGGACGAACTCTAGTCATCGACTGGCGGGGGGCCTGCTACCTCGACCAACCCTTCACAAATGCGTTTCCGGTGTTCTTCCAGCCGATCAATGACATCGCTGGCGTGCCGGCTATTTCCGACGACCGGATCAACGACGTTTCCTTCCCTGGTCCATTCTTCCCGGAGTGGTGGAACAGGCCGGCGATCGAGTGCCTTTACCGGCCAGATGAGCAGATTTTCCAAGAGCGCGATGAGTTGGGCGAGCTCTTTCAGGCCGAACACGATGTCGAAGCGAACACAGTAGTGTGTGACGCTTGTCTGATGTGGCGGTGCGATGAGGATGCAGAGCGGCAGGTGTTCCAGAGTGTCCAGCCTCGGCCAGAAATTCAAGCCCGCATAGATGCCATTTATCAGGAATGTTTTGAGGGGCACAGCATCATCGGGATTCATGTTCGGCACGGTAACGGTGAAGACATCATGGAGCATGCGCCCTACTGGGCCGATCCGGAGCTCGCCGTTCGGCAAGTGTGCGCTGCAATTGACAAGGCTAAGGCGTTACCGCACCCCAGGCCTGTGCGGCTGTTCTTATGCACGGACAGCGCGCGGATACTGGATCTTCTGTCGGCCAGGTTTCCCGATCTGCTCACTGTCCCGAAGCACTTCGGATCCAATCAAGGTGGCCCCTTACACACTGCAGCACTCGGGATTGACGGCGGAATTTCCGCCCTCGTTGAGATGTATCTTCTCGGGCGCTGCGATACCGTAATTCGGTTTCCCCCGACGAGCGCCTTTACACGATATGCACGCCTTTTCGCACCACGGGTAATTGAATTCGATCTGAAAGAGCCAAGTCGTTTGACTTTGATAGAAGGCAGCCAAGTCTCTGATCTCAGTTAAGACCCGCCACCTGCGCAATTCGGCAGACGCAACCAACAGGCATAGTTGAATGCGCATTTCTCACCGACGCCAGTGGAGGCGTCGTACATTACCGATAGCGTCGTCATCTGACGCCGCCTGCAACGCGCCAGAACTTCGCTGTTACGCGGGGGCCGCAGACAAGCCAGAGCGACGGCGATCGTGACGCTGACGCTCGAAAGAACGCGGGCGATCACTCCAGAGACGAAATTGAGGTTGGTTATGAAAGTCATTCCCGTGATCATCAGCGGCGGAGCCGGATCGCGGCTATGGCCCGCCTCAAGGCAATCGCACCCCAAACCTTTCCTCAAAGTGGCGGATGGATATTCTCTCATTCAGCACACTGTGCTGCGCGCCGCTTCGATAGAAGGTGTCGTGGAACTCGTCGCTGTTACATCCGGGGACCACCTCTTCCTGGCCAAGGACGAATTTGACGAACTGGATTCCGTGGTCCTGCCACGCACCTTTCTGCTCGAGCCCGAAGCTCGGGATACGGCCGCCGCCGTGGCTGCAGCCGCGATCCATGCGAGGGCAACGCAAGGCCCTGACGCGATCCTGTGCGTCTTCCCGGCCGATCACCTGATTAGCAACCTGCCTGCGTTTTTAGACGTGATGGGCCTGGCCATGGAACATGCGAAGCTCGGGCGGATCGCCACATTGGGCATCACCCCAACCAGACCGGACACCGCATTCGGCTACATCGAAGCAGATGGTGAGAACGTCGTCCGTTTCGTTGAAAAACCGGATCTGGAGACAGCCAAAGCCTATGTCGCGTCTCAACGCTTCTTCTGGAACGCCGGCATCTTCTGCTTCAGTGCGCAAACCATGCTCGACGAGATGGCTTTGCATTGTCCCGAGGTGCTCCAGGCCGTCGCCGACAGCTATGAGAACGGCCGCGCCAGTCAATGCCAAGGCTTTGCCAAAATCGAACTCGCGCCTGAGCATTTCGGTTCCGCGCCGCGAATCTCGCTCGACCACGCTGTCATGGAGAAGACTAACAGACTTGCCGTGATTCCCTGCGACATGGATTGGAACGACATCGGATCTTGGAACGCAATGGCCGATTTGATCGCCCCCGACGAAAGCGGGAACAGGATACGCGGCGATGTGCACATGGTCGACACGACCGGCACCTATGTGAGCTCAGACAAGCGCGTCATCGGCACGGTGGGCGTAAGCGATCTGGTGATCGTGGATTCCCCGGACGCTTTGCTTGTCACATCCCGCGACCGCGTTCAGGACGTTAAGAAGCTCTTCGAGGGCCTCAAGGCTTCGGGACATGAAGCTCATCTGGTCCATAGCACGGTACACCGGCCCTGGGGTACCTATACGGTTCTGGAGGAAGGCGAGCGCTTCAAGATCAAACGCATCGAGGTGAAGCCCGGTCGCCAGTTGAGCCTGCAGATGCACTATCATCGTTCGGAGCACTGGGTCGTGGTCAGCGGCTCCGCCAAAATCGTCAATGGCGAGCAGGAGTTGTTCCTGGGGACAAACGAATCTACTTACATCCCCTGCGGCCATAAGCATCGGCTCGAAAACCCAGGCAGAATTGACCTGGTTATCATTGAAGTGCAGAGCGGCGATTATCTCGCCGAGGATGATATCGTTCGCTTCGACGACGAATATGGTCGAACGTAGATAACAGTACAAAAAACGTTAAACGGCGAGCCGTCGCTCAAGGATCTCTGTCGTGGGTTCTGGGCCTGACATTGACAAGCAGCGGGCCGAGCGTGTCATAGTATCCGCCCCGCACTCTCATCAGGCACTCGATCGTGGTCGAAAACATCGGTGAGCGCTTGACAGCGCGCCGTCCGCGGTAACGAAGACTTCAGATCTTTTTGGGCGGACCCGTTGCTCAGCTGTTCAACGGCACAGCCGTATTTCAGCCTGTAGGCGGAAATGAAATCCTCATCGCTGCAGATGCAGCGGCCGCTGGAATCTTTGGCTTTCGGATCATGGAGGTGAGAACCAAGGGGGCGCAGTAGATACACGCGAGTGCTGGTTGTCGGACTATCGGAAAACCCGCACTATGCTTGACCAGGTCTGCGGCAAGCATGATCCCGGCAAGCACTGATTGAAAGGCCATCGCAACCACGGTTCGAACGAGACGACTTCCATCGCTAAGCTGGAACACCAGACCGCCGCAGATAGCCTGCTGATAAAAGGAACGGAGGGGCTGGCCAACAAACGCGGCGAGCGGCTCACCCTCGTCGAGCGACACAGCCGATTCACGATGCTTGTAAAGGTGGCGAGGAGGGACTCGGCCACCGTCGTGGCGGCCCTCGCCCAAACGATCGGCACATTGCCCGAAGAGTTGCGGCGCTCGCTAACGTGGGACCAGGGTAAGGAGATGGCTCGGCACAAGAGCTTCACCGTTGCAACCGATCTACAGGTCTACTTCTGCGATCCGCGAAGTCCTTGGCAGCGCGGCAGCAACGAAAATACCAACGGTCTGCTCAGGCAGTACTTCCCGAGAGACACCAACTCTCCCATGTCTCGCAGGCCCAACTCAACGCCGTCGCCCTGCGGCTCAATCAGCGACCCCCGAAAACCCTGGACTTCGAAACGCCGGCCTATAGGCTACAGAAGGTGTTGCGATGACCGGTTGAACCCACCGCCCCACTCTGGTCGTTCAGCCATAAGCCGCAGGGCGCCAGAAGCGGACTCTATCAACGGCAAGGAGCCCGCAGAATCTGCGCAACTGTTCCTCTCAGAGACATCTCGGAACTTTCGGTTGATTGCGAAGCAAAATTGACCCCTGGCACCGAAGGTGGCGCATGCTTTCTGGGAGATGGCGAATGCGATGTACGTAGCGGGTGTCCGCCAGAAGTCGACAACGTATCTCAGAGGATTAGAGGCAAGCGCGGTTCGAAGACTACCTGCCCTTCTGAACTCGGTCTTTGCCGAGCGCCTTGGTCCACATGTCATGACTACAACATGTCCATCTTTAGGCGGTTTCGGACCTCGGTCGTGCATGCTAGAGGCTGTGATGATTTGGGGGAATCATGGCGGCACCTGCGCACATCGGCTGGCTAAAGAAGACGGCGACCAATGTTGCCACGACCGAAGGCGTCGAGGTCGAGGTCTGGGATCTGGAACACCAGCCAGACGACGCAGTGCTATCGTCGTGGGCCAAGCATTTCAGGCAGCACTACTGCAAGGACGAAGAGTTACCGGACTTTATCGAGGGCACGGGGCACACGCCAGCCACCTATCTCGCGACAGTGAAGTTTCCAGACCCAGTCCATCCTCCTGGACCGGGTACACGCTCGGGTGACTTCGGCGAAATCCTGCTTGCCGACTTCGCGGAGTACATCTTGGGTTATTGGTGCCCCCGGGAGGGTAGATACGAGAACCGCGACAACCGGAACGTTCCGTCGAACGGCTGCGACGTGGTCGCATTTAAGTTCCATGGCGACGATCCTGTTCACCCGAAGGACGAGCTTCTTCTCATTGAGTCGAAGGCGGGCTTAAAGGCAAAGAAACAGAACCGGTTGCAGAACGCGGTTGAGGATTCCATCAAGGACATCACACGCGAGGCGATGTCCCTGAACGCCATCAAACAACGTCTCCTGCGCACCGACCGGCTGGCGGCCAAACGTGTGCAGCGCTTCCAGAACCAAAACGATCGCCCGTTCAAACGCGTGAACGCCGCCGGAGCCGTGCTCGATCAAGACGTATTCGACAGCGTCGATTTCACGACGACGCTCGCCAAGCATCATCCCAACTTCAAAAACCTGAAGCTTCTCATCATCCGGGGCACGTCGATGATGAACCTGGTACATGCCCTTTACGATCGAGCCGCTAATGAGGCCTAAGAACAACTCGATCCAACTGCTGGCTTCCGTCAGGTCCCGGGCCAAGATGCACGAGTTCAGGGCAGCGGAAGCCGACTACAACGAGTTCACGCGCGCGCCGGACTCGCTGGTGGTGCTAGCGATCGGAATATTGGGCGATTCCGCGGCGGCGCTTGCGGACCGGTTCATCACTTCCGACACAGAGAGCGCCATGCCAAGGTCCTGGGATGAACCGGATGGATCGATCCGGGACATGGTTCACTTCTCCGCCCGGTATTTCGACGCCTTCTTGGAATCAAGGCTGGACGAGGATCTGACCAACGAGTTCTCCCTGCTGTGCGCCACCTCCTACTATCTGTCCGACAGTATCGGCAGTGCGGCGGTCGTGATGAAGAGGACAGAATCTCCAGCCCTCGAGTTGGGGCATGGTCTCGCCTTTCTGGCCTATCGGATTCTGAAAGGGCTTTTCGCGCCGGTCGAGGAGTCGTTCGCGCACCGTTTGTTCGCCAATAGAATGTTAGCCGCTCTCCGGGCGTTTTACGCCCTGCAGGGCGGAGCCGAGGAAATTCGTCTCCTCTGCGAGGAACTCAAGGCGCATGCTTATTTGGCCGGGTCGGCCCGGGAGCTGCTCTACGCCGACGTGGTGATAGCGCTTGTCTCCCGCAAACTGGACGGAGCGGCCAGGACGCTTCTGCCCCCGAGTTCGGGCCTTGATTTGGCCGATTGGGCACCGGCCTTGAGGAAAGGATCGTTCCCAACGGAGCTCTGGCCAGCCCAGAGACTGCTTTGCGAACAGGGAATTTTGAGCGGTCGTTCCGCGGTGATCCAGATGCCAACGTCGGCCGGCAAAACCCGCGCCACCGAGTTCTTGATCCGCGCCCATTTCCTAGCACAGCGATCGTCCCTGGTCGTCATTGTGGGTCCATTCAGGTCACTGTGCCACGATATCCGTTCGGATCTGGTGCGCTCATTCGCCGGCGAAGATGTCCTGATTAACGAGATCTCGGATTCGTACCTTTTCGACATCGATCTCGCGGGAGCGCGAAGACAGAATTCGGTGTTCGTGGTGACACCCGAAAAGCTCCTTTACATGCTTCGGCGTAAGCCCGAATTCGCCGAAGAGGTCGGATTGGTCGTTTATGATGAAGGACATCAGTTCGACGGACTGACCCGTGGGCCAACATATGAACTTCTGCTAGCGTCCATGCGCATCTCGCTGCCTACGAACGCCCAGGTCGTATTGATCTCTGCCGTCATCGGGAACGCGGCCGAGATTGCCGGTTGGCTCGTCGGCGACGAGACCGCGGTGGTGTCGGGATCGGGATTGCTGCCGACGGCTAGGAACATCGCCTTCGCCAGCTGGCAGTTCGAGCGGGCCTGGTTGCGCTACGTCAGCCCGGCCGATCCGAACGCGGATGAATTCTTCGTGCCCCGCATCGTTGAGTCCAAAGTACTGGCCAAAAAGGGTCGCGAACTGAAGGTGAAACGTTTCCCCGAACGCGGCACCACCAGAAGCAACACCGACATAGGCCTCTTTCTCGGTCAGCATCTCGCCGCAAACGGCAGCGTGGCCATTTTCTGCGGGAAGAAGGAGAGCGTCGGCACGGTCTGCGACCGCGCCGTCGAAATTGCAGGGCGCGGCTTGGAGCTCGATTGGCCGGCGGCTTGCTCCGACGAAAACGAGATCCGCAAGATTGCCGATCTATGCCAAACTCACCTCGGAGATGGTCGAGTATCCAAAGCTGCGAAGCTCGGGATCCTGTCGCACCACGCCAACACGCCGCCGGGCCTGCGGCTGTCGATCGAACATGCTATGAAGGCGGGTCTGGCTCGTATGGTAGTCTGCACCTCCACCTTAGCGCAGGGCGTAAATTTCCCGATCCGCTACTTGGTGGTGACGTCCACCCAGCAGGGCAAAGAAGAGATAGCGGTGCGCGACTTCCACAACCTGATGGGTCGTGCGGGCCGGGCAGGCATGTATACCGAAGGCAACGTGATCTTTTCCGCGCCATCGCTCTACGACGATAAAAAGAAAGACGGCCGATGGCGTTGGTCGAAGACCACCAGGCTGCTGGATGCGGATAATTCGGAACCGTCGGCGAGCAGCATTCTCAAGCTTTTCGTCAGCTTCGAGCAGAAGGTAAAAGGAAAGCCGACCATCACATTGGATCTGCCGACGGAATGGCTCGATCTCACATTCGCTACCAAGCAGACCATCGCGGCGTATACCGCCGCCGCGGTGAGCGAGCGCCCCGGGCTAATAGGGAAGGACTTCAGCAGGTTTCTTTCCGACCGGGCGCGCGCGGTGCAAAGCATAGCATCGTATCTACTGTCCTACGTTGATTTCGAGAGTGACCTTGCCGAGGAGCGTGTGGAGGAACTGGCGCGGAGCACCCTAGCATATCATCTCTCCGACGACGATCTGAGGGTCAAGGTCCTGGCCGTTTTTCAGGCGGCCGCCAAAGCCGTCCAACAAGGGACGGACCTCAGCCTGATCAAACTGGTCCGAAAGTCGCCACTACCGCCGGCGGACGTCAAGGCTTTGGCGCAATGGATCGACATGCATCTGGACCGGCTCGCGGCAATCGAAACCGAGGAAGAGCTGTTGACCGCGATTATGGAAAAGGCGGCACGGCACGCCCACGCACCGGTCTTGGCGGCGGTACCCGAGGCAATGCGGCCGGATTGCCTTGCCGACTGGATCGCCGGCAGGACCTACTACGAAATCCGAGCGCGGCTGACAGCCGCCCATGTCAAGTTCGGTAACGCGAGAGCGACTTCGGAGCACGTCGTCCACCTGTGCGAAAGCGGTTACGCGTACGACCTGTCGATGGTCGTTGCTGCATTGGCCGATCTCGTTGAGGAGCGATCCGAAGATCTGCATGCGCGGCTGGTGACCGTCCAGAAAAAGATCAAGTACGGTCTGTCCAGTGACGCGGCTATTGCGTTCCAAGAGGCTGGATTCGCCGACAGAGTGGTGGCCCAGGCCCTTGGCGACGCGTTCCCGGTCATCGATGGCTATCGCGACGTGGTCACAGCATGTCGGACGCAGCGAGAATTGGTACTGGCCACTATTGAACCGTTCCCAAGATACTTCGAGGAGGTCGCGCTCGAGCTCTCGTCCGGCTATGACTGAAACAGGCCTGCCAATCTACGGGATTGCGAGGAAAGTACCTCGAACAGCGGCAATGGGGTCGGTGGCCGAATGGCAGCTATCCGCTCGACGCGTATCAAGACCGGACAGTCCGGTCACGGCCCCAAAGCTGCCAGGCGGGAACGCGCCTGACTTCGGCCGTTGAGCCGGCCTTAAGGTTTGTCCCAAAGCCGCCGTTGAAGCTGATATTTTCGCTAGCGGTCGCTCCTGTTCGTCTGAACAAACCAAACCGTTGCCACCAGCGATCGAGGTGTGTCCCGATGAGTGGGACACTAGGTGGTAGCCGCAGTATAATATGCCTCGTCTTTTCCCGGTGGATGGTTTGCCACTGCTAGTGTCGCATTACGGCGCGTTCCCGTAGGATCGGTACATGTCCGCGAAACCTGAAGACGCCGAAATCACGTTGCCGCCGCAAACCGCACCGGCGGACCTTTCGTTCGCGATGCGGGCGTTCGCTGACATAGAGGACGCCAACCGCATCGCCCACAACCTCGCGAGCTACATCCGCTTCATAAGCTCGGTAATCAATTTAGAGCGGCTTGACGGCGTGACTGTCGCTTATGATTACGATGCCGCGCTCGCCGAACTCGACCGAGGCGTCGAAGGCTTACGAACGCTCGCCCGGTCTAACGATGACCAGCTTGTCGGCGTCGCAATGTCGCCGGCCGTCCTGCGCGACGGCAAGGTCAAGGTTCACCTCGTTTTCAGCGGCGCGTACATCGAGAGTATCGGTGCGACCCCCGAACAGGACGACGCGCGAGCTCAGTCGGGTATGCAACAGGCCATCTATCTGATCGCCCACGAATGCGCGCACGTGCAAGTGACGACCGAGAAGGATAAAGCATTTCCCGGCAATATCCTCCAGAAGCAGGTCAGCTCCTACGAGGAGCAGATATTCACCCAGATCAACGAGGCCTGCTGGGACGAATATGCGGCCTGCCGCTTGAGCGCGCCGTTCGGCTCGGGGCACCTGGCTTATTACGAAGAAGGGTTGCGCGGCGTGGCAGGCGTCGCTCGACAGAAGGCCGCTGCCGCGCGCGACGGTTTCTGGAAACATCGTGATCTCAACCGGATCGTCGGAGAACTTGGAGCGCCGATTTCGGAGCCTCTCCGAATGGCGGCCTACACGTTTGGGCATATTGACGGCAGCAATGGCGAGGCGGAGATCAGCGAGGAGACCCGACAGGCGATCGATGAGGCCGGCTACACCGAGGCAATCGAGGAACTGGTCGCTCAGCTCCGGAAACTCTGGAATGAGCGCGGCGAATGGATGTTTCCGAGCGAGTTCGACGTACTCGGCGATGTCGCCCGCGGCCTATTCTACGAGGAAGGACTCCTGATCACCCCGAACGGCGAGGGGGCAAACATTCAGGTGTGGGACCCTGCGATGTACGACGGTCCCGTCGCAGCCTAACGACCGGAGAAATTCCGCTCGCCTCCGGCGAGGGAGAAACTTGTTCCTCGTTTGCTCGTCATGGCTCCATCCTATTTGGAAGTTGGAGCCTCCGGCAAACCCGGCGCGGTCTACTAAGCCCTGCTCGACCGCCTTAACGTGGTGGGCAGCATGTCGTCGATTTCCTTGTCGGAGAACATGAGCTCCTCGTTATCCTTCAAGGAATCCTGTGCCTTCTTGTAGGCCTTCCCGTCCGTGAAGGGTGCCGCCCGATAGATTTCATGAAGGTTGGCCTGCAGCTCGTCGCGCTGCGTCCGAAGGCCGTCAATTGGCACTGCCGAATTGAGCGCGTCGGTTATCAGGCTGAGGTAAGATTCTCGTACATTCCATATGTCGGACGCAGTTTCCCTGTGTCGCTGCGCGAGAGCACCGGGGTCTAGGTCTTTCTGATAGGCGTTATAGATCAGGCTGAGAATGGCAAGAACGACGGTCGCGTATTCCGCATATTGCAAAAGCCCCGTCTCCGCCCTGAATACGGTCGTCACCGCGCCGCCGGCGATGAGCGCGGACAGGATGATGTTGAACCACTTCGCATACCATTGATGGTCGGCAAGCCGCTCCGCCATCTTCTCGTGAATCTTATGGGTGTAGGCGCAACGGCCGTAACACTCGCGCACTTGGCTCTCGATTTGGTACCGCGGGTCAGATTGGGAAGGTTGTGCCAAAGACGGTCCTCCATTTCGCGCGGCGCTGTGCGGCCTTGTCGTCGGTCTGCATGTTGCAGGCTTCGACGGCGATATTGTAATCCGTGAGCGCCTTCAACCAGAACACCCCCGTCTTATAGACGTAGGAACCGCTCCCCGGCATACGCCAGTAAGTTTTCTCTCGGTCGAGGTCGTAGAGATACTTTAGGAAATCCCGCGCCATGTAGTCATGATAGCCGTAGGATTTATCCCGATACTCCCACGTCTCGATGAACTGGTAGGCGAGCGCGTCGATGAGGGCTCCGGTCATCGGAACGCTATTTTGGTCTTTCCACACCCTCATCATGCGGCAGAGGGCTTTGAGGTTGCCATTAACGGCCGTATTGCGGGTCTGGACGGCAGTCATCTCTGCCCGGGGATTGCACCGCGGCCAGGTACCTCCCCCGTTAGAATCGGCAAAAGTCCAGGAACCGTCCGTGTTGTTGAAATAGGGAAGGATTTCGAACGTGATCCCGTCCGTGAAGGAGATGACGACAACCTGGCCGTCGCTGCCGACCTTGCTGGAGCCGTAGGTTTTGAGGAGGGAGTTTTTCACGGCCTGAAGAAGCGCGGACTGACCGTTGCCGTGATACGCGCTGTATTTGACGTATTCCGCATAGGGGAGCTGGAAGCCGATATCTAGGTCGCTGATTCCGCGCGCGGCTGTGTCGCGACCGTAAGAGCCAACATAGAGACTGTGGGCGGAGCTGGAATCGGTGTTCCAGAAGTCTGTATTAAGGCGCGTGGTGATACGCCTGTACCGTTGTCCAATCGAGCTGATCAGGTCGGTGCCGATATTATAGTTATTCCGGAAGTTGTAGAACTCGTCTGATACGCCCATCCCCATCCACCTAGCTGTAGCTTCGTCGGTAGATGGCAATTTTATGCTTTCAGCGCAATAGCGTCGGTGTGCGTTCAACGGGAATATTAAGCGGCTGACATGACCCTATGCTCGCGGGCTGCGGCGAGAGTTGATCTCATTTGCTGCCTTTGGGAAACCCATCACCTGGGACGCCGCCGAATTGTTTGGGTTTAGTTCAACGAAAAGGGCAATGTTTTCCAGCTGAAAACCGGCGAGCCTCGCTGGACGCTCGATCTTGTCCGCCAGTTGCCCCTTCAACACCCGCTTGCCGTCCAATGCCGGAACGAGCGCGGCATCAACATCCGCGATGATCGAGGAGATATTTCGGTGAACTCAGAAATACCGAGCTTCAACTTCGCCTGTGCGTTGGCTTTTAGACCGGCGACGCCGCCGAGGTTTGGTAAGTGATGTCAATTTTTTCATTATTGCTACCGACAATTGCCTGGATCTGTTTTGCCGTTGTGAGCGTCCGGCTTCGAGTTCGGCGAGAACCTCATCCACGTGCTCTGGGGAACTAGCCAAGTGGCCCATGGCGGTGGCGGACATGCGCGCTTCTACAAGCCGCGTCTTATGGTCCTTGAGAACGGTCGCTATCTTCATCAGGCTGAAAAGGTGCTGACGACTGTATCGCGACACCGAGATGGCCCATTTTCCGAACATTCGGTCGGGGATAAGAGCTGCAGCGATGTTCAGTTGATCGCCGAGATCGAAGGTTTCTTCCGTCGTTCTTCGGCCTAGCAGCATGATCTCGGCCTCACACTTTCTTATGGCTCTGAGCTCGGCAGACCCCAGCCCGAGTTCGGAATGGTCGAATGTCGGTACGTTCTTTCGCGGCGCTTTCTTCATCGTTGAACCTTCAGGCTTCGTCGAGCACCTCATGGCTAGCTTGCGGCCACAATCCTCATGCCGCCGGCTAGTTGCCGTGCGCTATGGCTATGGCGCCGCAACGGCGACGTCAAGCCGGCGCATGTAGCTAAGTCATTGTCAACAATATGCATTCTTCAGGTCCATCTGCTTGGACAATGTCAGGCTCTTCAGCAGCCGACTGTTGACACAGGATTCGAATCCTTGAGAGCCCCCGCCGCGTCAGGCTTCATAGGATTGGTCCGCGCGGGGGTGCCGGCGCAATACGCCGACGGATTCTTTGCCAATCGCGCACTTGAAGCCTATGCTCGCTGAATCGGCCGCCCCCTTCGGACGCAGCCGACAGTAAGAGGTACGTGCTCTTGCCCGTCAGGGAGAGAGCCATGCCCAAATCCCTTCTTCGCAACCATGTATTGAAAACCCTCTCCTCAGAGGATTTCGCGCGATTGCAGCCATCAATGCATCACGTCGAACTGGGCATCAAAGCCCAGCTTGAGGTCTCATATCAGCCGATCGAGCGTGTGTATTTCCCAGAGACGGGCATCGCGTCGGTGGTCGCCACGATGACCGGTGGTCGGCAAAGCGAAGCCGGCATCGTCGGCCGCGACGGCATGACAGGGGTTGCCGTCCTGCTCGGCCAGGACAAGTCTCCCAATGAAACCTATATCCAGGTTGCAGGTAATGGCTGGATCCTCCCGGTTGAAGCTCTTCGCTCGGCGATTGCGGCAAGCCAGTCCCTTCGCGAGTCACTGCTTCGCTATGCCCACGCGTTCCTTATCCACTCGTCCCGGACGGCACTGGTCAACGGCCATTCGAAAATCGAGGAGCGGTTGGCCCGCTGGTTGTTGATGGTGCAAGACCGTGTCGAAGGGAATAGGATTTACCTGACGCATGAATTCCCGGCCACCATGCTTGGCGCCCGACGTCCCGGTGTCACCACCGCCCTGCAAATGCTTGAATATCGAGGGCTGGTTCACGCCAGGCGCGGCGAGATCACAATTGTCGACCGCGTTGGAATGAAGCAACTCACCCATGGTGCTTACGGCGAGGAGGAGCAAAGTCATTTCGGTCTGGCATCCGCCTGATTGTCCGGGATCGGACAAACCCTTGAAGGCCACCGAATTCCTGCTGTAAATCGTGTTGGTCAGGATTTCAGGGAGGAATTCTCGGTGACCAACACTTTCCACACCGTTACGGTTGAAAGGGCCGCCGAAGCCTATGTTCTGTCCAGAGGCAGGTCCAACTTCCTCTCGATCGCACAGGCAATCCGCGCCATCCGAACACTCATGCCAGCATGCAGGGCTACCGACCGCGAGTTGGAGGAGTTGCTGGCAGCGGCATCCATCATTCACGGTGTGCCCGTAGCTTTCGATGCAAAAACAGCCGATGGCGTAGAACCACGGCTCCATTCGTAGGCCACATATGCCCGCGCTCGCGCTGGGGCCTACCTTGTCGGACGTTCGCCAAAGCGATTGTCCGGCACTTGATCGGCAATGTCGGCAGGCCGTGCATTTCGATATCCGAGGTTAGCCACGCTGTAAGGGGAACATTTCCGCTTTGCGAACTCACGGATTGGGAACTTGGCGATCTCATTGCGCGAAGCGCGATCGACGCGGGATTTGCGATTGAGTTCGATGCGGCGGATCCCTAGGACGCCTGTCGAGGCTCAATAGCGGAACAGCCACTTTAGCCATGTGGCTCCCAATCACGGACGGTCAGGTTGCAGTCCGATGATGCCCGTCAGCAATGCGCCAAACCGAAGACTCGGCTTATGCCTACTCTCCGCGTCGTAGAGGTGAAAGCCCTCTACCTCTATTAGCACATCGTCCGATTGACTCGCCTGCGCGATATAAGTGGGCGTAAATCTTGTGACCACCGGCTTCGACGAGGAAATCGCTAGGTTGCTGATCTCTACGTTGAGGTCCTGGACTGTCTGCAGGCCTTCCTGAACATCGCCGTAAATCCATCGCTGGTTCTGGTTCACTAGGACACGCAGATCATCAAAGGCTTTCCGTTGCTGCGCGTCGAGCTGACCAAACGTCTTGTCGAGAGAATCGGCGAATTGAGCGACAAGGTCGCTGATTAGGGCCTGGGAAGAGAGGCGCGGGCCGTCTCTCCTCGGCAAGCCGCCGCAGGCGGGTTCCCTCATTCTTTGCTTTGCTTTGCTTTGTGTTGGTCGCCGCCGAATGGGCACTAGTGACCCCTGGGCCTCAACTTGGCAGGGTGTGGTTCTCAATCAGCAGCTAGAATAATTTTGTCTCACCAATATTATCTGTGGAAAGTCTAGTTGTACCATTTCATCTTCGTAGTAGGCGTGATCCCTGTGGAGGTGGGAAGATGGGGGAAATCATGAAAGTTTTCGTTCGGGGCTCGCTAGGAGTTTGCGTTGCTCTTTCGAGTTGCGCCAGCGTTCCGAAGTTGCCAACCGAAGTCGGTCTACTTCGCATCTCAGACATTGTCGACAACATCCGGTGCGACCTGAAAGACGGACGCGACGGGCGGCCCAAGGCAAAGCCTCCAATCGGGCCTGCTACCTTCCTGACCGACAAGGGAAAGTGGAATGCGGCAGTTGAACTGTCGCTGAATGTCGTAGCGACGGGCGGCGGAGACGGCAGTGCCGGAAACGAGGTACCCTACATTCCGCAGACAGGCACGTTTGCATTGGCGACAAACGCCACCGGAACCGCAGACAGGATGGTGGGCTACAAGTTCACGATAGGCTTGGGTCAAAAGGACGATATCAAGTGCGACACACCAACCGTCAACGAAAGGCGCGCGCACGGTTCTCGGCTTACCGGAAACCTGGGAATCGCGAACTGGCTTGCACAGGTCCAGGATTCTTACGCGGATACAAAGACGCCGCCAGATTCAGTTTCGTACGTGATGGGTTTTACGCTGGACGAAGGCGCGTCGGCGAGCGTGAAGATCATCACGATACCATTCGACACAGGGCAGGCCAGCCTGGGCATCGGCTGGAAAACTACGTGGAAGGACGTCAATAAAATCTCTATCGTGTTCGCTCCCAAGCCCGAAGAGAAGCCTAAAGCCGCGCCGGCGCCCGCGCGCGCGACCAAGCTGCCTGAAGGCCAGCACGAGAAGAATCCTCCTGCTCCGCCGCCGGTCGATCCTGCTGCCAAGGAGAAACTGCTAAACGATCTGAACTTGCTTCTGCTCCAGAAAAGCTTGGGTCAATAGGTGGGGCATTCGGGCTGAGGAACTGCAAAATTTACCCTCTAAGCTGCCGGTCCGCCGATTTGGGCACCGACCGGTGTCGGGCCGGCGTCCCACATTGGGCCGCATGGCTCGCAGTATCTGCAATAAGCCAAAGGATGAGAAACCCTCAGGTAGTTCCTATATCGGGATCACGAAGCGGTGCAGTCAGCGAGCAGGGGAAGGCGGCAATTCGTGCTTCTGCGGCGGTATGTTTCAAGGTAAGTAACGCTTGTACCTCAATTCCTTAGGGGGCGGGTTCTCGCGATCACACGCACATTTGCAGAGGAAACGATGGCTAAAGACGATCATCCGAAATTTTCCATCAATATCGATGGCGTACATTTTGAGGCGGCCAGTGAAAGCATGACCGGGGCTGAACTGAAACAGCTTGCCGGAAAAGATCAGCAATATCAGTTGTTCCTTGAGGGGCACGGCCATGACGCCGACCGGCAGATCGGCGACGGCGAGGGAGTCGCGCTGAAGAACGGCATGCACTTCTATACGGTTCCGCCTGCGACGTTTGGCTGATGTCCATCCTCGCCCGTCATTTCGAAGACTTCAATAAAAGATACCCCAATGCGACCCTTGAGGAGCAAGCGGGTGGGACGGCGGTCGTCAGTTTGCCGGCGGTGCGCCTTCCACCGGGGTGGAACAAGGCCGCGGTCGATGTGAAGTTCGTGGTTCCCGGCGGATATCCGCAGGCGGCACCTGACTGTTTTTGGACGGAGCCGGCTCTCGCGCTCGCTCACGGTGGAGCTCCGCAAAATACCGGCCAGCAGGCTACTCCAGGAATACCGTCAGAGTGGCTCTGGTTTTCCTGGCATCCTTCCACGTGGCAACCCAACAGCGATAACCTGCACACCTATTTGAACGTGATCCGGCGGCGACTCGGCGAGGCCAAATGAATCGGCTGGTCTTTGCCGCAGGCGGGTGGTCGGCGCTTCGCGACGACCTTCTTGCGCATTCCCCGATTGAGACAGCGGCTGCGCTGATCGTCGCGGGTGGCCGCTTCGATGGCGGCATGCGACTGGTTGTCCGGGACGTCATCCTCCCCGGCCCGGACGACTATATCACCCGTAGTTCGGTCGAGGCGACTTTGACGCCCGCGTTTCTTGCCAGTGTGCTCAAACGGGGGCGCCAGGACCGTGTCGGCGTTATTCTGGCTCATTCGCATCCGATGCAAGAGGAACTCGCCTTCTCGCGGGTCGACGATGCGTCGCAGAAGATTTTGGCGCCCGTCCAGCATTTTCGATGCCCATCCGGGCCGCATGGTTTCCTCGTCGCCGGGCCGACAGGGTTCCGGGGAAGATTATTTGATGCCGAGGGGGAAACCCTATTTACGATCGACCGCATCCAAGAAGTCGACCGCGATGTCCGCACATACGAAAGGGAATCCGGTATTCGCAATCAGGCGCCCCTGTCGGACGTGTTCGACCGCAATGTTCGGGCCTTCGGCCTTGAGGGTCAACGGATACTCAACGGCCTTACTGTCGCCATCGTCGGCGTCGGCGGCACCGGATCCGTGGTGGTTGAAGAACTCGCGCGGCTGGGTGTTGGCCGCTTCCTCCTGATAGACCCGGAGGAGGTGGAACCGACCAATCTCAACCGTCTGCTCGGAGCCACGCCGGGCGATGTTGGCCAGCCAAAGGTCTTGATAGCGCGCGCTGCCGTGCAACGTGCGCAAGGCGAGATGGCCGTTGAGGCGATCGCAGATACGGTCATAGATGAACCCGTAGCAAGAGCTTTGCTCGATAGCGATTTCGTGATGTGCTGCACAGACTCCCATGGCAGCCGGGCTGTCCTGAACCAAATGGCCTACCAGTATCGCCTTCCTATGATCGATGTCGGCGTACGTATCGACGCCCGCGATGAGATCGTCACGGCAATGTCGACTCGCGTGCAGATGCTCGCCGAGCCGCTCGCCTGCCTCAACTGCCATCCTCTTCTCAATCCCGTTTCCGTGCGCCGCGACCTTCTGACTGACGTTCGGTCTGATCCGTATTTTGTCGGCCATTTTGAACCGCAACCGGCCGTAATCTCTCTCAATGCCGCAACGTCTTCGATGGCTGTCTCAATGTTCCTATCGGCGGTCACCGGCTTTCCTGGCTCGGCACGCCACCTAGTCGGACGACCCATCGATGGGTCGGTGCGGCCCGTCAGTTCGGTACCGGACCCGAACTGCATCGTTTGTTCCCGGGGCAACGCGCTGGCCAAAGGAGATGGTTGGCCCATGATCTGGCGTCGTCATGAAGGCTGAGGAGCGCACAATGGTCCTGGTCGATGGCGGAACGGTCGACAGGCGGCCCTTTGACAGCCGACAACTCGCGCTCAAGAAGCTACAATCGCCCGCGGATCTTACCGACGGCAGCGCCCGTGCATTAATCGTGCTCGCCGGTGCGTTATCGTCGCAGACGGATCGACAAGATCTTGTTAAGCGCTTGCGTCTTCTCGCCGCTCCTGCCGCAGCGCGGGGCGTTTTCATCGTTGTCGTGGCGAAGTCGGGCGACGAGGCGAGCGCAATGGCTGTCGCGAGGTCAGGTGCAGGTCAGCTGGCGCAGTGGGCCCAGCCTCCCGGAGTCGTGTTGCAGCAACTGGTCGTGCTTGCGGATTCTCATGGGGATCGGATCGCGGAACTCTGTGCTCGCTGCCGTTGCGGGCCGTCGAGCAATGACAGTCTTGCGATCCGCAGCAAGAACGGTGCCCCGCTACTAGAACCATTGTCGCTCGAGCTCGAGTTGCTATTCCGACGTGCTTTTCACGACTACCCGGCGATACACATTTCTAAGGAGAATGGCGGCAAATCCTCAGCGTCCGTGTGGAAGGTCGAAACACAGGGTCTGGAGCAGCACACGCCATTCATCGTCAAATCGGGCGGCGCAGCGGAGATGGAGGAGCATATCAAGACCTACAGGGATGTCGTCGCCGACCGAATTCCGTTTCGAGGATGCGCCCCTTTATGCCTGGAGCGATGCGTGTTGGGGGCCAGTTCACAGTTGGCTGTGTCCCGCTTCGTCGAACACGCTGTGCGCCTAGACTATGTCGTGCCGGAAAGGGACGTCAACGCCGTCGTCCAGGCAATCTATCAAACAGTGTTGGGCCGGTGGCGAGACCGGCCCGAAAAGAAGAAGCTCGATTTGCTTCCGGAGTTCCTGCCCGTGATAAGGCAGGAGCAATACCTGAAGGGGCTCGAACGCACCTACAAAGACCTCAGCCATGCCGGTTACGGAGGCCCTTCGCCGCATGATTTGTTTGACCGCCTCGCCAACTTGCCGGTAGAGGACCACTTGATGTGCCGGGCCCATGACGATCTCAATCTGCGCAACGTGTTCGTATGCGGCCAGGACGCCGAGGCGGTTCTGATCGATTTCACACGAGCGGCCAAGCGCCCGCTTTCGCACGACGTTGCGCGCTTGGAGTTGGGCCTTGGCTTCGATCCCGACCTGCAGGCAACTCAACGGATTCCGACCGATGTGCTCGAAGATTTCTATAGCGGTAACCTGTTCGCTGTCTCGCTCGAACATCTTCTCAAGGGCAAGGCCGCATCCCATCGGCTCAATGCGATCACGGCCTTGCGCTCGACAATCCTCGATGAGGGGCAGGTCCACTCCGTCGACCTGCGACGGGAATATACAATAGCGATCTGCGTAGGGCTGCTTTATTATGCGAAAGCCAAGAACGGGGACGCCAGCACTGCCTACCAGTGCGCCGGCAACCTTCTCGAACGTGTAACAAACCCCTCGCTTTGGTAAGGGTCTGGAGTTCCATTGTTGCTCAGGAAATCGTACGCGGTCCATTTCAAAGGCTCGGTTGAACGCCAGTCTGAGGCCATCAACTTGGTCGAACGGCCGGGCGACGTCGTGCTGGTGGAACGTGGCGTCCCGCGTGCCTTCGTAATGAAGTGCCCTGATGGTTGCGGAGACGTGTTAACAGTCAATCTCGATCGTCGTGCCGGGCCTGCTTGGCGTTTCTACCGGCGCGAAGATGGCTTGACTTTGTTCCCCTCGGTCTGGAGGGACACCGGCTGCGGCGCCCATTTCATCGTCTGGGACGACACTATACACTGGACCAACGACAAATGGTCTCTTCGGCGCAATCCATCCCTTGAAGCCGTCGTGGAAGCTGTCCTGACCAACGAGTTGGTGAGCTTCGTCGACATAGCTGCAGTGCTCGACGAAGTGCCTTGGTCGGTTCTTGATGCGTGCCGGTCGCTTGTGGATGCTGGCAAAGCGATCGAAGAAACCAAGCAGAGGCAGGCAAGCTTCCGGCGGGCACCCGCGACGGCAGGCTGACGGACCATGGCCGACCAAGAGCCGACTGCTGTCGAAGATAAAAAGCCTGTGCAGGTGGCGCCCAAGCGCCGGGAAGCCGCTGAGACCGAGAGCAACGGCCACGCGGAGAGCACTGTATCAGAAGGGTTCATCACGGTCGCCGACCTGGCGCGCGGCCTCTACGAACATGAGGGGCACGAATCCTTGCGAGACCGTGGGCGGCGGCGGTATCACCCGTTTGCCTATGATTTCGACTCCACTCCGTTGAGTCTCGACGATCCGAGCGAGCACTGGGAGGAGAAAGTGAAGGCGCTCCATATCGAGAACCGCAACAAGGCGATTAAGAGGCTCAAGGCTGAGTACGGCGAACGCCGCCATGCGCAAGTGATCCAGGACACTAAGGACCTTGGCGCAAAGGCGTTCTCCATCGTCAGTTATCATAACCTGATGCATGAACAGGCGCGCCGCGCCTTTGTATCAGGGCTCTACTTCCCAGCCTTGGTCGCTGCGTGCGCCCTCGGCGAGCGCATCCTGAACCACCTCATCCTGGACCTTCGGGATTACTACAAAGCGTCGCCGCACTACCGCGGTGTCTATCGCAGCGAGTCTTTCGATGACTGGCGGTTCGCCGTACGCGTGCTGGAAGACTGGGGCGTGCTCTTGCCTGATGTGGGGATAGCTTTCATGGAGCTCGCGACGCTGCGCAACCGCTCGGTCCACTTTAATCCCGCGACCTACTCCACAATGCGGGAGGACGCTCTATCGGCATTGATAACGCTCGGCCGCATCATCCAACTGCAGTTTGGCGGGTTCGGCCGGCAACCATGGTTTATCGAAAACACGCCCGGCGCGCAGTTCATCAAGCGGACATACGAGGACGTTCCCTTCGTAAGGAGTTATATCGTGCCCTTGAGCGGATTTGTCGGCGTAGAGTACGGCATGGACCTCACGGAACAGGGTTGGCGTCATCTCGACTACCATGACTATGGCCCGGGTGATGTCGACGACTCCGAGTATGCGTGTCTCTACCGTGAGCGGGATCACAACAAAGTGGTTACGCGCGAGATGGTGGAGCGCGCTGCACGGGCGCAGACAACGGCCGCGGCCGAGGAAGGGGCGTAAAGCGCTCGTCCCGAAGGCTGCCGCGCCCGAGGTATAATCTCCACAGTGTCGGTTCCGCCGCGATTTGGCGCCTCGGAGTGGAGCCCGAAATCGCTGCGAATGCGCAGCGAAGCGAATTGATATTATTATGGGCAATGACCATTATCGGGGTTTCGCTATTTACGAGCGGCCGAAAGGGCGTCGGTTCCTTATAGGCAGCTTTCTATCCAATCGCGGCCGAAACCGGACGGACCGCAGTCGGCCTAATACAAGTCATTCGCTCGTGCCTCCGCGATGACATTTCTTGGCGCCCCCAATCTTCTAAGCCTGCAACGTTCACTGCATCGCACGGGCGCGTATATTGGGTATCTTCAATATTCTGAAACGTCACGCCATCCTGCTTCCGTTTAACAAAACTCGGAGGCTGCGCCCATGACACCGACGAAGCTCCTTGTCGGTCAGATAGTCGTTGTGTTCGCCATCGTCATTCTCGGCGTATGGACAGCGACTCAATGGTGCGCCCAAACTTTAGATTATCAGCCGCAACTCGGACCCCCATGGTTTGTCGCAGCCGGATGGCCGATCTACAAGCCGTGGCAACTGTTCGAGTGGTGGTTCCATTTCGACGCATACGCGCCCGAGGTCTTCGACACGGCCGGGATGCTCGCGGCCACCACAGGCTTCATGGGCTGCGCGGCCGCCATCGCTGGCTCCCTCTGGCGTGCGCGGCAGAGGGGGCTGGTCACCACCTATGGTTCCTCACGATGGGCCGCGGTTCGGGAAATCGAGAAGGCAGGCCTGTTTCAGCCGACCGGCGTTTTCCTTGGCAAACTGAAGGATCACTATCTGCGCCATGACGGGCCGGAACACGTCATGGCCTTTGCGCCGACACGTTCGGGCAAGGGCGTCGGATTGGTCGTTCCAACTCTTCTTTCCTGGACCGGCTCGGCCGTCATTCACGACATCAAGGGCGAGAACTGGCAGCTGACCTCCGGCTGGCGGTCGATGTTCTCGTACTCCCTTTTGTTCAACCCGACTGATCCAAGGTCGGCGCGGTACAACCCGCTGCTGGAAGTGCGCAGGGGCTCAGATGAGGTCCGCGACGTTCAGAACATCGCCGACATTCTCGTCGATCCGGAAGGCGCGCTGGAGCGGCGGAATCATTGGGAGAAGACTAGTCATTCACTCTTGGTCGGGGCCATCTTGCACGTGCTCTACGCCGAAGAAGAAAAGACGCTCGCCCGCGTCGCCACTTTCCTGTCGGATCCGCAACGCTCGTTTGCCACGACACTGCTGCGGATGATGACCACCAACCACCTCGGCACGGCGGACAAACCTCGGGTCCATCCCGTCGTGGCCTCGGCGGCTCGCGAGGTGCTTAACAAATCAGAGAACGAGCGCTCAGGCGTTCTCTCGACCGCCATGTCGTTTCTCGGTCTCTATCGTGATCCGACCGTGGCCGCGGCAACATCGGCCTGCGACTGGCGCATTGCCGACCTCATGGATGCGGAACGACCGATGTCGCTCTATCTAGTGGTGCCGCCATCGGATATCTCGCGCACCAAGCCACTGGTGCGACTGGTGCTCAATCAGATCGGCAGGCGACTGACGGAGCGGCTGGAAGGTGACCCGAAGAAGAGCCGCAAGTACCAACTGCTAATGATGCTGGACGAATTTCCGGCTCTTGGCCGCCTCGACTTCTTCGAGACCGCGCTCGCCTTCATGGCGGGTTACGGCATCCGCGCCTATCTGATCGCGCAATCCTTGAACCAGATCTCCAAAGCCTATGGCGAGAACAACGCCATTCTCGACAATTGCCATGTGCGCATTGCCTTTTCCTCCAACGACGAGCGCACGGCCAAACGCATCTCGGATGCGCTCGGTACGGCGACGGAACTCAGGTCCATGCGCAACTACGCCGGCCACCGGCTGGCGCCCTGGCTCTCGCACGTCATGGTCAGTCGCCAGGAGACCGCTCGCCCGCTGCTGACGCCTGGCGAGGTGCTGCAGTTGCCGCAAGCTGACGAATTAATCCTTGTTTCGGGGTTGCCGCCGATCCGCGCCCAGAAGTTGCGTTATTATCAGGATCCGAATTTCACCGAACGGGTGCTGCCGGCGCCGGTGTTGCGCGACGGTCTGTACGCGGACTGTCCTGCGTCGCGCCCCGACGATTGGAGCGGACTAGTCCGCAGTGTTGACCGCCGTCTCGCTGCCGATGACGAAAACGCCGGCGAGGCAATCGAAGAAGAGGGCGGCGTGCAACAGCAGCGTCATCCAGGCCTGCCTGAAGAACACGTCGTCGTCTCTCAGGAGCCTGATCAAGACGACCTCTTCAATCTGGCGGACGATGACGCCGAGGCACTCGCAGACAAGCGCGTCATGGACCGGGTTTCCACCGCAGCCAGCGCCTACGGTATCAACGAGGGAAGGGGCGACGACAAGGACATCATCCCCGGCTTCTAAGCGCTTTCGCAGCTCAGGCGTAGCTCAGCGTAGATAACGCCCATAAGCGATTTTGCGGATCTCGACGATGTTCGTTGCCGCCGCCGGCGCATCAGGCCGGCCAGTCGGAACGAGCCCCATGAAGCCGCATCGCATTCGCCACCAGTTTCTGCTCGAACCCGCGTTAAGCGCGAAGCTGGAAACCCTCAGTAGCAACCCGTCGACCACAAAATCGGCGATCGTCGCGAAAGCGGTCGAGGCCTTCATCGAACGGCGTGGTGAAAACGAGCTCGACCAGCGCTACGGCAAGCGGCTGGACCGTCTTTCCCGCGATCTCGACCATGTCAGGCGCGACGCCGAAATAACTCTGGAGAGCCTGGCGCTCTTAATCCGCTTTTCAATCACGCTTCATGCGCACACGCCAATTCCGGATCGGGCGACACAGGCGATCGCCCAAGAGCGCTTTGACAAATTCGTCGAGCAGGTCGGTCGCCAGATAGCCTCCGGGAAGCGCTCGCTTGGTTACGGCAATGGCAACGGAGGCGAAGGATGAACTCTCATCCCGCAGCGGACCACCGCCGCCGAGCCATGCTGCGCACAGCCATGGGCGCCGCGATCACCGAGGCCCTTGCCGATCCGACCGTCATCGAGGTGATGGTCAACCCCGACGGCGCGCTGAGGCTCGACCGGTTGGGAGAAGGCCGGGTCGATACAGGCGTGCATATGCATCCTGCCGAGGCGGAACGCATCATCCGGCTCGTCGCCTCCCATGTACGCGCCGAGGCGCATGCAGATAGTCCGATTGTCAGTGCCGAATTGCCATCAGGCGAGCGCTTCGAGGGTCTGCTACCGCCGGTCGTGCTGGCGCCATGCTTCGCCATCCGCAAACCGGCGGCAAAACTCTACACGCTGGCCAACTACGTCGCCGATCGCGTCATGCTCCCGCTGCAGGCTGATGCCCTGAGGAAGGCAGTGCGCGAGCGGCGCAACATCCTGGTCGCCGGCGGCACATCGTCGGGCAAAACGACACTTACCAATGCTCTACTGGCAGAAGTCGCCGAATGCGATGAGCGGGTGATCCTGATTGAGGACACCCGCGAGCTGCAATGCGCGGCCAAGGACTGCGTTGCCATGAGGACGAGGCGGGGCTCCATCACACTCGCCGATCTCGTACGCTCGACCTTACGGCTGAGGCCCGACCGCATCATCGTCGGCGAAGTCAGAGGCGCGGAAGCGCTCGATTTGCTGAAGGCATGGAACACCGGACATCCCGGCGGCATTGCCACGGTTCACGCCAATTCGGCACGCTCCGCACTCTATCGTATTGAGCAGCTCGCCCAGGAAGCCGTTGTCACCGTTCCCCGCCGGCTGATCGCCGATGCCGTCGACTTGGTCATCTTTGTTGCCGGAAGAGGACCCGCGCGCCGCGTTGACGCGATCGCCGAGGTCACGGGTCTCGACGGCAGCGGCGATTACGCCGTCACCCCGCTCACACTTCCGCAACTCCAGCAGCTCTGAAAGGTCACCTCATGCGCAAGAAGCTTCGCTTTCTTTCGTTCGCCGCCGTCGCGCTTCTTCTCACGGCCCAGGCCCACGCTGCCGGCTCCGGCATGCCGTGGGAACAGCCGCTGCAGCAGATTCTGGAATCGGTGCAGGGGCCGGTCGCCAAGATCCTCGCGGTGATCATCATCATCACCACCGGTCTGACCCTTGCCTTCGGCGACACGGCGGGCGGTTTCCGCCGGCTGATCCAGATCGTCTTCGGCCTGTCGATCGCCTTCGCGGCCTCGAGCTTCTTTCTTTCCTTCTTCTCCTTTGGCGGCGGGGCAGTCGTCTGATGAGCACCGAAGAGCAGCATATCGAAGGCTTCGAGGTTCTGGTCCATCGGGCGCTCACCGAGCCGATCCTGCTCGGCGGCGCGCCGCGGGCGGTGGCGATCCTCAATGGCACGGTGGCCGCGGCCATCGGCCTAGGCCTGCAGCAGTGGATTGCCGGTCTGATCCTCTGGATCGCCGGCCACACGCTCGCGGTCTTTGCCGCACGGCGTGATCCGGATTTTGCCAGCGTGCTTGTCCGTCATCTTCGTCAAAAGGGCTGGCTTGCATGCTGAAGCTTTCCGAATACCGCGGCAAAGCCGACCGGCTTGCCGACCATCTGCCCTGGGCAGCACTCGTCGCGCCCGGCATCGTGCTCAACAAGGATGGCAGCTTCCAACGGACATTGCGGTTTCGTGGCCCCGACCTTGAAAGCGCGACGGAGGCCGAACTCATCGGCATATGCGCGCGGGCAAACAATGCGCTGAGAAGGCTCGGCTCTGGCTGGGCATTATTCTTCGAGGCCGAGCGCATCGAAGCGCTGGGCTATGCGAGCTCGGCCCTTCCCGATGCTGCCTCATGGCTGATCGATGAGGAACGGCGCGCGGCCTTCGAGGGCAAGGTCGCGCATTTCGAGAGCATCTATCATCTGACCTTGGTCTTCATGCCTGGGCCCGATGGCCAAGCGCGCGCGGAAAGTGCTCTCGTCGACTCGCATGACTTGGGAGGGGAAAGAGACTGGCGCCAGGAGCTTGCCCGGTTCCGAGACGAGACTGACCGCGTTCTCGATCTTCTTTCGGGCTTCGTGCCCGAGGTGCGCGCGCTCGACGATGCCGAGACCCTGACGTACCTGCACGGCACGATCTCGACACGCCGTCATCCGGTCGCCGTGCCGGAAACGCCAATGTATCTCGACGGCGTCCTGGTTGACGCGCCGCTGACCGGCGGCCTAGAGCCGATGCTGGGCGAGCAGCATCTGCGCACGCTCACAGTTCTCGGCTTTCCGAACGTCACCCGGCCAGGAATCCTTGATGCGCTCAATAACCAGGATTTCGCCTATCGCTGGGTGACGCGCTTCATTCCACTCGACAAGGCGGAAGCCACGAAGACGCTGACTCGGCTCCGGCGGCAGTGGTTTGCCAAGCGCAAATCGATCGCGGCTATTCTGCGCGAGGTGGTGACCAACGAACCGGTGCCTCTCGTCGACAGCGACGCCGACAACAAGGCGCTCGATGCCGATGCAGCACTGCAGGCATTGGGCGGCGATCATGTCGGCTTCGGCTATCTCACCACAACGGTGACGGTGTGGGATCAGAACCGTAAAGCCGCCGCGGAAAAGCTTCGCGCCGTCGAGCGGATCGTCAACGGGCTCGGCTTCACCACCATTCGCGAAAGCATCAATGCCGTCGAAGCGTGGCTTGGTTCATTGCCGGGTCATGTCTACGCCAACGTTCGCCAGCCGCTCGTTCACACGCTTAACCTTGCCCATCTCGTGCCGCTGTCGTCCGTGTGGGCAGGTCCAGCGGAGAACGAGCACCTTGCCGAGGTCACCGGCGATCACGCTCCGCCGCTTCTTTTCGCCGAAACCAGCGGCTCGACGCCGTTTCGGCTTTCGACCCATATCGGCGATGTCGGCCACATGCTGATTGTCGGGCCGACCGGTGCCGGCAAGTCGGTTCTGCTTGCCCTGATCGCTTTGCAGTTCCGGCGCTACGCTGGCGCGCAAATCTATGTCTTCGACAAAGGCAATTCGGCCCGCGCCGCCGCGCTTGCCATGGGCGGCGACCACCATGCGTTGGGTGCGAATGGTGCGCTTGGTTTCCAGCCGCTGCGCCACATCGACGACCCGGCCACACAGAGCTGGGCGGCCGAATGGATCGCCGGCCTCATTGCCCACGAGAATGTCACCGTCACCCCGGAGGTGAAGGAGGCAATCTGGTCGGCGCTCACCAGCCTCGCCACCGCGCCGGCGCAGGAACGCACGCTGACTGGCCTGTCGGTCCTGCTTCAGTCCAATGCGCTCAAATCGGCATTGATGCCCTACACGCTCGACGGACCATTCGGCCGACTGCTCGATGCCGATGACGACCGGCTGGCCATCTCGGATGTGCAGTGTTTCGAAACCCAGGAGCTGATGCACAGCCAAGGCGCTGTGCTGCCTGTGCTCACCTATCTGTTCCATCGTCTTGAGGACCGGTTTGACGGGCGGCCGACGCTGCTCATGCTCGACGAGGCCTGGGTCTATCTCGACAACCCGCTCTTTGCCGCCCGCATCCGCGAATGGCTTAAGGTGCTGCGTAAGAAAAACGTCTCCGTCATCTTCGCGACGCAGTCGCTTGCCGACATCGCCGGCTCTTCTATCGCACCCGCAATCATCGAGAGCTGCCCGCAGCGCATTTTTCTCCCCAATGATCGTGCGGTGGAGCCGCAGGCACGGGCAGCCTATGAGCGCTTCGGTCTTAATGAGCGACAGATCGAATTGGTCGCCCGCGCCACGCCGAAGCGCCACTACTATCTGCAGTCGCGCCGCGGCAATCGCCTCTTCGAGCTCGGGCTAGGCCCGATCGCTCTTGCGCTTTGCGGCGCCTCCGACCCGGCCGCGCAGACCCTGATCGACAATATTCTTTCCGAAGAAGGGCAGGGCAGCTTTGCCGCCCGTTTCTTCAGTGCGCGCGGCCTGGATTGGGCTGCCGAGCTTCTCCAGCAATTTCCTCAACCTAACAAGGAGCAATCGTCATGATCGGACGCCGCCTTTTTACTAGCCTGGTCACCGTTTCCCTGATTGCCAAACCGATGGCTGACTACGTCCAGCCGGCCTATGCGCTCATCGTGTTTGACCCGTCCAACTATACGCAGAATGTGCTGTCGGCAGCACGCGCATTGGAGCAGATCAACAACCAAATCCAGTCGCTTCAGAACCAGGCGACCATGCTGCAGAACATGGCGCGCAACCTTCAGCGCCTGGATTTCTCTTCCGTGGGCCAGCTTACCGGCTCGCTCCAACGGATTGACGGTCTGATGACCCAGGCGAGCGGCCTGAGCTTCGATCTCGACAAGCTGCAGGACCAGTGGCGCCAGCAATATCCGGAAAGCTACGACGCCACCATCAAGGTCAGCGATGTGGCGAGCGCCGCGCGCGAGCGCTGGCAGAGCGCCATGCAGGCGTTCCGCCAGACCATGAGCGCGCAGTCGCAGATCGTCGAGAACGTGCAGGCCGATGGCGACCTGCTTACCGATCTCGTCAATCACAGTCAGGGCGCGGCAGGTGCCCTCGAGGCAAGCCAGGCTACCAATCAGCTGATCGCGCTTTCGACCAAGCAGCAGATGCAGATCCAGACGCTGCTTGCGACCCAGTTCCGGGCCGAAGCCGAGGATGCGGCGCGCAAAGCGCAGTCTGAGGAAGCCGCTCGCGAGACGACGAAGCGTTTCCTGGGCACCGGCACGGCTTATCCCGGCAACTGAGCGGCAGTTCTTCAAGACAACGAGGAAGGCGGCGACATGAACGACCTCGGAGTCATCGATCGCTTCATGGAGACCTTTACCCGCTACATTGACAGTGGGTTCGGTCTGCTTTCGGGCGACGTCGCCTTTCTCACCACCATTCTGATCGGCATTGACATCACGCTCGCGGGCTTGGTCTGGGCGTTCGGCGGCGAGCCCAACATTCTCGGCCGGCTTGTTCGCAAAGTGCTCTATGTCGGCGCCTTCGCCTTCGTCCTGAACAATTTCAAGAACCTCGCCGACATAATTTACCGCTCCTTTGCCGGTCTCGGCATCAACGCATCGGCCGGCAACCTGTCCGCCGACAGTCTCCTGCGGCCAGGCCGCATTGCCGCGGCCGGCTTCGAGGGCGCCTGGCCGCTCCTCAATCAAGCGAGCCAGCTAGTAGGCTTCCCCGAGATCTTCGGTAACGCGCTCACCATCTTCGTGCTGCTTCTGGCCTGGTTCCTGGTCCTCATCGCCTTCTTCATTCTTTCCATCCAGCTCTTCATCACCATCCTCGAGTTCAAGCTCACCACGCTGGCCGGCTTCGTCCTGGTGCCCTTCGCGCTCTGGAACCGTTCGGCGTTTCTGGCCGAGCGCGTGCTCGGCAATGTGATTTCGTCGGGCATCAAGGTGATGGTGCTTGCCGTCATCGTCGGCATCGGCTCCACGCTCTTTGGCGAGTTCGCTTCCGCCCTGCAGGGCCAGGAGCCGGACCTGGCGGCGGCCATGTCTCAGGTGCTGGGTGCGCTGGCGCTGCTTGGGCTCGGCATTTTCGGCCCCGGGATTGCCTCGGGTCTCGTTTCCGGCGCGCCGCAGCTTGGCGCCGGCGCGGCACTTGGAACAACGGCGGCCGCAGCTGGATCAACGCTCGTTGCCGGAGGCGCTGCGTTTGCCGGCGCGCGCATGGCAACAGGCGGCGGCCTCGCCGCAGTCCGTGCCGGCGCCGCCATGGGGTCCGCTGCCACCGTCGCCTGGCAAACGGGGCGCGCGACATCGCCCGAGTCCGGGCTGTCCGGGGTAGCTGCTGGGCTGCAGGGGGTTGCGAGTGCCGCTAGCGGCGCCGCGATGCGGGGAATGCGATCCGCAGCAGAACCATTCCGCCGTAGTGCCGACGCCGGTCGCGATGCCGGCTGGATGACCGGCGGCATGCCGACCAGCTCGATGAGCGGAAGCTCTCCAGTTGTAGCTCCCGCGGCCGCGCCTGCCTGGGCAAGGCGTCTGCGTTCCGAACAGACCGCACGCGCCCATCGCAATGCTGCCACGCAGGCGGTGCGCGATGGAGATCGGGGCGGAAGCGGCGCCAATCCCTCCCTCAATGACAAGGAAGACTAGATGCTCTTCAAGCGACCCGTTCAGCGTTATGGAAAGACGCCCGAACCCGTAACACCCTACCAGAAGGCCAGCCAACTCTGGGATGAGCGCATCGGCACGGCGCGCGTCCAGGCCAAGAACTGGCGCTTCATGGCCTTTGGCTGCCTGGCTCTGACGACGGGGCTTTCCGGTGGGCTTCTGTGGCAGTCGATGCAGGGCCGCGTCGTGCCTTATGTCGTCGAGGTCGACCGCTTTGGCGAGGCGCACGCGGTCGGGCCGGCAGTCCAAAACTACCAGCCCGACGATGCCCAGATCGCCTGGCATCTCAGCCGCTTCATCCAGAATGTTCGTTCGGTTTCCACCGATGCGGTTCTGGTGCGGCAGAATTGGCTGTCGGCCTACGACTTTGCCACCGACCGAGCGGCGCTCTTCCTCAACGAATATGCCAAGGCGAACGACCCTTTCGGCCAAATCGGCACGCGCAGCGTGTCAGTACAGGTGACCAGCGTGGTCAGGGCTTCCGACAGCTCGTTCCAGGTCAAATGGACCGAGCAGGTGTTCGAGCGCGGCAGCCTCGCCAGCACGACGCGCTGGATCGGGATCCTCACCATCCTCATCCGCCCGCCTAGGACAACCGAGCAGCTGCGCAAGAACCCGCTCGGCGTCTTCATCAACGCCATCGACTGGTCGCGCGAGCTCGACAGCGCCGCGCCAACCCCCGTTTCCCCTAAGGAGCCCGCCAATGACAAATAGAGCCCCATTGCTTCGTGCTGCCTTGATCCTGTCGGCGTCTGTTGCGGTTCTTTCGGCCTGTGCCTCGAAGCCAGTGCCGCCGCCTCAGATTTCCTATGACCACGAGGACTTCAAACCAGCCGCGATCGAGAAGGCGCCGGAGAAGCCGGTCAAGGTCGTGGAAGTGCCGAAACCGTTACCGTTGCCTGGTCAGTTGATGCCCGCACCCGGCAAGCCCGCCCCAGATAAGCGCTCGCCGGAAGAACAGGTCGCCGATGCCAACAAGGCGGCGACGCAACAACCCACCAAGTTTGGCTATGTCAATGCGGTGCAGGTTTACCCCTTTGCCGACGGCGCGCTCTACCAGCTCTACGCCGCGCCGGAGCGCGTCACCGATATCTCATTGCAGCGGGGCGAGAAGCTGACCTCGGTCTCAGCCGGCGATACGGTCCGTTGGGTGATCGGTGACACCGTTAGTGGCTCAGGCGATGACCAGCGCACTCATGTGCTGGTGAAGCCATTCGCGCCGGGGCTTGCCACCAATCTGGTCATCACGACGGACAGGCGATCCTATCACCTGCAGCTTCAAAGCACTGAGAAAACTGCCATGGCGGCGCTCTCCTGGATTTACAGCGAAGACCAACTCGTGGCGCTTCGGCGGCGCAACGCTCAGGCAGAGGCTGAAATGCCCGCGGCCTCGAACGTAGCACTCGAAAACATCCGCTTCCGCTATTCGATCACCGGCGACACGCCGCCGTGGAGACCGACGCGCGCCTTCGATGATGGCAGCAAGGTCTACATAGAGTTCCCGAAGCGCATTGATCAGGGCGAGGCGCCACCGCTCTTCATCGTCGGTGCTGACGGGGACAACCAGCTCGTCAACTATCGGATGCACGGCAACTACTACATCGTCGAGCGCCTCTTTGCCGCGGCTGAACTCCGTCTCGGCGCCAAGCAGCAGCAGGTGGTGCGCATCACCAGGACCGACGGACGGCAACTGCCGCGGCGGATATCGCTCTTTTCGCGTTTTGGCAGGTGAGGGGAGGCTCATGACCGACACGTCCCGCCCCAATGTTCCGCCCAAACTCGATCCCGAACAGCTGCAGCTGCGGGCCTCACCGCGCCGGGCCGTGCGCTTCAAGCGCGGCATAATCGTCGCGATCGCAGCTGTTGGCTCCGCCACCATCTTTGGCGTCACGATGATGGCGCTGCAGGGGCCGGCACTGCGCCTGAAGCAGCAGGCTGAAGAGCTTTACAGCACCGACCGCAACCCGACCGCCGAGGGACTTGAATCGCTGCCCAAGGACTATTCCGGGAGCAAGCCGAAGGCTCCGGTGCTTGGACCGCCGCTGCCCGGGGATCTCGGCCGTCCTATTCTCGAGCACCAGCGCCAGCTTGGCATCGCACCTGGGCAAGACGTTTCCGCCGAGGCGCAGCGGCTTGCACAACAAGCGATTGAGGCGCGCGAGTCGCAAGTCCTCTTCCGCATCGAAAACCGGCCCCAGCAGACGGAAGCTTTTGGCAATGGGCAGGGCGGACGTTCGCCTTTCGAGACGGCGTCTCCGCAGCCAGATACCGAAGGCCAGCGAGCTTCCGTCGCGCCGGCCGAGGGCGACCAGAACAATCAACAGCGCAAGCTCGATTTCATCGATCAACGGAACACCGGCGGGATCTACAACCCGCATGCACTGCAGACGCCGGCTTCGCCCTATCAGATCATGGCCGGTAGCGTGATCGCTGCAAGCCTGATCACCGGCATCAATTCCGATCTGCCCGGCCTTGTCGTCGCCCAGATCACCGAGAATGTGCACGACAGCGTCACCGGCAGCATCCTGCTCATCCCGCAGGGCTCACGGCTGATCGGCACCTACGACAGCGTTGTAGCCTTTGGGCAAAGGCGCGCTCTGTTGGTGTGGCAACGCATCGTGATGCCGGACGGCTCCTCTACCGAAATCGACAATCTGCCCGTGACCGACGCGGCCGGCTATGCCGGGCTCGAGGACAAGGTGGATTTCCATACTTGGCAGTTGATCAAGGGCGTCGCGGTAGCCACATTGCTGGGGGTTGGTACCGAGTTGAGCTTTGGGGAAAATGAAAGCGACTTGGTCAAGGCAATTCGTGAATCCACCCAGCAGAACGTCAGTCAAGCGGGCCAACGGATCACTGAAAAGAACCTGAACGTCCAACCCACGATCACCGTGCGCCCTGGTTGGCCGTTGCGCGTCATCGTGCACAAGGACCTCGTGTTGCGGCCATACACGGGGTGAACAGGAGGACTTCATGGCTAACCTGAAACTCGGAAAACTTCCGGACCGGACACCTTCGAAGATCACCATCACCGTTGGCGCCGATTTGAGCCAAGCACTCAACGACTATGCCGCACTTTACCGTGAGACCTATGGCGAGTCCGAAACGGTGGCGGAACTGATCCCCTTTATGCTGGTCGGGTTCCTGGAAGGCGACCGGGCGTTTGCCAAGGCCAGAAAGGAAGGTCTGCCGGGCGCCGGCGCGTCGGAGAAACCACGAAGGCAATCATCTTCCACACTGGACAACGGTTAGCGCTTGGTGTCGTTTTGGAGCACGCTAGGTTCTTGATCCTGACCGCGTTGCCGCCGGTCCCAGCGAGCGTTTCGCACAATTTGAGTCAGGCTTTCGCTTTACGCTTTAGGAAGGTTTCTTGGCCGGAGCAGCCTTCCTTCCCAAACCTAACGATTTTGCCAGCGCTGATCGGGCGGCCGAATAGTTCGGAGCGACCATGGGATAGACCTTCGCCAGGCACCTTATCTCGGTGTCCACGAAACCGGCAGCAGGCCAGTTCAACCATTGCGCATGGAGAGGGGGTCGTGATTTTCCCCTGGGTCGGAACCAGGAAGCTGCAGACCCTAACCCTGGCATTGCTGGCCCGCGAGTTCAAAGCATCGCATTGCGGGCATGCCATTGAGCTTCAGGAATGCGAGGCAGCGAAGGTTATGGAAGCACTGCAGGATATAGCTGGCTCGCCGGCACCAGACGGGCAAGAACTTGCTGCACGACTAGCACAGCCCGCATTGGCCAAGTTCGACACGTTCCTGAGCGATCACTTGATGACATTGGTCACAATGGTGGAAAGAATCAGCGCCAAGGACTTGCCCCTTGATCGCGGCCAACGCGCTGGGAAATCATACGACGCATGAAGTCGCATGACCGCGGGGACCGGTTGCCCGCACTCGCCTCTGGCAGCCTTTCGCACATGTCCGAGCCTGTTATAACGGGCACGTCGACTCGCACCTGCGCTCACCAGACTTGATCAAATGAAAACCAGCATCGATCATTTGCCGGAGCACAAGCAGGAGCAACTGGCCGTTTGGTCGAAAGGAGGTTCTCGTCTGGTCGTCCGAGCGCATGGTCCATCCGCTCTCGCCAGTCAGCGGCTCGACACCAGGCGCGAACCCGTTCGCGCCCATTCCGTTGTAATTTCTAGTTCTTAGGCTTATCCGGTTTCGCCTTGGTGATGATCGCTTTGGCGCGCTCGACAAGCTGCCCCAGCTTTTCGATGGTCGGAGGAGCTTCTGTGCCGGCCTCCGTATGGCTATGGCCTTCCATCATGGCCGAACACATCTCGAATACTTCGAAGATTTCTTCGATCAGGATCTGATCCCACATGACGCGACGAAGTGCTATCACCATGATGCGGTCGTCCCAACGTCTCACAACTTGCTTGAGCAACAGGTGCGGCACCACTTCCTCGATTGTGCGCCGTAGCTGCCCGGCGCCCTTGCGCACCAGATCTACCCGAGCCGAGCCGAGGAGCTGTTGCGCTTGGGCCAACGTTTCTTCCGCCAGCTTGGTTTTGAGATACTGGGGCGTGGAAATTGGGGCGTCGTTAAGGCTGACGAATCCAGGTTTATCGTTGGCGCCTCTTTGAACCCAGTGCATCATTGGTTCGATCTGGGCTCTTTCCGCTGCGCCGCAAACCTTGGTGAAAAATAAGAGATCGTGTGTGAATATTATGACCTGCCGGCTCTTTGCCTCCTCAACCAGCCGGCCAGCGATACGTTTCTTGCGCTGATGGTCCTGGGAATTTACCGGATCATCAAAAATTAGCCCGGCATTGAGCTCATTGAGAGCGGCCTCAGTCAGAAAGTCCGCCAAGGCAACGGCCCTTTGCTCACCCTCACTCAGGATTTGATCCAAAGCGAATTCCTTGATGGCAAGCGAGCGGATCGTTTGCCCCTTTTGGCCCTTGGTGCGAAACTCAACCGGGATGGCACATTCGAGTCCGGAGCACTCTTGTCCGAGTCGCGATCTGTAGGTTTCTGCAATGACCCTTGAAAACAGTTCCCCCTCTTTGTCGGTGAGGCGGCGGGGGCTCAAAGCCGGCTTGGCCTTAGATTCAGCGACCTCACACCCTATTTTTCGATGTCATCGAGATTCTTGCTTAGAACTTCGCGATGACGAAGCTCCACCCTCTCTGCGTCGAGCTTGGCGATGGCATCCGCGACACTGAGAAGCTTCAAATCTGCTATATCCGCGTCAATCTTTGTAATCACAGCCTCAAATGCTGGCGTCAAATCCATGGTGCCGTCGCCTGGAAATGTCTCTCCTGCCTTTTGCAAGGCTACAACGATGGCATCCCGGTCAAGCTTGAGGATGGCAAGGAGCTGAAGAATCTGCTCATCGAGCGAGGGATGCGCAGCCTTGAGATATGTTCGCGCAACCGTGTCTTCGCCGAAAACATCGAGGGTTAGGCTCTCGAAACCTTTGATCTTGGCCTTGATCTGGGTGTCCAAGGCCATCAGCGCCGTTCGGTCCGTACTGGTGAGGAATTCCCAATATCGCCCGAAGAGTTCAACGGCCTGGTCGCCTAACGGCTGCTGGCAAAGCAAACAACTGTCACCGTCGTTTGGATAATGATCGTGTTCAACGGCAGCCGACTTGTAAGCGGCTGTAATGAGTTTTTCCCATTCCGGCCCACCGGCACCCTTCAGCTTTTCCGACTTGAACGATGCCGTACCGGTTGCCGCTACTTTCTTGGCAGTGTCGTTGAATTCCCTAAGTAGGCTTTTTGCCCCATCCCGCTCAGTCTGCGAAAGACCTGCGCGTACCTGCCTTAACGTGTCACGCAGAACCTCGACCGGCATACGCGCTTCCGTGAGCCGTCGAATGCTCTCCTCCGGCGAGGTGGACTGCAATTCCAACGTCAAACGCTGGATTTCCTCAAGTCGGGCATCTTCGTCCTTGCCGTACTCGGCTAGCTTCCGTAGAGCCACCAGGTCGGTCTTTGGCCCCAGTGCAGCAACCGCCGCCGAAGCGGCCGTTACGTTTCCGATGAAAGCATTTACGAAGCGATTTTGCTTTGGTCGCACATCGATGGCGGCGGCCAGCTTCTGAGCCAACAGACCATACACCCTCGCCATCTCGGGAAATACGTCAAAACCTGCCGGCTTGAAGCCAAGAGGTCCTGAGTCCGACAAATGCTTTCCCGCCACCGAACTGTCGAAAACTGCAAAAGACCTCTTCAGCTCGGCATGCTCCGTCGTTCCATCGAAGACGAGTGGGATTTCGTTGCCAGCGTGATCGACCAAGACAATGGTGGCCGAGGCTTTTCTTGGAGCGGTGTCGTCATAAATGTCGGGAATGATCGCGTGCCGAGTTCTGCTGAAACACACATTCGTCAGGATGCGCGCAAAGCCGCTTTTTCCAGCACCATTTCCACCATAGATGAGCGTCAGTTGGGGCGAAAAAGCCAGCTCGGCAGATGGGGTCAGCGCATTTACGCCGCTGACGTCATGAATTCGCAAGAGCCGGGGTTTTTGGGAGGCGAGCCCGCTCGCTTTGCCGGTTATTGTTGCCGGAATCTCGAGCTTTGGACTTGGTTCGTCCGCCAGTCCGAATCCATGCAGGAAGACACTATAGACCTGCCCGATCTGCTCAGCAGTAAGAACGCCATAGCGCACCGCCCAAGCAAGTGTCAGCTTTTGCCAGGGCGAGAAATCCTTCGCCCAAATCTCCAGCTCATCCCAAACCGTCACCTGAGAGGGCGGGGCCGCCTGCACGTCCTGAACTGTCAATTTGTCTCCCCCGATCAGCCGTCACTCCGATAAGTAATCGGGCATAAAGTCAATATCCAACCGGATCAGGCGCTACTATTTCTTGTATCCAACACTTGAACGTCCAGTACATGCCGACTGTGGTTTTTGTGACGCATGAACCTAAGCCTCAGGTTTCTCCCCTTGGCACATCGTGCTCGAACTGGCGTCGCTCGCAGGCATGCAAGAACGGCTTCGGTCGAGCGGTCGAAAGCATGACTGACCATCAACGAAAGCCGAGCGGCGTGAACCCACGCTCGGCAATGATGTGGTGGAGCAGGCAACGATACCGTCACCCGTTGTGGCCGGACGCCAAGCTCGGCCAGTTTCAACTCCATCCAGCGCGATAGAAAGCCAATACAGCGTACCTTGAAATTCTTCTATCGGACCACGATCGAACATCGGTATGTTTCTGATCGGAGACCGCGCAATGGCATTTCGATTCGTACACACGGCCGACATTCATCTCGACTCGCCGCTGCGTTCGCTGGCGATGCGAAACACCGACCTTGCCGAACTCGTCGGAGACGCCAGCCGTCAGGCGTTTGTCTCGATCGTGGATCTCTGCCTTGCGGAATTTGTCGATACCCTGGTCATTGCCGGCGATCTCTATGACGGCGATCAGACCTCGATGAAAACGGCGCGGTTCCTAGCGTCACAGATGACACGACTTCACCAGGCCGGCATCAAGGTTTTCAAGATCCGTGGCAATCATGACGCCATGTCGCGGATATCGAAGCAGTTGGTGTTCCCGGACACGGTCACGATCTTCGGCGGCCGTCCCCAGTCAGTGCTGCAGACAGCCGGCGGGCTCGACATTGCGTCCATGGCTTGAGCTTTGCCAGCCCCAAGGCGCCGGACAGTCTGCTTCCCAAGTATTCAGCTCCGCGTGAAGGTACGGTCAATGTCGGCATCATGCATACGAGCCTGGCCGGATCGCCGGGCCACGACGTCTACGCTCCCTGCAGCGTCGCTGACCTTCATGGCCATGGCTTCGACTACTGGGCGCTTGGGCACATCCATGTCCGCCAAGTCCACGCCGGGGCGAGCACCGTGGTGATGCCAGGAATTCCACAGGGCAGGGACATCAACGAGGCCGGCGAGAAATCCGTCACCCTGGTGACGATACGAGACGATCGCACCGTCGAGATCGAGGAAAGGCTGACCAGTATCGCGCAGTTCGAGCGGTTGAGCGTCGACCTGACCGGAACGGTGGAATGGTCCGAAGTCGTCGGGCGGCTGCGCTCCGCGCTCGAAGATGTGCGTGCCTCCGTCAGATCCCGTCATCTTGTGGTCCGTCTCGGTTTGACCGGGGCGTCACCCTTATCCTGGGCGCTGATACGTGACCGCGACCTGCTGCTCGCAGAAGCCGAGCAGGTCGCGGAACACACGGGGGACACCTGGGTGGAGAAGCTCGAGCTCAATGTCTCTCCATCCGCGGGCGAAACATCGGAGGGCGTCGCTGATCCGATTTTCGAACTCGCTCAATCCATGCGCGCCGATGCCAGCTCAGAAGCTTTCCGTGCCGAGGCGAGGGCGTTGGTCCAGAAGGTGATCGCGGATCTTCCGCCCGACGGGCGAGATTTCGCCGGAAAGGATGAGGCTGGGCTGGAGTTGTTCCTCGATAGGATGCTTGCCAACGGCGCCGACCTGGTCACCGCCCGCCTCAAGGCCGGTGGATCACAATGAGGCTCCGGCGACTTGATCTCATCCGTTACGGCAAGTTCACCGACAGGACGATCGACTTCGGGCAAAAACCGGAATCCGGACCCGACCTGCATATTGTCTTCGGCCTGAACGAGGCCGGCAAATCGACGGCGCTTTCCGGGTATCTCGACCTGCTGTTCGGAATCGAGGAACGCAGCCGCTACAATTTCCTGCACGAGTACAGCGCAATGCGCATCGGCGGTGTGGTCGAACTCGGCGGCGCGGAGCACTCGTTCACACGCACGAAACAGCGCACCAACTCATTGCTGAACGAGACGGGCCAACCGGTCAGCGAAATGGCGATATCAGCACATCTCGCGGGGCTGTCTCGCGACGCATACGAGACCATGTTCTCGCTGGACGACGAAACGCTGGAAGCAGGTGGAAAATCAATCCTGGAATCCCGCGGCGACCTGGGCAAGCTGCTGTTTACGGCCAGCGCCGGCCTCGGGCACGCAAGTGATACATTGAGCGTACTCGAGGCCGAAGCGGACAGGCTCTATCGCAAGCAGGCACACGGGACCGAGCTTGCGCTGCTCAAGAAGCGGCTTGCGGAACTGAAGGCCGGTAAGGACGCGATCGACACCTTGGCGTCGACTTATGAGAGCCTTGAAGCCGAGCGTCTCGACGCGACAGAAAAATACGACCGCAGCATCGCCGAACGGTCGGTGCTGTCGGCTCGGCTCGATACCATCGCGAAGTATCTACGCGCGATCCCGATCCTTGCCGATATCCGACGTAAGGAAGCCCAACTGGCTGACTTGCCTGAGATCGCTTCACCGTCACGAACCTGGACGGGCAGCGTCGCCGACATGATCGAGACCGACGCCAGTCTGAGAACACGGCTATCTGCGAGTGTGGACGAGCTCGAGCGGGTGACGACCAAAATCGCCTCGGTCGATGTGGACGCGGTGATCCTGGCGATTTCCGAACGGGTTCGCGGTCTGGCCGACCGCAAGGTGCGCTACGTCTCGGCCGGTCTGGACCTGCCAAGTCGCAGGACCGAGCTGCAGATCCTCAACAATGCCGTGACGAGCTGCCTTGCTACCCTCGGACGATCCTGCGAGCCAGAACCTGCCAGACTGCTCTTGCCTGCTGCAACCATCGGGGCTGTCCGCACCATGGTCGAGCAGCGATCCGGGATCGTTACTAGCGTGCGCGTCGCGCGCGACGAGGCTGCGGCAGCCGCTGATGCGCTTCAGGCGGCACGCGAGCGGGTTGGCGAAGAACGGGCCGTGCCCGAGCCTGCCAGGGCAAGACTGGCCTCGGCTGTGTCAACGGCAAGGGCGAGTGGGCACTTGAGGGAAATCAAGGCGGCACGCGAGGCCGTGGATGCCGGCGCAATCCGATGGGAGGCCGCGATCGCGCGCTTGCATCCCTGGTCGGGAGATGCTCAGGCATTGGCCAGGGTCGCCATTCCGAATGCTGGACAGCTTGGCGCATGGAAGGCGCTTGCAGCAGAGCTCGGAAAGAGCAGGGGCGTCGTTTCCGAACGTCTTGCCGAGCACCAGGACAATCACGACTTGCTTTCGGTGCGGCTGGATGCCCTTCGCTCCTCGGTCGATGTCAGCGACGATGAATCCGCCGCCGTCATTCGTCGCGCCCGGGAAGAGGCCTGGGCACGGCATCGCGATGACCTCACTGGGGACACGGCGGACGAGTTCGCGGCAGCACTGGCTCGAGATGACAGTGTCGGAGCAGGCCGTCTGGCCAACGCACGGGAGCTCGTTGAGATTCGCACGGCAAGCCGCAGCCTCGCTGAAACCGCTGCCACCATCGCGCATGCGCGCGACCAACTTGAACGCAACGGCTCAGATCGGAACGCGGTGCTCTTGGAAATGCGCACAGCCGCAAGAGACCTGCTTGGAGTAATCCCGGAAACATCCCCCGAACGGCTGATCGAACTGATCGAGGATCGGATTGCTGCTCGCCTCGATGCGCTCGCGGCCTGGGAGGAGATCGAGCTTTCGCGCAAGAAGGCCGAGCGGGCAGTTGATGAGGAAGGGCGAATACGGCTGGAGTTGAGCGGTGCGCTGGCGAGCGTCGGCGTCGGTTCGAATCCTGGTGACAGCCTTGAGACGGTCATGGCCGTGGCAGAATTGTTCCTTGACAGGCAATTCAAGGTGGACGCCGAGCATACCGAGACGCTCAAAACGGTTAGCACACGGCACGAGGATCTGGCCGCCAGGCGGCGAGCCGTCGACGTTTCAGAGCGACGTGAGGACGAATGGCTGGCCGGCGTTGCCGAAGCGCTCAAGGGCACCTGGCTCGAGAGCGGCATATCGGCGGCCGGCGTCGGCAGCGTCCTCGATCAATTGGCTGAACTGTCCAAGAGTCTTCAAGACCGGCACGCCATGCAGCTCCGCATCGAGAAGATGGAGGCGGACAGAGAAAATTTCCTGGTCGAGGTCAATGCCGTTGCAGCCGAGGCGGGCGACGTGGTGGACAACGAAGAACCGGAACAGCTAGCGATCCGGCTTGCCGAGCGCCTGGAGCGTGCCGATCGTACGCGCGAGGCGAAGGCAAATCTCGTCAACGACCTGCAGCGCCTGCAGGAAGCGCGTGAGATCCTCGATGGGGAGATTTCGGCACATGAGCGCCGCAAGAGCGAGGTTCTGAGCGTCTTTGGCGTGGCCACGCTGGCGGACGTCGTGCAACGCGACGAAGTCCTGCGCAACAGGGATCGCGTGCGCACAGCCGTCGCCGAACTTGAGGAGCAGGTATCGTCCGAACTCGCGGTGGAAGGGTTCGAGCAGGCGCGTTCGATATTGGATGCTGTCGATCTCGACAGTCTCGCAATCGAGAAGGCTGAGGCCGAGCAACGGCTTCGGGATCTTGACGAAGCGATACAGCAACAACTCATTCGGCAGACGCGAGCGGCCGACAAGCTGGATGATATCGGCGGCGACAGCGCTGTTGCCCGCATAGATGCCGAACGACGCACCGTCCTTCTGGAGATCCAAGAAAAGGCCATCCGCTACATCGAGCTGAAATTGGGCGTCATGGCCGCCGGGAACGCTTTGCGCGTCTATCGGGAGCGCCATCGATCCGGAATGATGGCGCGGGCATCCGACGCTTTCGCGCTTATGACGCGCGGCCAGTACTCAGGCCTGACAACCCAACCGGTCAAGGGTGGCGAAGTGCTCATCGCATTACAGCGCGACGGGCAGTCCAAGGTCGCGGACGCGCTGTCGAAGGGCGCGCGTTTTCAGCTTTATCTGGCCCTGCGGCTTGCAGGCTATTACGAGTTCGCTCAGTTTCGGCCCTCCGTGCCCTTCATTGCCGACGACATCATGGAAACCTTCGACCATTTCCGGTCAGAGGAGGTTTTCCGGTTGTTTGGAGAGATGGCGAGTGCCGGTCAGGTAATCTACCTCACGCATCATCAGCACCTGTGCGAGATCGCCAAGACTGTTGTGCCTGGCGTAGCGATTCATAATCTCGGATGAGATTGGACTTTATTTGATGCGTTGCTGACATACCGTGCCGTTCGATGTTTTACCTTAGCTAGTCTAATCGACATTCCAAGCGCCGGCCTTCGCGTCCGCTTCGCGCCCAATGCACGAACCCGCTGCGCGGGAGGGCCGCCTCCTTCTGAGATGGCCGCTACAAGGACTACCGGTCGCGACGGCGTCGACCGGCAGCAGGTTATGACGCTTGCGACGGACGAGTTCATCCGCCGCTTCCTGCTCCATGTCCTGCCGCGTGGGTTCCACCGCATCCGTCACTACGGCCTGCTCGCCGGCTCCGCCCGCAAGGATAGCCTCGCCCGCGCCGCGAACTCCTGGACGTCGCCGCGCCGCCTGACCTTGGCGATTCCGACGAACCGGACGACTTCCGTCCGTCATGCCCGTGCTGCGGCGGACGCATGATCGTCGTCGAGGTGTTCGAACGCTGGAGACAGCCACGCGGTCCGCCGGACGCAACCGCGACGAACCGGGAGACCGCTCCATGACCCGCATGGCATGGTCCAGACTTCAGTCGCAGGCCCTCAGCCTCCGGCAACGGATCGACGCGGGTGATTATCGACTCCGACAGAGCCGCGCCCAGCCGCCCACCGTCCCGACAATACCGCGCGGAGGCGCAACGAAGCGGCTGTCCGCATTCACCCCAGAGCTTCCCGACGGCGGTCGCGCCATCGCCGACATCAGCTGCAAATCGAAATCCCCATAGACGTCGACTGTGGCGCGCGGGTTCCTGCATGAGAGGCTTTCGTACGCCCGACGGCACCCGAAACCCTTCCCATTATCGGTCGTTCGGGTCAGCATGGCGGTCTCCCGAAAGCAGTCATTGGTTCGAAGCCGTCAGCGGTGGTCGTCATTGGGTGGCTTCAGGTAGTTTTCTGTATCAAGTGCCGGTGTACTCCCCAATATTCAAGGCAAGCAGTTCAAACGTTGCGCTACCTCACCCTAGGTGTTTAGTCCCAAGGTTTGATGGGTTGGATCGAGCCTGAATCGTTCGGGCTCTTTTGTCCAGATTTTGCAGATGTATTCAAAGGGCGTGA
>NZ_JAMYSN010000019.1:0-101960 GCF_040321955.1 Mesorhizobium sp. M0217 | reverse complement strand
CGTTCCTTCGCGGGAATCAGGTGACGTGAACAATCACCAGCCTGCCATGACCGCCCCCTCTCAGCGAATTTGCAGAACTCTCAGCACACTACCCAGAGGGGGGCGCGAAGGATCGCGACCTCTCGGTCCAACCCTCGTCAAAACCTCACAACAACCCCGAATCGCGCGCGGTCGCTGTCGCCTCGCCGCGCGACACCGCATCCAGCTTGCCCAGCACCGCCGAGACATGGTGATCGACCGTCTTTGGCGAAATCGTCAATTGCTCGGCGATCCGCTTGTTTGACAGGCCGCGTTCGATCAGCTGCAGCACCTGCATCTGGCGCAAGGTGAGGCCGGCGAGGTTGGCGCGCGTCGAGCGGCGCGGGCCGCGGGCGATGCCGCCAACGCCGTTCTTGCGCATGATATCGCGCAGGCGCTGGGCTGCCGGCCTTGCCCCCAGGCCGTCGAAAATATCCAATGCCAGCCGCTGCCCCTCGTCGTCGCCGAGGATGAGCGCCAGTCCGCGCTCGTATGGCGCATTCAATTCGGCCCAGAGTGCCGAAGCCGAACGCCAGTCGCCGGTTAGAAGCAGCCGGTATGGTGTCGCCATGTCGGCGGTGTCGCCGGCCGGCATATCGGGAGAGAGCAATGTTCGCCACAGCGCCAGCTCCCCGACATGGGCACGCGAGCGCACCGGCGTTTCGGCGCGGGTGATCAGCGCCAGCGCCTCTTGCCTGTCGGCCAGGCCCAGCCATGCCTGCTCCGCCATCAGCGCCGCGTAAGAGCTCAGCATCTGCAGGTCGCCGCCGCTTCCGACCAGACGCGCCATTTCGGCGAACAGCGGCTCGGCCGAGGGATCGCCGCGCCTCAGGCGCAGTTTCGCCAGTGCCAGCAGCGCCGGAAACCGGCCCACGGTGGTTGTCCGCTCATTGTCGATGACATCGCTTGCCGTCGCGGCGGCCTCATCCCATTGGCCCTGGCGCAGCTGCACATCGGCCAGCATGCCCCTGAGATAGTCGCGCCAGGTGCCGAGGTCGTTTTCGGTGCAATAGTGGATCCCGCTCTCGAGCACCGGCCGCGCCGCGTCGTAGCTCATCTGGGTGATCTCGAAACAGGCGCGGTTGGTGAAGGCGCGCGCGGCATGTTCCTGGAAATTGCCTTGGAGCGCAATTGCAAGGCTTTGGTCGAGGCGCAGGCGTCCCGCATCCGGATTGAGCCACTGCTCGACGCAGCCGACATTGTTGAGGGCATGCGACGCGATGTCGGGACGGTTCATGCGCGCAGCCAGCGCCGCTGCCTTCTCGCCATAGAACAGCGTGTCTTCCACCCTCTCCGATAGCATCGCCAGGTGCGAAAGGTTCGAATAGGCCATGGCGAGTTCCGGCCCGGCGGGAGCCGCCTCCAGCATCGCCACCGCCTCGGCGCCGAAGGCGGCGGCCGCCTCGCGGTCATCGGCCATTTCGCTCAGCCGGGAGAGCCATCTCAGGCTGTCGCCCTCCTTCAGCCTGTTGCCGCCTGCCTGATGCAACCGGCGCGCCTCGCCCTGCGCTGCAAGCGCGTCGTCGATCTTGCCGATGAGATGGCACTCGAAGGCATGACTTTCGTAGAGCGCGGCGCGCTCGATCACCGGCAGGCTGTCGGCCTGCCGCAAGGCGATCTCGTAATAGCCGGCGGCATCGCGATGGGCGCCGACGCGCGACGCCTCGCGCGCGGCGATCGGCGCAAGTTCGCGCACCGCCGCCAGATTGTGCGCCTCGACCGCATGATGGACCAGGCGGCCTGTGGAGACGTCGCCATTTTCGAGCAGTGCCGCCAGCGCACGCTGGTTGAACTGCCGCCTGTGCGACGTCGTCAGCATCATTTCGATGGCGCGTCGCGCGATGTCGTGGCGGAAGGCGTAGCCGTCGCCCAGATCGTCGAGCAGGCCGTTGGCGACACACTCGGCCAGCTGGCCGGCGCTGGCGACGCCGCACAGGCCCTGCAGGGCCCAGGCGTCGGCCCGGCGCGGGAACACCGACACCGCGTCGAGCATTGCGCGGGCGCCTGGCGACAGCCGCTCGGCCCTTGCCAGCACGGCGTCGCGCACGCTTGCCGGCAGCGCCATTTCGTTTTCGGCGCACAACAATTCGGTGACAAAGAAGGCATTGCCTGCGGTCGCTCGGTAGATGGCGTCGCCATCGCGGCCGGCCGCATCGGCGAGCGACAGCACGGCCGCCTCGCTGAGCAGCGGCACGTCGATGCGCGCCACGCTGCCGGCCGGGATTTCGCCCAGGGCGCGGCGCACGCGCATCTGTCCTTCGCTGCGGTCGGTGCGCGCCGTGAGCAACAGCAGGATGTGGGTGTTGACGATACGCCGGCCGAGGAAGCGCACGAAATCGAGCGTCGCATCATCGGCCCAGTGCAGGTCTTCGATGATCAGCAGGCACGGCCCCTTGGCCGCAAAAGCGTCGAGCGCATCGGAAAACAGCGGCAGTCTCTGCCCATGCCGGGCGTCGATTGCGCGCGGCAGCGCCCATTGCGCCTCACGGGCCAGATCGTAAAGCGGCCCCAGCGGATCGGGGATCGACAGATCCTCGCAAGCGCTGCGCAACGTCGCCGCGCTCTCTCCGACACGGGCCGCGAATGCCTCGACAAGCGCCGTCTTGCCGGCGCCGGCCTCCCCGGCCAGCACGGCGACGCGGCCATGGCCGCCTATTGCATCGCCAAGCAGGCTCTCCAACTGCTGCAGCTGCGTCTGCCGTTCCAGAAGCATCATTATCATCGTCTCATACGATCGGAGTTTTCCCACCATGGCGGGCCGCTCACGATTAGCCCGTGAAGAAAGCGACGCAATGTGACTTTGCACACATTGCCGTGCGTCTTTCCACAAAGAACGACGCCAATATAGGGAATCGTCCCGCCAAATATGGGGAATCGTCCCGATGCGCGGGCCGGGCCGGCGTGGTCAACGTCCAGCCGCGCTCCGATCGAGCGTGAACCAATGGAAAAGGAAACCTTCCATGCCTCGCTACCTGATTGAACGCACATTTCCGGACGGCCTCAACATACCGATGACCGATATCGGCGCCAGCGCGGTGGGCGGCGTCGTCATGCGCAATGCCGAAAAGGGCGTCACCTGGATCCAGTCCTTCGTCACGCCCGACAAGAAGCACAGCTTCTGCATCTACGACGCGCCGACGCCCGAAGCGATCCGCAGCACGGCTCAGAAAAACTCGCTGCCGGTCGACAAGATCACGGAGGTGCGGGTTCTTGACCCTTACTTTTACCTCTGATCCTGCGTTCGGTCGCCACGATGATGAGCATCAAACTGTCCTTCGCGGCCGTGGCGAACTGCCTGATGGGCTGCCGCTCGGCGGAATCGGGCCTGTCCTGGGAAAGACCGTCCGGCCAACCTCCGTGCTCGGCCGTCTATGGCGGTTCGCGACGAGGCTGCCTGCGTATCTGTCTGAAAGGCGGCGCTTGCCCCCGGAAGGCGACTATCTGAGGCGCGACATCGGGCTATCGGAGCGGGACGTCCCGCAGGAATATTGGCAATATTACTTTTGGGATCGTTGATTTTGCACGGTTTTTAAGGGCTGCGGCCAAAGCCCGGCAACGGAAGCCGCATCGCATGAACCGGGACGGACAAACCAAATCCTAAACCAACGCCGCAGCGTTTCGGGCAGCCTGATCGGCCGCCGTCGCCTCGAGCGTCAACAAACGGACGGAAGACCATGACCATAACTCTTTGGACGACACGCTTCGCGGCTTTCGCCGCCATCTCGATCGCGGCGGGTGCGGCCGCCCAGGCGCACGACGCCAATCCGCTGGTCGAAAAGGTGCGCGCAGCCAACAGCCGCTTCGAAAATGTGGCAGCCGCCACCGCCGAAGGCTATGCCCCCATCCCTTGCGCCAGCGGCATCACCGGCGGCGCCATGGGCATCCACTATGTCAACGGCGCCTATCTCAAGGACGATGCCGTCGATGTCGCCAAGCCCGAAGCGGTGATGTACGAGCCGACGGCCGACGGCAGCCTGAAGCTGATAGCGGTCGAATACATCACCTCGAAAGGCCCGGCCTCGCTCGAAGGCCAGCTGTTCAACTTCAACAGCGCCCCCAATCGCTACGGCCTCGGCCCGTTCTACGAATTGCATGTCTGGGCCTGGAAACAGAACCCGACCGGCGCCTTCGCCGACATGAACCCGAACGTGTCCTGCGACGCGATGAAGGGGATGTAACCTTCCGACACCTCCGGCACCGGACACCCGGTGCCTGGCCTTCCCCCTTGGCGGGGGGAGGGGCGAGCGATACGCCGACCGGCTCCCCAGTCTTCCCCGGCGTGCGCTCGCCTTTCGTTTTGCCACCGATGTTGCCAAGCCCTAGGCGCTCGAGCCGATGGCTGACGGAACGATAGGAATATTTTCTTGACACGGTGACGGCAGGTATGCTACATTTTTGTCCATGGTGCTGATTTGCGCCGACGACCCGGCGCCGAGGCGGATTTTTTGTTTTCCTGGGTGATTCACCGCTGTTTGCTTAACGACGCCACCCCGGCCCAAGGCTGGCGTATCCGTTTCTACGCCGCCTTCAGCCGCACCATTTCGGCCTCGAACTCGAACTTCAGCTGCGCGGCTTCTTCTTCCGGCAGCCAGAGCACCATCTGGGGCACGATCTTGCGGTAGAGCCGGACACTGTCCTGATCCCAAGGCAGTGTTTCCGCGCTTCGCGCCTCGGCGATAAGCTTATGCAACCGCGCGCGAACCCGGTCTGGATCGCCATGATAAACAGTCGGCGCATCTTCATCGAACAGCCCGGACTGTTCATCGGCGCCAAAAAGATCGAGTTGATTTCTTGCCATATCCACGGATGCGAGGGTTTGATCTGACCCGGACTATGCGTCATCCCGTTTTCTGAAGCGAGCACGCGCTACCGGCTCATCCCGCATTCCCGGCGTTGTCGTCAGTTGACCGTTTGGGGCCGCCGGGCAGCGCCGGCATTCACGATTGGCCGATCTCCCCACCCGTGGGGGAGATGGCCGGCAGGCCAGAGGGGGGCGCTGTCCCGCCCCTCGCTAGAATTACACGTCAAGCCGCTCTGCGTGCCGCGAACTTGCCATCTGCGAGTGCCGTTACCCGACCATAGCGAGCTAGCGTCACCAGCACCTGCTCTACGCGCTTTTCGATTTTCTTGCCGCCTCTCTTGAAGCCCCGGGCAATGTCAGCAACTCCCATCGCTCGACCCGCCCCGGCCAATAGCGCTTCCACAGCCAATGGTTGTTCATATCGATCGGAGGGCCAAACAGGCAGTCCCTTGTCGAAGGCCACCACGGTCTCGTCGAAGTCGATCTCGCTTGTTTTCACATTTGCTTCTTTAGCGAAGAGCGGGATTTGGTAATCAGGCCGCAGCCAATGCACGTTCCCTACAGCCTCTTCCTTCGAGCGGTCTGCATTCAGCGCAACCAGCCGCTCGAGAATTTGCGCTTCTGCCAAGTCCGCCGGCCAGCCGTAGGCTCTTGATGTCAGCTCGTCGATTCTTTCATGCAATTCCCGTAGGATCACTACCAAACCGCGCTGCTTTATATCTTCGTCTTTGTCAGAGAGAGCCTCGCCGCTCTTCAGTTTCTCCAGCACATTGTATAGCCCGGTTAGTGTCAGCTTGGGATGTTCAGCGATTACTCTCTTTCGCAACGCATCAAGTTCCTCGCCACATTCGCGAAGATCTCGGCGTATAGCGTCAGAAGTGTCGGGAAAGGGGAACGGATCGAAGCAGCGTATCTTGTTATATCGAGGTCTGTCTTCCAGTGTACCACCGGTCGCCAGCGTCCAACTCACATGAGGCTTCGACGACAGCAGGCTAAGCATCGCTGCGTCAGCGAACCCGAAACTAATGCTGCCGTGTTCCACAATTATATTGCTCTCGATAAAAAAGAATATGCGATGCTTTGCAGTTTCGACTGTAACAATGCATCTATCCAAGTTAGATTTTAGGGAGAAATATCCTTCATTACTTCTCCTGAAACGCCACCAATACTTCTGCAGGCGCGGGTCTCGATCCAATTGACGCTTTGGAAAAACGCTTTCGCGAAGGTACTGAAAAAGATGCGGCGCGACTCCTTTTAGCTCAAATTCGGTTTCCACCTGAATGAGATTTGGAACAAAAACCCCTCTTGCACCGTATAGAAGATCATCACCATTCCGCAGTGGAACTAGTACCGACTTTTCGTATTCATTCAGGAGTGGAACAAGATATTTCCTTTGATCCGACGTCAGAACAAAGCCGCGTGAGCCTAGCGCTGGTCCCATCGACGCCAAGCCCTCATTTGCCAACAATGGGCTAACATCAGCGAGATTCGCGCCGACTCTCAGGTCCGCAAAGATCGCGCCGATAGCGGACGCAAACTCGATTTCCGGCTCATCAGTTTCAAGCTTCCTTTCGCTTGCTGTGATCTGAAGCAACCCGGGTTTCAAGCCGGCTTCCACAACCGTCATAGCGATCCGAACCGCGGCGGCATCCTTCGTCGCCTTTGTCCAAGGATGGTTGGGGATCGCGAAAACAATACTGATTGGATTTTTACCTTTCAGATGTCGCTCGACAGCTCGGCGATTGAAGAGTTGGCTGATCGAGTTCGTCGTTACAAATCCGAATCGCCTCAACCGGCTCATCTTCCTTCCTAGGAGTTCTGCAGCCCGATCCCACCAATACATGACAAAGTCGGCGCTTTCATTCATGTGAGGATGGGCCGCCCAGAGAGCATCTACATAAGGGTCGCCCAGCGGACCGCGCATAGCTGCGCCCTTGCCCAAAAACGGGGGATTTCCAACGATGAATTCTGCTTCCGGCCAATCTGGCCTACGAGCGTTGGGAAAAATCTCAACCGGTTTGCCGTCTCGCTCCTCGACTTTTGGCACCGGGTAGCCGTCCCAGGTCAGCACGGCGTCGTAACCCTCGCGGTGGCCGAAGTTGATATTCTTGAATGCCTTGAGAATCGGCTCGGCCGGATGGCCTGTGCGCGTACGGTAGTGTTGCTGCAAATAACCTATCCAGACCACGAGTTCTGCGATGGCTGCGGCACGCGGATTGAGTTCTAGACCAAGAAATTGGTGTGGATCGACAGAGCCACGCTCTAGCCCCAAACTTTCGGAAACACCAAGGCGGGCCAAGGTCTCCAACACCTCACCCTCAAGTTTCTTCATAAGCTCAAGACTGACGTAGAGGAAATTGCCTGTGCCGCAGGCGGGATCAAGCACCCGCGTAGCGCAAAGTTGGTGGTGAAAGCCCCGCACAATTTCTGCTGCCTTGGCCTCGTTACCCTCTTCCTTTGCAGCTTCCGCTTTGGTCAAAGCCTTCTGCCAGTCCCCACGCAGTGGCTCCATCACAGTCACTTCCACCAGTCGCTGCACATAGGCTCTTGGCGTGTAATGCGCACCTAGCTTTCTGCGCTCCGATGGTTCCAACGCCTGCTCAAGTAGTGTGCCAAAGATGGCAGGATCAACCTCAGTCCATTTCGCTTTCGCCGCCTGCAAAAGCTCACCAATTTCCGCACGGTCGAGTGGAAAGGCACGTGCATTTTTGAACAGATTGCCGTTGAAATGCCTGAGGTGGGTGCGGAATGCTGAGAAAAAACGAAGGGTGTGTGATGGTTCGTCCATCTTCGCCCATAGTTCTTCAACTAGCGGCACGAAAGCGCCGGGAGAATCGATGCAATCGGTCAGAAGTTCTGCAAACTTTCCGTTTGGAATGAGATCGACATCCTCAGCGAACATCGTGAATATGCAGCGCATCAGAAAGTGCGCCACCTCCTCGGCCGGGTGATCAACCTCCAGTGCCTTGCTCACTTCCGCAAGTCGTTTGGCGATCTCGCGGGTTACGCGCGCCGACTCCTTTGCGGGATCTAGACTAGTCGGATCGGTCCAGATGCGCATAAGCAACTCGCGTGTTTCCTTACGTCGCAAATCCTCCAGATAAATTCGGAATCCCTTCCGGTCGGGAAACTGACTATAAGCACGACCGCTGCCCGAAAAATCGGCAAAAATCTCAAATGCATGGCCAACATCACAGGTGATAATGAATGGCGGGGCGACATGGCTAGCATCAAGCAAGGAGACGTAGTTCTCTGCCTGACGTCGAGCATTCTGCATCATCACGTCCCAACCGCGCGCGGCGCTGCGTCGACCAAGATGTTCGGGTTCGTCGTTCAGTAGCGAAAGTTGGCCGGGGATCGCATTTTTCGCACCCGGCAGGCGCGATTGCTTGGCCTCGAGAATAAAACAACCCTTCTTATAGAGATCGATACGCTTTGAAGAGATGATTTCATCGCTTGCACGTCGCCTTACCGCTCGCTCGAATACATAGTCGTTGTGCTCTCGTTCAGCAGAAGCAGGATCAGGATGAGGGGCACCAATTACCTCACACAACTCGGAAAGAAACATCTGATAGTTGGCACGCTCTGCCCCGCCTTCGCGCGCTGTCCAACGTTGGATGAAAATCTCTGCGTCCATGTGACTGCCCCCACACGACACGACAGCAAAACATGATTAATACTTGGTTTACGCCGGATATATCGAGCAAATTTCGACCAGATACTCTCGAAATACAGGGCACCAAAAAGAGAATATCGCTCGGCCCGAAGTTCTACCTGCATTCCTCGCTCCCACCTGATACTTGTCTGCACTTCGCCCTACTGGTTCGCTCAGGGAGTCACTTGGCAGGGCCAGCTGACCGGGGTTCGCTCGCCATTCGTCATGCCACCGGCATGATGAATGCGCGCGCCGCGCACCCGTTCCTGCCGGCCCTACGCTATGGCTTCGGGCGTTCGTCGCTCGAAAAGCCAAATCGTTGGCCTTTCGTCCGCTCCGGCGGACCGCCTCTCCGCCCACCCTTTCTTAATGTGTCTCCGCTACATCGAAACCTTGAAAAGAGGCGGAAAATGGAGAGACATCGGGGTGCGCTTTTCCGCGGCGACGACGGCCGGGCGGTTCTTGCCGCAGCGCTTGGCGCTGCGCATGAGGCCGTTGCTTGGCCGCATCGATGCGGTGCTGTTCACCGCCGACGAACGCGGCGAAGCCGGCCGCATGTCGCTGATCGCCTTTGCCATCCGCATCGTCAGCGCCGTCATCGCCTTCATCAGCCAGGTGCTGATGGCGCGCTGGATGGGCTCGTTCGAATACGGCATCTTCGTCCTCGTCTGGGTGACGATGGTCATCGTCGGCAACCTCGCCTGCCTCGGCTTCCACACCTCGGTCATCCGCTTCATCCCCGAATATCGCGAACGCAACATGCTGGCCGAGCTGCGCGGCATCGTGGTCGCCAGCCGCCTGTTCGTGCTGATTGCCTCGACCGCGATCGCCGGACTTGGCGCACTGGGCGTCTGGCTGTGCGCGAACTGGATCGAGAGCTACTATGTGATGCCCTTCATCCTCGGCCTGTTCTGCCTGCCGATGATCGCCATGGGCGATCTGCTGCAAGGCCAGTCACGCGCCAATTCCTGGGCGTTGTTTGCGTTGTCGCCGACATATCTGGTGCGGCCGGTGCTGATCCTGGCGCTGATGGCGCTGATGCTGGCAATGGGCTATGCGCCCGACGCCAGGACAGCGATCTTCGCTTCGATCGCCGCCACCTACGCCACCACGCTCGGCCAGCTCATCGGCGTGACCACACGCATGGGCAGGAATATCCCGGCCGGGCCGATGAAGGTGCATTTCGCCGAGTGGTTCATCGTCTCGCTGCCGATCTTCCTGGTCGAGAGCTTCTTCTTCCTGCTCACCAACGCCGACGTGCTGATGGTCGGCGCCTATCTCCAGCCCAATGACGTCGCCGTCTACTTCGCCACCGTCAAGACGCTGGCGCTGGTGCATTTCGTCTATTTCTCCGTCAAGGCCGGCGTTGCCCAGCGTTATGCGCAGTTCACCCATGGCGAACCGGAAAAGCTCGCCGCCTTCGCCCGCGAGACCGTGTCGTGGACGTTCTGGCCGTCGCTGCTGATGGCGCTGCTGGTGCTGGCGCTCGGCGAACCGATGCTGGTGCTGTTCGGGCCCGAATTCACCGACGGCTATCCGCTGCTGTTCCTGCTGGTGTTCGGCGTCGTGGCGCGCGCCGCGGTCGGCCCGTGCGAAAGCCTTCTGACGATGAGCGGCAACCAGAACATCTGCGCCGCCGTCTATGCCATGACGCTGGCCTTCAACATCGGCCTCAACGTGGTGCTGATCCCGCTCTTTGGCCTGTGGGGGGCGGCGATCGCCACCAGCCTCGCCATGGTCTTCGAGGCCAGCGCCCTGTCCTTCACCGTCTGGCGCAAGCTCGGCATCGTCATGCTGATCTTCGTGCCCGCTGCCGAGGAAGCCGCCTGATGGCCGCCATCCCGCTGATCGAGGAAACCAGCGGCGGTCCGGCCGGCGCCATGGTGTCCGGCCTTGCCGGCCTGGCGCGCGACGCCGATCCGGCGCACCTTGAGATCCTCGCCAACAACCGGCCGCTGCGCAAGCTGGCGATCTATCCGGCTTCGGCCGGCTTCGAACTGGTCGAGGAACTCGACTATCTGTGCACCCGCACGATCGAGCCCAACGTTTTCTTCAACCCGCGCTTTCTGGCGCCGGCCATGCCCAGGCTGGAAGATCGCGAGGTCAAGCTGGCGGTGATCCGCGACGGCGACGAATACCGCAACCGGCTGCGCCTGCTGGTGCCGTTCTCGGTCGAAAGGCCGGCGGTGCCGCTCGGCGTTCCGGTGATGCGCACCTGGTCGAGCCCGTTCGGCCCGATCGGCACACCGCTGGTCGACCATGACGACCCGATCGGCGTCGTCGAGGATTTCTTCGGCATGCTATCGCGGGCGCATCTCAAGTTGCCGAAGGTCTTCGTGCTGCCCGACATGCGGCTCGACGGCCCGTTGGCCAGCGTGCTTGCCACCGTTGCCGAGACGCGCGGCCTGACAATGGTCACCACCGCCAAGGCGGACCGGCCGGTGCTCGAAAGCACGCTCGACGGCGAGGCCTATCTGAAAGCATCGCTGCGCGCGCACCACTACCGCGAATTCCGCCGCCTGAAGCGGCGCCTGGGCGATCTCGGCAGGCTGGAACATGTCGTGGCGCGGGGACCGGACGAAATCCGCCACGCCATCGAAAGTTTCCTGACGCTGGAGGCGGCCGGCTGGAAGGGCCGCGAGCGCACCGCCATGGCCATCGACCGCTACCGCGCCGCCTTTGCCCGCGAAGCCGTGCACCGGCTGGCCGAGCACGACATGTGCCGCATCCATTCGCTGACGCTGGACGGCCGCACGATCGCCTGCCTGGTCGTCTTCGTCGAAGCCGGCGTCGCCTACACCTGGAAGACCGCCTATGACGAGACGCTGGCGACCTATTCGCCGGGCACGCTGCTGATGATCGAGGTGACCAGGCAGCATCTCGACGACCCCAACATCATGATGACGGATTCCTGCGCCGTGCCCGACCACCCGGTGATGAGCCGGCTGTGGAGCGAGCGCAAGCCGATGGGCTCGCTGGTGATCGGACTGACGCCGGATGCCGACCGCCTCGCCCGCCAGGCCGCCTCGCAGCTGCACCTCTACCGCGAAACCCGCAACATGGCCCGCCTGCTGCGCAATCGCGTGAAGAGTTTGCTGGGACGGCGATAGAGCCGATGGCCTGCGCGTTGTTATAGTGGCGGAGCGCGACCGGGCTTCTTGATCTGAGACTTTGTAGTAATCGCGGCAGCTGGCGGTTCCGGTTTTTGGACCGGCGGGAGGGGGGCTGGAATTGGGGGGCTATCGGGCGCCTTGGGAGCGCTGGTGCCGACTTTGACCAACATGGCAGAAATCTTCCACTGCCGGTCGATAGGAGCGAAAACAAGTTCGAAGTTTAGCTGCATCGCGGCAGAGGGAAAAAACCCTGCCATATGCAGCATGCCGTTGGATTCGATTTGCGGCATCAACGTCAATTGCGGCTCGAGCACGGCTACACCGCTGAGATCAAGCCCTTCGTTGCGCTGCTTCGCGAAAATCTCACCCAGCCGAGCAGGGTTGTTGGCTTGAAAGTCCGGGGCGCCAAGCTCACGCAGCACGGAATAATTTCCGGTCCTGTTTGCATGGTCGAGTGCCAGCAATGTGGACCTGACCAAGATCAGGACGCCATTGTGGTCGATGTCCGCCGGTTTTGGGGCGTCGGACACCTTGGACGCCGAACGACCATCCTTCTTAGCCTGTGCGTGGGCGGGAAGCACTTGCAGGCAGCAGACGGCCATGACCAAGGCCAGCCACGTCAATCGGCGCATTTTTCACACCCTCCGGCCAAGGCCGCCGGCTCTTGCTCCATCCTCGGCTCTTGCAGGCAGGCGCTAAAACTCGCCGGCTAGACCGAGGCGGAAACCATGGCTGGTTCCACCGCCATAGGCATAACCCGCGGTGAACGCGAAAGGTTCATCGAAGTCGAGGCGATGAGCGAGCGAGCCACCGAACGCCGTTTCACCCTTGAAATAACCGACATTGCCGGCCCAGCTCGTGCGGCCCGGAACGGACGGCATTGGGGCAGTTGTCATTGCTATTGCCGCTGCGATGCCCTGACGGGCCTCGGTGCGATTCTCGGAAATCTCCGTCCCTAGTTCAGAGAAGCCGCTCTCCAGCGCGCCGACTCGTCCGTCGAGCGATGCGATATCGCTGGTGTTTGTCGTCACACGCGTATCGAGCGACGCGAGCATGGTGTCGTGTCCGGCAAGCCGGCCGTCTTGCTCCGTATCCTTCGCTTCCGTCTGCGTGATCCGCGTCTCGTGATTGGCGAGGGTGGTGTCCTGCTGGACGTTTTTGGTCTCGACGCCGGTGAGCCGAGTATCTTGCTGCGTGTTCTTGGCTTCGACATCGTCTAGTCGGCCATCCTGCTCAATGTTCTTTGCTGAAGCGTCGCCGACGACGCCGTCAACATAATCCTTGTTGGCCGCATCCGTTCCTGCCGTCGGGGTGCCGACGTTCGTTACGATGTTGCCACCCATATCAACCGCTCCACCGAAGGTCGCCGCACCCGTCGCCGCGTCGAAATTAATTTGGCTGCCGTTGGGGCCAATAGTGATACCCGGTGCGGGCACAAAATAATCGTCGGAGTCCGAACAATCGTCGTTTATTGTGGTGCCGATCACGCCGGCAAAGCTGCAGATCGTGTTCTCTGGATCTCCCGCGTCACCACCGAAGACGACCTGTGCCGAAGCTGGCGCTACCGAAGAAAGCATGAGAATGAGAAAAAACACTGACAGCGAGGCCACTACGCAGCCAAATCGGCTCTCGTGAGAAGCTTTGCAAGTTGAGTCCATCACGCCCTCCACCACCATTCCCTGCGTAAAGGTGATCGGCGGCCCAAGGTTGAGTCAATCGTCAATAGCGGTTTTCCTCCCGAATCCAGGCCCAGCTCGGCGACATGGCGTTCTCGATGTTGCTCCTGAGCAACAACTTATGCGGTCATTAGCAGGCAGTGTGTCAACCTGTGTGCAAGGTGGACGAGGAGATCCGAGGACGTTCGCAACGTGAGGTAATGATGGAAGCCATGCAATATTGCGAGCGAAATTGAGCGCTTCGGCGGCAGTCCGGACGTGGGCAATCTCAGTGCAGACGGCAGACAGCTTTGACTGTCCGGCCGCTTCGATGGCGGCGCTGTAGCGCGGTCAAGGCATCCGACGCGCCAAAGCAGGCTGATATTGACCGAAACGGATTTTGATCTTGGTTGCTATCGAGCCGCTTGTGCTCGCGATACAGGTCACCAATGACTGCGCCAACCGCGCGGGGAGCCTGAGAAAAGCCACTGGATCAACGGCAAGACACCAGCTATGGCTCCGGCGGCAATTTCGGCCGGCCTTCACGACAAGCCATCCTGATGATCAGAACCTTTTTGCGTCACGCCGGTCCCCGTGCGGCCTTTTTGCTGCTTGCGCTGCTGCCTGTCCGCGCCTGGGCCGATAGCTGTCCCGAGGATTGCAGCGAGCCCGCGCCGTCCATCAACATCTACAGCCACACCGCCGCCAGCCATCTCAGCCCGGCCACGCTGGGTGCACTGCCGCGCGTCTATGTGCCGAACCGCTCCTCCAACAGCGTCACGGTGATCGACACCATGACACTCAAGGAAGTCGACAGGTTCCCGGTCGGCAGCAAACCGCAGCACGTCGTGCCGTCCTGGGACCTGAAGACGCTCTGGGTCGCCAACAATGGCACCGGCAAGAACGGCAGCCTCACGCCGATCGACCCGATGACCGGCAAGCCCGGCCCGCAGATCGCCGTGGACGATCCCTACAATTTGTATTTCATGCCGGGCGCGGCCATCGTCGTCGACGAAGCCCTGGAGCGGCTCGATTTCCGCGATCCTCACACCATGGCGCTAATGTCGAGCCTGCCGACGCCCACTTGCCCCGGCATCAACCACGCCGAATTCTCGGTCGACGGGGCCTACGCGATCTTCACCTGCGAATACGGCAATGGCGGATTGGCAAAGATCGACCTGAAGAACCAGAAGGTGCTTGGCCATCTCGACTTCTCGAAAATGGGCATGCCGCAGGACATCCGCCTCTCGCCCGACGGCAAGGTTTTTTACGTCGCCGACATGATGAATGACGGCGTGTTCCTCGTCGATGGCGACAGTTTCAAGGAGATCGGCTTCATCCCGACCGGCATCGGCGCCCATGGTTTCGTCGTCAGCCGCGACGGCAAGCGGCTCTATGTCTCGAACCGGGGCTCGCACAAGATGGAGCAGGGCCAGGCAAAGGGACCGGGCAGCGTGACGGTGATCGACTTCGCTACCCGCGCGGTCGTCACGCAATGGCCGATCCCCGGCGGCGGCAGCCCCGACATGGGCAACGTCAGCGCCGACGGCAAACAACTATGGCTGTCCGGCCGCTTCGACAGTGCCGCCTACATGATCGACACGACATCAGGCGCGGTGACCAAGTTTCGGGTTGGCTCAGAGCCGCACGGCCTGACGGTGTGGCCACAGCCGGGGCGGTATTCGCAAGGGCATACGGGGAATATGCGCTAAGTCCGTGTTCGAGGCGCGGCTCGAACGCAAAAGGTCGCAAGGGCAACCGCCCATCGGCCGGGACCCGGAACGAGCAGGGGCTTTCCTTGGAAACCGCGAAGCTGTAGCTCCACACACTGGTTTCGGATACATCCAGAAGATGAACCTTCGCCGCATCGTCCTCATCGTCGCGCTTCTCAACCTTGCCTATTTCGGGATCGAGTTCGCTGTGGCGCTCGCCATTGGATCAGTGTCCCTGTTCGCCGACAGCATCGACTTTCTTGAAGATGCTTCCGTGAACCTCCTTATCCTGCTCGCACTTGGCTGGTCTGTGCGCTCCCGTGCGCGGGTGGGGATGGCATTGGCGCTCATCCTTCTCATGCCGGGTCTGGCAACGCTCTGGACGGCTTGGGAGAAGTTCAACGTGCCGGTGCCGCCGCAGCCCATCGCCTTGACCTTGGCGGGACTTGGCGCTCTCGCCGTCAACCTGTCCTGTGCCTACATGCTGGCCGCGCACCGGCATCGTGGCGGCAGCCTCACAAAGGCGGCCTTCCTGTCGGCCCGCAACGACGCCTTGGCCAACATCGCCATTATTGCCGCAGGGTTGGTCACGGCCTTGCTCTGGCATTCCGCGTGGCCCGATTTGGCGGTGGGATTGGGGATCGCGGTCATGAACGCCGACGCGGCCCGCGAAGTGTGGGAAGCTGCCCGTGAAGAACACCGTGCGGCGGCCTGAGAGCACGTAGAGCGGGGCTACCGGCCGCCGCTGATTGGCGCTATCGCTGTCATCCTCAGCAGCCGCGGTTGGCTCTGTGTTCGAGGCACTGTTCGAACCCGGAGGGTTCGCAAGGGCGACCGCCCGTCGGCCGGTCAGGCCGCCCCATCGGAGCCCATGAGCGAAGCGAACTGGCGTGAGATCAAAAATGGTGCCCCTAGCCGGAATCGAACCAGCACTCCTTGCGGAACTCGATTTTGAGTCGAGCGCGTCTACCAATTCCGCCATAGGGGCTCAGGCCCAAAGGCCTGGATGGGCGCGGACTATACGGTTGGAGGCCTGTTCGTCAACTGGCCAAATGCGCCGCCGTGCCCTGCTTGCGGCAAAAGCCCGCCTTTCTGTTTCGTGAAGCTCCTGCCATTGTGCGGCGCGGAAAATCTTTCTAGACAGACGCGCATCAAAGCGCGTTGCGTGTGGCAACCTGCATCCAGGAGAGCCGATGCTTCGCGGACTTTACGACTGGACCTTGTCGCTGGCGGCCCGCAAATCCGCCGAATGGTGGCTGGCCTTCATCGCTTTCGTCGAAAGCTCGGTGTTTTTCATACCTGCCGACGTCTTGTACCTGCCCATGGCTTTGGCGCGGCCCGAACGCGCCTATCGCTACGCGCTGACCGCTACTGTCGCGTCGGTGCTGGGCGGCATTGCCGGCTGGCTGATCGGTTACTATGCCTACGACACGATAGCACGGCCGATGCTGGAGCACTTTGGCGGCCTTGACGCGTTCGAGAGGTGGCAGTCGGCCGGCACCGGGCTGATGCTGGTGCTGCTCGTCACATCGGGTGCCGCCCACCTGCCGCCGATCAAGGTGGTCACCATTCTGGCAGGCGCCCTCCACGTCAATCTTTTCGTCTTCATCGTCTCCGCCATCCTGGCGCGTGGCGCTCGTTTCCTGCTTCTTGCCTGGCTGCTGCGCCGCTATGGCGAAGAGATCAAGGAATTCATCGAGAAGCGTTTGGGATTGATCGTCGGCGCCGGCGCCGCTGCCCTGATTTTGCTCTATATCGTCGTCAAATACGCCTTCTGACCGCCCAAGGCGGGCGGTGGGTCAGGACTATGCCGGCGGACTGCGAATTCAACGGACGAAACATGACAGCCACGATGACAGCCGATACCGGACGCCAGCGGACGCGCACCGCTTTGTTTCTCGCCGTCGCCATGGCCGCCACGGTCGGCTCCGCGCTCGCCTTCCAGCACATAGGCGGCTACATCCCCTGCCATCTGTGCCTGGAGCAGCGCACGCCCTATTATATCGGCGCCCCGCTGATGCTGCTGGCGGTGATCGCCTCGATGCTTAGCGCGCCCGCATGGCTGACGCGCGGCCTGCTTGCCGTCGGCGGCCTGCTGATGCTCTATGGGCTCTATCTCGGCGTCTATCATTCGGGCGTCGAATGGGCCTGGTGGCAGGGTCCGGCCGATTGCACGGCCGGCGCCGGCCCGGTCGATACCGGCGGCAAAGGCGTGCTCGACGCGCTCGACAAATTCGTGCCGCCATCCTGCGACAAGGCAGCCCTTCGTATCCTCGGCCTGTCGCTGGCCGGCTGGAACGCCATCGCCAGCTTCATCCTCGCCGCCGTCGCCTTTCGCGGCGCGCTGGCCCGCGATTAATCAAGTGCGAGGTCGCGCCATGCGGCCAGTCTCTAAATGTTGGCACCGCCCCTCATTGCCCTGCCGGGCATTTCTCCCCGTATAGTGACGGGGAGAAAGACGCAGTCATCAATGGTTTCGCCAATCCCGAACGCTGAAAGAAGGGCGCCAAATTTGCAGCCAATTCCCTTCTCCCCGTCACTATACGGGGAGAAGGTGGCGGCAGCCGGATGAGGGGCAGCACCTGACATCGGCGATTGCCCTGGCAAGGCCGATCGGGCCAATCCCTACGGCTCCAACTCCACATCCCAGTAGAGATAATCCATCCAGCTTTCATGCAGATGGTTGGGCGGGAACAGCCGGCCATTGTTGTGCAGGTCGTGCACGGTCGGCTGGTAGGGCTTCTGCAGCGGCCACATCTTGGCGTGCGCCGGCATCATGCCGCCCTTCCTCAGATTGCAGGGTGAACAGGCGGCCACGACATTCTCCCACGTCGTCGCCCCGCCGCGGTGGCGCGGGATGACGTGGTCGAAGGTCAGATCCTCGGGCGTGCCGCAATACTGGCACTGGAAGCGGTCGCGCAGGAACACGTTGAAGCGGGTGAATGCCGGGTGCCTCGACGGCTTCACATAGGCCTTCAGGCTGACGACGCTGGGCAGCTTCATCGAAAAGGTCGGCGAAGACACCGCATGCTCGTATTCGGCGACGATGTTGACCCGGTCGAGGAACACCGCCTTGATGGCGTCCTGCCAGGACCAGAGCGACAAGGGGTAATAGCTGAGCGGACGGTAATCCGCATTCAGCACCAGCGCAGGAAGCCCATCCGGAGATACGGCAACCGTCACTTGTTGACCTCCTCGTTCTAGAACCGATCGGCGCGGATACTGTAAGCCCGACATGACAGGGATGTGAAGCGGATTGTCACTCGTCAAAAGCGGCAAAAATGCAGGATTTTAACGCTTTTTTGCCGATTCAGGCCGGGGGTGCTGCGTCCCTGCCCCTGGTTTCGCGATAATAGGACCAGAAAAGCCGCGATGCGACACCTCGCCACGGGCTCCATGATTCGGCCAGAGCGATCAGTGTTTTCTCCGGCGGACGCGGCTCTATGCCGAGCGCGTGGCCAACCGCGCTCTGCAGCGCGACGTCGCGCGCGGGGAAAATATCGGGGTGGCCGGCGGCAAACAGGAGATAGACTTCCGCCGTCCACGGGCCGATGCCCGGCACCGCGATCATAGCCGCGATCGCCTCTTCGGCGTCGAGCGAACAGAGGTGATGCAGGTCGAGCCCGTCAACCACGGCCTGCGCAACCGCGATCAGACCGCGCTGCTTCGGCCGCGACAGCCCGGCCTCGCGAAACATGTCCTCGCCGGCGGCAAGGATCGCCTGCGGCGTCAGCGGATCGACCAGTTTCACCAGCCGGCCGAAAATCGCATCGGCGCTCGCACGGGATACTTGTTGCGAAACGATAATGGAGGCCAGGCTTCGAAAGCCGGGCTCCGACAGCCGCAGCGGCACCTCTCCGGCCATGCCGCGCACCTTTTCCAGGCGCGGATCGATTGCGCAAAGCGCATCCAGCCCGCGCGCAATATCGTCCAGTGTCGCGATGCGTTGCATGTTTCTTGTTCCTGAACCGACCGCACGGTAGCAATTGGCAAAACCGCTGCACAACCCGATTGCCGCTTGTGAGATGATGCTCCTGACATTCCGCTTCGCGCCGAGCCCGAATGGCGAACTGCATCTCGGCCATGCCTATTCGGCACTGCTCAACCAGCAACTGGCGCGTGCGGCCGGCGGCCGCCTGCTGCTGCGCATCGAGGACATCGACACGATCCGCTGCACGCCTGAATTCGAGGCCGGCATCTTTCGCGACCTCGAATGGTTAGGTCTCGAATGGGAACAGCCGGTGCGGCGCCAGGCCGAGCATTTCACCGACTATCAGGCCGTGCTCGACCGGCTGGTCCGCGAAGAACTCGTCTACCCTGCCTTCATGAGCCGTGGCGAGATCAGGGCCTTCATCGCCGACAGCGAAAAGCGCGGCCGCGACTGGCCGCGCGACCCGGACGGCGTGCCGCTTTATCCCGGCGCCGACAAGGCGCTGCCGATCAGCGAACGCAACCGCCGCATCGCCGAAAATGCGCCCTTCGCCTGGCGCCTCGACGTTAAGGCGGCGCTGGCGCGCGTCGGCACGGATTTGTCCTGGCGCGAATTCACCAACGAGACGCTTTCGGCGACGCAGCGCGTCGAGGCGCGTCCGCAGGACTGGGGCGACGTCATTCTGGCGCGCCGCGACATACCGACCAGCTATCACCTGGCCGTCGTCGTCGACGACGCCCTGCAAGGTGTGAGCCATGTCGTGCGTGGCCGCGACCTCTATTCCGCGACTGGCATCCAGCGCCTGCTGCAGGAATTGCTCGGCCTCGGCCAGCCGCAGTATTTCCACCACCGTCTCATACTCGGACCGGATGGGCGCAAACTGTCGAAGAGTTTTGCTGATACCGGCCTTGCCGCGCTGAGGCAGGCAGGCATGTCGCCGGACGATGTCAGGCGGCTGGTCGGGCTATGACTAAAGCCGGGCCAGCCCCGCCTTGAGCAGCGCCAACGCGCCGATAAACGCGAAGGCGCCGCCCAGTCCCCAGGCAACCGCGAGCTTCAGATCTCTCAGGACGATGCCATGTTCGTTCGCGGCCATGACCGCGACGAAAAAGCCGAGCGTGAACAGCAATGTGTTGCCGGTCGACCCAAAACCGTCCTCCTGCATGATGGCGTCGAGCGCTGAACCGAAGAAGAAGCCAAACACGGCCACACTGGCCACCGTCATCAAAAGCCAGCTTGTGTCGAGATGCAACAGCATGCGCGCTCCCTGTCGAAGCCAAAACGCCATGTCGCCGGATCCATCGACAGAAGTCGATTGCCCTGACGCCGCCCTTTGAATTCGGCCACCTCCTACATCAGGATGAGCTTATGTACCAATTGTTTCGCTTTGCTTGCCGGATTGAACCGCATTAGAGCAATTGCCGTATTTGTCTCTTCACCGAATCGGACCTCTCCACCGGAAACGGCTTCCCCGAAAATGCACAGTCTCAAGCGGTTCATCCCCGCCTCGTTTGTCGTCCTGTGGGCGACAGGTTTCATCGGCGCGCGCTACGCCATGCCCTGGGCGGAGCCCTTCACCTTTCTGGCAGCCCGCTTTGTCATCGCCGCCTTGCTGCTTGCCGGGCTGATGCTCGTGCTTGGCTCGAAGCGAGCCACAAGGGCAGAAGCGCTTCACGCCACGGTCGCCGGCATCCTCATGCATGGCATCTATCTCGGCGCCGTGTTCTGGGCGATCCACAGGGGCATGCCCGCCGGGCTTTCGGCGCTGATCGTCGGCCTGCAACCGCTGATCACCGCCGTGCTTGCCGGCCGGTTCCTCGGCGAGGACATCCTGCCGCGCCATTGGGCCGGCCTTGCCGTCGGCCTTGTGGGAGTGATCATCGTGCTGTGGCCGAAGCTCGGCGCTCTCGGCGGCGGCGTTACGCCCGAAACCCTGACGGCGTCGCTGGTCTCGGTGCTGGGCATGAGCGCCGGGACCATCTGGCAGAAGCGCTATGCCTCGGGTGGCGACCTGGTGGCGGCGACGATGTGGCAATATATCGGCGGCGGCTCGCTGATGATCCTGGCTTCGCTGGCCCTTGAGACCCACACGGTGATCATCAACGGCGAACTGATCTTCGCCATGGCCTGGCTGGTCCTGGTGCTGTCGATCGGCGCCATCTTCTTGCTGATGGTGATGATCCGCGACGGCGAGATGTCGAAGGTCGCGTCGCTGTTCTACCTGGTGCCGGCCGTCACCGCTGTCATCGCCTGGGCGCTGTTCGGCGAACGGCTCAGCCTCGTGCAGATCGTCGGCATGGCAATCGCGACGCTCGGCGTCGGGCTGGCCACGGCTCGGCCAGCCAAAACCTAGCTGCCGACACGCGCGCGCGCTTCGAGAAAGCGGCTGATCGCCGCATTGAGTTCGCCGCCGAGGATGAAGATCGCCGACAGCATATAGAGGAAAACGACGGCGATCATGATCGACGCGAGGCCGGCATAGGTCGTCACATAGGACGAGAAATGGTCGAGGTAGGTCGCGAACATCGTCGAGCCGACAAGCCACGCAGCCAGAGTGAAGATGATGCCAGGCACCAGCGAGACAAAGCGGCGCTTGCCCGCCGGCAGCCAATAGTGGACGGCAAACAAGCCACCAATGATGACGGTTGAGGCGATGACGTAACGCCATAGCGTGATCGTGCCCGTATAGGGTTTGATCCACTCGAAATGAGCTTCCGCCAGCCGCGCCAGCAAAGGCGCAAAGACCAGGAGCACGCTGATCGCCAGGAAACCGGCCGTCGCGATCACCACGAAGAAAATGCTCTGCACCCGGCGGTAGATGATGCCGCGCGTTTCGGCGACGCGGTAGGCGCGGTTGAGCGAGGTGCGCAGCGCCTCGATGCCGTTGGAGGCGAAATAGGCCGCCAGAAGCACGCCGTAGGTCAAAAGATCGGTGCGCCGCACGGTCAGCACGTTGAGCACCTCGCGCGCGATAGGCTTGGCGATCTGTTCGGGCCAGGTGTCGAAGACCAGGTGCACGGCAGTATCGGCGAACGCCTGCGCGCCGAGGAAGCTCGCCAGCGTGGTGGCGAAGATCAGGAACGGGAACAGCGCCATGAGCGAAGTGATCGCCAGATGGCTGGCCATGGCCCAGCCGTCATCGGTGTTGAAATGGCCAAGCGCGTCATAGAGCACGCGGCGCAGCACGACGATATTCCGCATCAAGAGCCGCGTTCCCTTCGATTGTCTCGACGCCGCGAATATGGGAAGGGATTGTGGCAAATGGCAACCCTTGCTCAAACCACGATGCCGCCTGCCAAAGAGTTGCGCACCATCATCGTCACCGGCGCCTCGTCCGGGATAGGCGCCCACTGCGCCCGTGCACTGAAGGCGGATGGCTGGCGCGTGTTTGCAACGGCGCGCAAGCCGGATGACATAGCCGCACTTGAAGCCGACGGCATCGAGGCCTTTTATCTCGACTACCGTGAGCCGGATTCCATCGCAGCACTTGCGGCATCGGTGCTGGAGCGGACAGGCGGACGCCTCGACGCCCTGTTCAACAACGGCGCCCATGCACAGCCCGGCGCCGTGGAAGACCTGCCGGTTGCGGCATTGCGCGAGCAGTTCGAGGCCAATTTCTTCGGCTGGCACGACCTCACCCGACGCATCGTACCGGTAATGCGTCGCCAGGGACATGGCCGCCTCGTTCATTGTTCCTCGATCCTTGGGCTAGCGCCGGTCCCTTTTCGCGGCGCCTACTCAGCCTCCAAGCACGCGCTCGAAGGCCTGATGCTGTGCATGCAGCAGGAACTCAGGGGCAGCGGCATCCATGTCTCGCTGATCGAACCGGGGCCGGTGACCTCGAAAATCGCCAGCAACGGGCTGTTCTGGTTCCTGAAAAACATCGACCACGAGAATTCCGTCCACCACGTCGCCTATGCCGCGCAGCTGGCGCGGCTTCGGGCCGGCGGCAGCTCATCACGGCTGAAAAAGGGGCCGGAGGTGGTCTATGCGGCCTTGCGCCATGCACTTCTGTCGCGGCGCCCGCGCCCGCACTATGTGGTAACAGTGCCGGCCAGGATTGGCGTGATGCTCAAGCGCATCCTGCCGGCATCGATGCTCTACCGCGTTCTGGCCGGACGCGCCTGATCGCAACAGAACTGGGAACAGATCATGGCAACCGTCATCAAAGTCCTCCTCGTCCTCGTCATGGTCGCCGTGGTGATCGTGCTTGTCCGCGGCCTCATCAACATGATGCGCGGCGGCTCCGGTGTGAGCTCGAACAAGCTGATGCAGGCACGCGTGCTGCTGCAGGCGCTGGCGTTGGCACTGATCCTGCTGGTGGTGTATTTCACCCGCAAGTGACGGCCGTTCGGGAGGCGACGTGGTCAAGCTCAACAAGATCTACACCCGCACGGGCGATGACGGCACCACTGGCCTCGGCACCGGTGAACGCAGGCTGAAATCCGACCTGCGCGTCGATGCCTACGGCACCGTCGATGAAGCCAATGCCTGCATCGGCATCGCCCGCCTGCACACAGCGGCAAGTTATCCCGCCATCGACGCCATGCTGTCCCGCATCCAGAACGATTTGTTCGACCTCGGCGCCGATCTCGCCGTGCCCGACGACGGCAAGCCGCTCGGCTACGAGCCGCTGCGCATCATCGCCTCGCAGACCGACCGCGTCGAAAAGGATATCGACCTTCTCAACAAGAATCTGCAGCCGCTCAAATCCTTCGTGCTCAATGGCGGCACGCCGGCGGCGGCAGCACTTCATCTTGCCCGCACCGTGGCGCGACGGGCCGAGCGGATCATGGTGGCACTGGCGCAGGACCCGGCCGAACATGTCAATCGCGAGGGGCTGAAATACATAAACCGCGTCTCGGACTTTCTGTTCGTCGCCGCTCGTGCGGTCAATGACAACGGAAATGCCGACGTGTTATGGGTGCCCGGCAAGAACCGCTGAATTTTCGAAGGCGGGAAAGGGCTTGGGGCATGTTCATCCCGCTTTACGACTCCAACAGGTTGCGCCACATCCGGCTGCAATATGTGACGATCGGCCTGATCGCGGCCAACGTGTTGGTCTTTCTCATCACGACGATCGGCGGCGAAAATTTCAACAACGCAGCCGTGCTCGGCTTCGGCTTCATTCCTTCGGTTGTCCACGACACGGCAGAACTCTCGCCCCAATTCGTCGTCATTCCCGAGAGCCTGAGTTACCTTACCTATGCCTTCCTGCATGCCGATATCTTTCATCTCGGCGGCAACATGCTGTTCCTGTGGGTGTTCGGCGATAATGTCGAGGACGCACTCGGCCACATCCGCTACCTCATCTTCTACCTGCTTTGCGCCATCGCCGGCGCCTTCTTCCAGGGGCTCGTCGCCTGGAGTTCGGAGGTTCCGCTGATCGGCGCCTCCGGCGCCATTGCCGGCGTCGTCGCCGCCTATCTGGTCCTCTACCCCCGGGTGAAAGTGTGGGTGCTGGTCTTTGCCCGGATTCCGCTGCGTATCCCGGCCTTCATCCCGCTGATCCTGTGGATAGGCTTCCAGGTGGTGATGTTTGCCGCCGGAGGCGAAAACCAGATATCCTGGGCCTGCCATATTGGCGGCATCATTGCCGGTGGCGTGCTGGTGCTCATTATGCGCAGCCGCGGCGTGCCGCTGCTCGCCGGTGGCGACGGCGAGCCGGAACCCGACGATCAGCCAGCCGCTTCTACTGGGCCGGCGCCAGCCGGTCCCGCTCCCGTGCAACCTGAGACGCGTTGGGGCCGGGGTGGCGCTTCCGGTCACAACTGAACCGATTTGAGCGGTTTGGCCGCTGCCGTGGCATATTGACGTGTTGCGTCGCCACAACTACGGAGAGCGCCACCGCTAGGCGGCAGAAGACAAGAATTCCGTCCGGCCAGAATTCCGTTTGGCCGGAATTCAGTCAGGAATGTCGGCTTTCGACAACTCTGCGGAGGCGCACGCTGCTATAGCGCGCCCGGATATCTCAGGAGAGGTGACAGACAATGAAGATCCTTGTGCCCGTGAAGCGGGTTGTGGATGCGAACGTCAAGGTTCGCGTCAAGGCCGATGGTTCGGCGGTGGAACTCGCCAACGTCAAGATGGCGATGAACCCGTTCGACGAGATCGCGGTGGAAGAGGCGCTCCGGCTGAAGGAAGCCGGCAAGGCCGAAGAGATCATCGTCGTTTCGATCGGCCCGCAGCAGGCGCAGGAAACGCTCCGCACCGCGCTCGCCATGGGCGCCGACCGCGCCATCCTGGTCAAGACCGACGAGCAGACCGAGCCGCTCGGCGTCGCCAAGGTGCTGAAGGGCGTCGTTGACGCCGAACAGCCCGGGCTCGTCATCCTCGGCAAGCAAGCGATCGATGATGACTCGAACCAGACCGGCCAGATGCTGGCCGCCCTGCTCGGCTGGGCACAGGGCACTTTCGCCTCCAAGGTCGTGATCGACGGCGACAAGGCCAAGGTGACGCGCGAAGTCGACGGCGGCCTGCAGACGGTGGAACTGAAGATGCCGGCGATCATCACCGCCGATCTTCGCCTCAACCAGCCGCGCTATGCCTCGCTGCCCAACATCATGAAGGCCAAGAAGAAGCCGCTCGACGAAAAGAGCCCGGCCGATTACGGCGCCGACGTCAAGCCGCGCCTGAAGGTGCTCAAGACCGAGGAGCCCAGCGGCCGCAAGGCGGGCGTGAAGGTCAACAGTGTCGCCGAACTGGTCGACAAGCTCAAGAACGAAGCCGGCGTGCTCTGAGACTGGAAGGAACAGATAAAATGACCATTCTCCTCATCGCAGAACACGACAACGCAACTCTTTCCGACCAGACCGCCAAAGCGCTCTCGGCGGCGCTGCAGATCGGTTCGGACGTGCATGTGCTGGTGGCCGGCAAAGGCGCCAAAGGCGCTGCCGACGCCGCCGCCAAGCTCAAGGGCGTGAGCAAGGTGCTGCTGGCCGAGGCCGACGAACTGGCCGAGCGCCTCGCCGAACCGCTCGCCGCACTCGTTGTCTCGCTGGCCGGCGCCTACGACACCATAATCGGGCCGGCGACCTCGTCGGGCAAGAACGTCGCGCCGCGCGTGGCGGCCCTGCTCGATGTCGCGCAGGTGTCGGAAATCATCGAAGTGATTTCGCCCGATACCTTCAAGCGTCCGATCTATGCCGGCAACGCCATCCAGACGGTGCAGTCGAGCGACGCCAAGAAGGTGATCACCGTGCGGACCGCTTCCTTCCAGGGCGCGCCCGAAGGCGGTTCGGCCGCGGTCGAGACGATCCAGGCAGCGTCCAATCCGGGCCTGTCCACCTTCGTCGAGAACAGGCTGTCGGAGACGGACCGTCCGGAGCTGACCTCGGCCAAGATCATCATTTCGGGCGGTCGCGCGCTCGGTTCCTCGGAAAAGTTCCGGGAGGTCATTCTGCCGGTCGCCGACAAGCTCGGTGCAGCCGTCGGCGCCTCGCGCGCTGCCGTCGACGCCGGCTACGCCCCGAACGACTGGCAGGTCGGCCAGACGGGCAAGGTCGTGGCGCCTGACCTCTATATTGCCGTCGGCATTTCCGGCGCCATCCAGCACCTTGCCGGCATGAAGGATTCGAAGGTCATCGTCGCCATCAACAAGGACGAAGAGGCGCCGATCTTCCAGGTTGCCGATTACGGCCTGGTCGGCGACCTGTTCGTCATCCTGCCGGAACTGCAAAAGGCGCTTTGACGCTTTCTGCCAAAGCGTATTAAATTGTGAAAGGGTGGGGTAGACGAAGCTGCCCCACCCTTTTAGTTTGCACTGCACAAAAAGCAGGCCGCAAAGGCCTTTTCGACGGGATCGCTGCAAATGGCCAAGATCGAGACGATCGGCATCATCGGCGCCGGCCAGATGGGCGGCGGCATCGCGCATGTATCAGCACTTTCGGGTTTCAAGGTGCTGATCTACGACGTCTCGCCCGACCGTATCGAGAAGGGCATTGCCACGGTCAGCGGCAACATGGCCCGCCAGGTCGGCTCCGGCAAGCTTGAGGAAAAGCTGCGTAACGAAGCGATGGCGCGCATTTCCGCAGCCCCCACCATGGCTGATCTCGCCGGTGCCGATCTGGTTATCGAGGCGGCGACCGAGGACGAGACGGTCAAGCGCAAGATTTACGCGCAGCTCTGTCCCCAGCTCAACCCGGAAGCCATTCTGGCGACCAACACCTCGTCAATTTCGATCACCCGGCTTGCCGCGCAGACCGACCGTCCTGAGCGTTTCATCGGCATACATTTCATGAACCCCGTGCCGCTGATGAAGCTGGTCGAACTGGTGCGCGGCATCGCTACCGAGGATCAGACCTTCGAGGCGGCCAAGGCCTATGTGAAACAGCTCGACAAGACCATCACCGTCTCTGAAGATTTTCCGGCCTTCATCGTCAACCGCATTCTGTTGCCGATGATCAACGAGGCGATCTACACGCTCTATGAGGGGGTCGGCTCGGTCGATGCCATCGACACCGCCATGCGGCTCGGCGCCAACCATCCGATGGGACCGCTGCAGCTCGCCGATTTCATCGGCCTCGACACCTGCCTGTCGATTATGCAGGTGCTGCATGACGGCCTGTCGGATTCGAAATATCGCCCCTGCCCGCTGCTGGTGAAATATGTCGAGGCCGGCTGGCTCGGCCGCAAGACCGGGCGCGGCTTCTACGACTATCGCGGCGAGCATCCGGTTCCGACGCGCTAACCACCAGAACGAAAGTTCCGTGCTCCCTCAGGACGCCGCTGCAAGCGGCGGCTCTGCTTGGCCTCTTGACCCGGTATCGTCAGGCGCCACGGAAACACAGCCGCGGCCGGCGGCCTTGGCCGCATAGCAGGCAGCATCGGCCCGGGCGATGATCTCGTCGACTTCACCGCTGTTGCTGTGGATTGGCGCCAGCCCGATGCTGGCATCGATCGCATGCGGCCGGCCGTCCCAGCTGAACTGCAGGCCGCGGATGGCGTCGATGACAGAGCGTGCGGCAATCCTGGCGCCGGCGCTCGGCCCGGCTTTCAGGATGACCGCGAATTCGTCGCCGCCGAGGCGGGCCACGATATCCTCCGGCCCAAGCGCACCGCGAATGGCCTCGGCAACCCGCTTCAGCAAGGCGTCGCCGGCGGCGTGCCCGCCAGTGTCGTTGACCAGCTTGAAATGGTCCAGATCGATGAACATGAAATGATGTTCGCCCGCCGACCTGGCTGTGCCGGCCTTGCGGCTCCGGTCGACCAGTTCCTCCATGGTGCGGATAAAGCTCGAACGGTTGGCAAGGCCGGTCAGCGCATCATGCGCGGCGGCATAGGCGAGCTGGCGCTGCAAGGCGCGCGCATCGGTGAAGTCCTGGAAGACGATGACAAGACCGCAGAACTCCTGGCGGTCGTTCATGATCGGCGACACCACCTGGCGGATGCTGCAGCGTGTGTCGTCGCGACGGATGAGGACGGCGCGACTGTTCTGGTCGGCAGGGCTGGCGCTGCCGAGCGCCGGCCGCGTCATGCCGATCCTTTGCCCGGTTTCTTCGTCCACCGCCCAGTAGACATGGCCAAGCGTCTTGCCGAGCGCCTCCGCGCCAACAACGCCGGTGAGCTTTTCGGCGACCGGGTTCATGAAGGTGATGCGGTTGGCGGCATCGGTGCAGATGACGGCGTCGCCGATCGACTGCAGCGTCACCCTCAGCCGCTCCTTCTCGTCGGCCAGCATTGCCGCCGATACGATGAGGCTTTCCTCGGTTTGCTTGCGCTGGGTGATATCGGTCAGGCTGCCGATGGCCCTGACCAGCCGTCCGTCCTTGTCGCGTTCGAGCGTCTTGCCGCGGTCGAGGATCCAGACCCAGTGGCCATCCTTGTGGCGCATCCGGAACTCGGCTTCGAAGAACGGTGTCCTGCCCTCCAGATGGGCACGATCGGCTTCGGCGACGTTTTCGCGATCGTCGGGGTGGATCATCGCCAGCCAGCGGTCGGGGTCGCCGTCCAGTTCGCCATCGGCATAGCCCAGCATCTTCACCCAGGTGGCGGAGTAGGTGGTGCCGCCCTTCCGCATATCAAGATCCCAGACGCCTTGTCCGGCGCTGGCCAGGGCAAAATTCCAGCGCGTTTCGGCTTCGGCTATGCGCGCCTCGGATTGCTTGCGCGCATCGATATCCTCGATCTGGGAGACCAGGTAGAGCGGGCTCCCGCTCTTCTCGTCGCGAATGACGGAACCGGCAAGATGGGCCCATACCGGCGTGCCGTCCTTCCTGAGGTAGCGCTTTTCGAAGTGGAAGGCGTTGACGGTGCCCGCCCGCATGCCGTCCATCGTCTCACGGCCGATCTGCACATCGTCGGGATGGGTGATCTGAAAGAAGGTCAGCGCCTCGATCTCCTGCTTGCTGTAGCCGAGCATGGCGGCGAAGGCCGGGTTGGTTTCATGGATGCGGCCGTCGAGGCCGACAATGGCGATGCCGATCGCCGAATCCTCCATGGCACGGCGGAAACGCTGCTCGCTTTCGGCGATCTGCCGGCGATCGTCCAGTATCCGGTAAATGAACAGGGCGGCGAGAATCAGCGCCACGGCGGCGACCGGCACCGATATCTGCAGGCATAGCTTCAGCACTTCGGCGCTGACATCGAGCCGCGACAGCAGGAGCGCGACCACGGCAGCGCAAAGCCCTCCGGCCGCAAGCACCAAAGCCACGTGACTGTCAGCCCGCAGGCTTTTTCGCTCTCGCCGCATCACTGTGCATGCCACCCCATGCGCAACACATTTCTGCAAAAAACACTGGATGATCGATTTTAAGGAAAGGTTGCGCCGGAGCCACCGGCAACACGGTGAACCCGCAAACAATTGCCGGCATGATTAAGGATCGGTGATTATTGGGCGATCTTGAACGGCCCGGTCACCAGCGCACGAAGAACCGTCCCCCGAGCGCGCCCAGACCGGCGAGGACGGCGATGGCGAGCGTGTACCAGGTGGCGACGAAAAGCGGCGAATCGTCGAAGCAGTGCGCGGCGTAGAAGGTCGCCGCCAGCCCGCCGGCGAGCAGTCCCGCGACCGCCCCGGCCAACACCGGCCGCGTCGGCGCGCCATAGCGCAGCATCCACAGGAAGACGGCAAGCGGGCCGATTCCGATCAGCGGGATGAAGCCCATGCAGATCATCATGTTGGAGCCGACCATGCGCGTGCTCCACATCGGCTCCGGCACCATGAACAGTTCGAGAGCCACCGCCACGGCCACCAGCAGCGGCGCCGCCAGCATCCAGGCCGCGGCTCTTGCCGTCGAAGCGCCCGGCGTCGACAACGCCCGGACCAGGCCAAAGGCGGTGACGGCGAGCACGATGGTGAACACGAACTTCGCCAGGAACCGCATCGTGTGCATGGCGGTCATGATGTCGGGACGCGGGCCGATGGTGAGAAAGAAGACCAGAGCCGCGATCACCGCCGCGGCTGCCGCCGCCATCAACCAGGCCGAGCGCAGCGGCATCGCCTTGCTGCTTGTGTCGGCGTCGAGTGCCCTGATGAGATCCTCCGTCCTCATGTCACTGCCGCCCGAAGCGCCCCTGCCCAAATCGCTTGGCGATCGCGGCAAGCCCGCGATGCAGCGACACCCGCACCGCCGTCTCGCTGACGCCGAGCGTGGCCGCCGTCTCGCCGATGGAGCGGCCGTCGACCGAGATCGAAGAAACGACGGAACGCTGGGCAGCCGGCAGTCCGTCCAGCGCCCGGTTGATGTCGCGTTCGCTGACGGTCTCGGTTTCCGGCTCGGCAAAGGTCTCGGCGATCTCGTCGATCTCGATTTCGATGCGCCGTCCGCGCCGCCGGAAAGCATCGATCAGCTTGAAGCGGGCTATCGCATAGATCCATGGCAACACCGGCGCGTCCTGGCGCCAGGTATGCCGTTTCACATGAATGGCCAGCAAGGTTTCCTGCACGACATCCTCGGGATCGACCCCGCCCTGTACGATCTTGCGCCTCGCAAAGCCGCGAACCAGCGCGGCGATCCGGTGCAAAAAGTCGGCGTAGGCCCTTTCATCTCCCGCGATCGCGGCCCGCATCAGCCGGGAAAGCTCGGCCTCATCCTTGCCGCTCACAAGAGTTCACTCCCCGATCTTCGCGCCTCGGCACCGATTTGTTACGTGTCCGGCGAAATGATGTCCAAGCCAAAGTGCCGCAAAATCACGAAAGTTTGCGGGAGCGGCGACCGATTGAAGCAGCCGAGCAATGTTGACTACTGCTGTCAGGTATCGATAGGTGCAGCCTGCGAAACCAGAACCACCGAGATTGAGGATGACGCCATGAGATACACGCTCTCCACCCTAGCGGGGGCCACAGCGCTGGCCGTGAGCATGATCGCCGGGCCGGCGATGGCCGCGGATGCCGGCATCATCGTCTACAACGCCCAGCATGAGAGCCTGGCCAAGGAATGGGTCGAAGGTTTCACCAAGGAAACCGGCATCAAGGTCACGCTGCGCAATGGCGGCGACAGCGATTTCTCCAACCAGATCGTCGCCGAGGGCGCTTCTTCGCCGGCCGACGTGTTCCTGACCGAAAACTCGCCGGCGATGACCCTGGTCGAAGCGGCGGGCCTTTTCGCGCCGGTCGACGCCGACACGCTGGCGCAAGTCCCGGCCGAATTCCAGCCGAGCAGCGGCAGATGGGTGGGTGTCGCGGCGCGCAGCACCGTCTTTGCCTACAACAAAACCAAGCTCACGGCCGAAAAGCTGCCCAAATCGATGCTCGATCTCGCCGATCCGAGCTGGAAAGGCCGCTGGGCAGCCTCGCCTTCCGGCGCCGATTTTCAGGCCATCGTCAGCGCGTTGCTCGAGCTCAAGGGCGAAGCCGCAACCGCCGACTGGCTGAAGGCCATGAAGGAGAATTTCACCGCCTACAAGGGCAACGGCACGGTGATGAAGGCGGTCAATGCCGGCGAGATCGAAGGCGGAATCATCTACCACTATTACTATTTCGGCGATCAGGCAAAGACCGGCGAAAACAGCAAGAACGTCGAACTGCATTATTTCAAGAACCAGGATCCCGGCGCTTTCGTCTCGATCTCCGGCGGCGGCGTGCTCGCCTCGAGCAAACACCCGAAGGAAGCCCAGGCGTTCCTCAAATGGGTGACCGGGAAAGGCGGCCAGGACGTGCTGAAGACCGGCACGTCCTTCGAATACGCTATCGGCAAGGACGCGCAGTCCAATCCCAAGCTGGTGCCGCTGGCCGACCTGCAGGCACCGAAGGTCGATCCGGCGACACTGAACTCGAAAAAGGTGACGGACCTGATGACGGCAGCCGGCTTGCTTTAGGCTGGGTTCGTCCTAAAAGGGCAACGATTGCGCTCCTGCCGGACTTTCCGCAGGAGCGCTCTGTTTTCGAGATGGCATTGTCCATGACAACACATTGCGTTTCCGGCCGCGCCTGCGGCGCCCCCGCCCCGGCGGCAGTGGCGCGGTCGAGCTGATGCAAACTGCGGTCGATCTCGCACGTTCAGGCCAGACAGTCGGGCGGTCCCGCCGGAAGCCCATGTCCTGGATCGCGCTTGCCGCCATAATTGTCTCGCTGCTGTCGCTGCTGCCGCTGGCGTTCATCATCTGGATCGGTGTGCAGATCGGCTGGGACACTGCTTCGGCCCTGGTCTTCCGGCCGCGCGTCGGCGAACTTCTGGTCAACACCGTGCTTCTGGTGGCGCTCACCGTGCCGATCGCCACCGTGCTGTCGGTGACGCTAGCATGGCTGACCGAGCGCAGCGACCTGCCCGGCGCCCGCCTGTGGGCTTGGCTGTCGGTGGCGCCGCTCGCCATCCCCGCCTTCGTGCATTCCTACGCCTGGATCACCATGGTGCCGACCTTGCACGGCCTGTGGGCCGGCGTGCTGGTCTCGGTTCTCGCCTATTTCCCGTTCCTCTATCTGCCGCTGGCGGCGGCTCTGCGCCGGCTCGATCCTGCTTTGGAGGACGCAGCCGCAGCACTCGGCCTTGGATCATGGCGGGTGTTTTGGCGTGTCGTGCTGCCGCAGCTGAGACTGGCCATTTGCGGCGGCGCGCTGCTGGTCGGCCTGCATCTGCTGGCCGAATACGGCCTCTACGTCTTCATCCGCTTCGACACTTTCACCACGGCGATCGTCGACCAGTTCCAGTCGACCTTCAACGGTCCCGCCGCCAACATGCTGGCCGGCGTCCTGGTGACTTGCTGCTTCATGCTGCTCGCGCTGGAGGTGCTGGTGCGCGGCGAGGAACGCTATGCCCGCGTAGGCTCGGGTGCCGCGCGCCGCCAGCAGCGCACCAGGCTCGGTCGCGCCACCCTGCCCTGCCTGGCTCTGCCTGCCATCGCCACGCTTCTCGCCATCGGCGTGCCCTTCGTCACCATCGGCCGCTGGCTGGTCGCCGGCGGCGCCGATGTCTGGCGTTTGGACGAGATCGGCCTGGCGCTTGGCCAGACGCTGTTCCTGGCGCTGGCCGGCGCCTTGCTTGCGACCATCGCCGCCATGCCGATGGCCTGGATCTCGATCCGCGCGCCGGGACCGCTGCAGCGGCTGCTCGAAGGCTGCAACTACATTGTCGGTTCGCTGCCCGGCGTGGTCATCGCGCTGGCGTTGGTCACCATTACCGTGCGCATCGCCATGCCGCTCTATCAGACGCTGTTCACAATCCTGGTCGCCTATGCCCTGATGTTCCTGCCGCGCGCCTTGATCAGCCTCAGAGCCTCGATCGCACAGGCGCCGGTCGAGCTCGAACGCGCCGCCGCCAGCCTTGGCCGGCCGCCGCTGAAGGCGCTTTGGTCGACAACGATTCGCCTGTCGGCGCCGGGGGCTGCGGCCGGCATGGCGCTGGTCGCGCTCGGCATCATGAACGAGCTGACCGCCACCCAGATGCTGGCGCCCAACGGCACGCGCACGCTGGCCATGGCGTTCTGGTCCTATAGCGGCGAGATCGACTATGCCTCCGCCGCCCCTTACGCCTTCATCATGGTGGCGATGTCGCTGCCGCTGACCTGGCTGCTCTATGTCCAGTCGAAACGGATGGCCGGGCGATGAGCTTTCTCGAAATCAGTGGCCTCACCAAGCACTACGGCCCGGTCGCAGCCCTTGCCGGCATCGAGCTCAGCGCCGCAAGCGGCAGTCGCACCGCGATCGTCGGCCCGTCCGGCTGCGGCAAGACGACGTTGCTGCGGCTGATCGCCGGCTTCGAGGCGCCCGACCAGGGCCGCGTCGTGCTCGACGGCGAGGTGCTGGCCAATGGCGGCCATGCGGTGCCGGCGCACCGCCGCGGCATCGGCCTGGTGGCGCAGGACGGCGCCCTGTTCCCGCATCTCAGCATCGGCGACAATATCGGCTTTGGCATGGCCCGCGGCGAGGACCAGCGCGCCGAGCGCATCGCCGAGCTCGCCTATACCGTCGGGCTGGACAAGGCGATCCTCAAGCGCCGCCCGCACCAGCTCTCCGGCGGCCAGCAGCAGCGCGTGGCGCTGGCCCGCGCCATGGCGATGAAGCCCAGGCTGATGCTTCTCGACGAACCGTTCTCGGCGCTCGACACCGGTCTGCGCGCCTCGATGCGCAAGGCGGTCGCCGAACTACTCGAAGCCGCCGGCATCACCACCATCCTGGTCACCCACGACCAGGCCGAGGCGCTGTCCTTCGCCAGCCAGGTGGCGGTCATGCGCGACGGAAAGTTCTCTCAGATCGGCACACCGCGAGAACTCTATCTGCAGCCGAAAGACCGCATGGTTGCCGAGTTTCTTGGCGACGCCATCATCTTGCCGGCAAAGATTTCAGGCGGCTTCGCCACCTCCTCGCTTGGTCGCATAGCCGTCGACTCGAAGGAGCGGCGCGACATCGCCCGCATCATGCTGCGACCGGAGCAGGTGCAGGTGAAGCGCACGTCGCGCGAAGGCATGTCGGGCCCACCGGGCACGATCTTCGCCGAGGTGACTGAGTCGGAGTTCGCCGGATCGATGTGCACGATTGCGGTGCGGCTGTTGAACAACCCCGACCCGCCCGACGCCGCGGCCATCGGCAACACGCCGCTGACCTTACGCAAGCCGGGAATCGACGCACCTGCCGTCGGCGAGATCGTGCGTCTGACAGTTTCCGGCAAGGCGCATGTCTTCGCCTGAACTGCCGATGCGTCGGATTGGCGCGAGCGGCTGCGTCAATCGACTCGTTTCCCAGCATTGTCGAACCAATGCAGCTTCTCGGCCCTGGCCACGACGCGCAGTTGATCGCCGGGTTTGGCCGTGGCGCGGCCGGCCACACGCACGACGATGCGGTTGCCGCCGGCGGCACAGTGAAGAAAGCTTTCGGCTCCCACAGGTTCGACCGCCTCGACCGCCGCAGGCAGAATAAGCGCACCGGATGATGCCTCGGCACTGAAGGTGACGTCGGCATCCTCAGGGCGGAAGCCAAGCGTGGCGGCGTTCGTAGGCGCGAAGTCAACCGTCTTGCCGTCGGTCAGCGCCGGACCAGCCGGTCCTTGCGAAAGAGGCAGAAGGTTCATCGGCGGCGCTCCGATGAAGGAGGCGACGAAGGTCGAGGCTGGCTTCTCGTAGATGTCGAGCGGCGCGCCCGTCTGCTCGACCAATCCGCCATTCATGACGACGAGAATATCTGCCAGCGTCATCGCCTCAAGCTGATCGTGGGTGACGTAGACCGAGGTGACACCGAGCGAGCGCTGCAAATTCTTGATTTCGACCCGCATCTGGCCGCGCAGTTTGGCGTCGAGGTTGGAAAGCGGCTCGTCGAACAGGAAGACTTTCGGATTGCGCACGATTGCGCGACCCATGGCCACGCGCTGGCGCTGGCCGCCGGAAAGCTCGCGCGGGCGCCGGTCGAGCAGCGCCGTGAGCTCCAGCACCTTGGCGGTCGAGCGAACCCTGCTGTCGATCTCGTCCTTGGGAGTACCCCGGTTGCGCAACCCGTAGGCCATGTTGTCGTAGACCTTCATATGTGGATAGAGCGCATAGTTCTGGAACACCATGGCGATGTCGCGCTCGGTCGGACCGATCGTGTTGACGATCTTGCCGTCGATGGCGACGATGCCGGAAGAAATGGTCTCAAGCCCGGCGATCATCCGCAGCAGCGTGGACTTGCCGCAGCCGGACGGCCCAACCAGAACGCAAAGCTCCTTGTCGGGAATGGCGATCGAGACACCCCTCACCGCCTCGACGCCGCCGGGATAGACTTTCTTCACATCCTTCAGATCGACGGTCGCCATCAGCTTCTCACTTTTCGGTATCGACCAGTCCGCGCACGAACCAGCGTTGCATCAGCACCACGATCAGGATCGGCGGCAGGATGGCCAGCATCGCGGTGACCATGACCAGATGCCATTGGGTATCGGCATCGGCGAAGGAGACCATCTTTCTAAGTGCGATGACGATGGTGTTCATGTCATTGCTGTTGGTGACGAGCAGCGGCCACAGGTACTGCGTCCAGCCATAAATGAAGAGGATGACGAACAGCGCCGCGATGTTGGTGCGCGACAGCGGCAGCAGGATGTCGAAAAAGAAGCGCCATGGTCCGGCGCCGTCGACACGCGCCGCTTCCACCAACTCACCTGGGATGGTCATGAAGAACTGGCGAAACAGAAGCGTGGCGGTGGCCGAGGCGATCAGCGGAATGATCAGGCCGGCATAGGTGTCGATCATGCCGAGATCGACCATCACCTTGTAGGTCGGCAGGATGCGCACCTCGACGGGAAGCATCAGCGTGATGAAGATCAGCCAGAAGAAGACCATCCGAAGCGGAAAACGGAAGAACACGATCGCATAGGCCGAAAGGATCGAGATGAAAATCTTCCCCACCGCGATGCCGAGCGCCATGATCGTGGTGTTGAGCAGCAATCGGCCGACACTGACGCCGCCGATGCGGCCGACACCGCCGAACAGCGCCTCGCTGTAATTGTTCCAGACCTGGTCGCCGGGCAAAAGAGGCAATGGCGGCTTGAGGATGGTCTGCAGCGTCTGCGTGGAGGCAACGAAGGTGTAGTAGATCGGGAAAGCGACGATCAGGATGCCCAGGATGAGCACGGCGTGGGCGATGAGGGCGCGAAGCGGGGACTGACCAATCATCGCTCGCGCTCAACCGTAGTGGACTTTGCGTTCCACATAGCGGAACTGGATGGCCGTGAGTGAGATGACGATGACCATCAGGATGACCGACTGCGCGGCCGAATCGCCGAGGATCAAATTGACGAAACCGTCATTGTAGACCTTGTAGACCAGCGTCTCGGTGGCCTTGCCTGGCCCGCCGCCGGTGACGGCATGAACGATACCGAAAGTGTCGAACAGCGCATAGACAGTGTTGACGACCAGCAGGAAGAAGGTCGTCGGTGCGAGCAGCGGGAAGACGATGGTCCAGAAGCGCTTCGTCTCCCCGGCGCCGTCCATGGCCGCCGCCTCTATCAACGTCTTCGGCACCGCCTGCAGCCCGGCGACGAAGAACAGGAAATTGTAGCTGATCTGCTTCCAGGCAGCCGCAGACACCAGCAGGATCATGGCTTGGTTTCCGTTAAGCAAGGGATCCCAGGCGATGCCGAGACCTCTCAAGGCGTAGGCCAGCGAACCGATCGAGGGGTTGAACAGAAACAGCCACAACATGCCGGCAATCGCCGGCGCCACCGCATACGGCCAGATCAGCAGCGTGCGATAAAGGCCTTTGCCGCGCACCACCCTCTCGGCCATGACGGCAAGCAACAGGGCCACACCCATGGCGACCATCGCGGTCGCCAGAGAGAACACCAGCGTAACTTTGATCGAGTTGAGGTAGGCCGGGTCGGCCAGCACCTTGCGAAAATTGGCGAGCCCGACGAACTTGCTCTTCAGCCCGAACGGGTCTTCCCTAAGCATCGACTGGTAGAGCGCCTGCCCCGTCGGCCAGTAGAAAAAGATCAGCGTAATGGCGAGTTGCGGCGCCACCAGCAGGTAAGGCAGGGTCTTGTTGGGAAAGACGACGCGTGGAGACAGTGTGGTTCCCTCGCTGTTCAGGAAGTCGTCCACGCGGGTCCGCGTGGACGAGGTTCAACTGACAAATCGCTTCAATTTCCGATCGCTTCCTGAATCGCCTTGTTGCCGCGTGCGACCGCGTTGTCGAGCGCCTGCTGCGCAGTCTGCTGGCCGGCCAGCATCTTCTCGAACTCCTCGTTCTCGATGTCGCGCACCTGCGGCAGGTTGACGAGGCGCACGCCCTTCGAGTTCTCGGTCGGCGCCTTGCCCAGCATCTGCAGGATCGGCGTCTCACGGCCCGGATTCTTGTCATAGAAGCCGGACTTCTTGGTCGCCTCATAGGCAGCGAGCGTCACCGGCAGATAACCCGACTTCTGGTGCAGATACTCCTGCACTTCGGTCTTGGACAGGTAGGAGAAGAACGCCGCGACGCCCTTGTATTCCTCGTCCGATTTGTTGCCGAACACCCACAGGCTGGCGCCGCCCGGCGTGGTGTTCTGGGGCGCGCCCTTGGCGTCACTATCATAGGGAAGCTGGCCGATGCCGTAGTTCATGCCCGACTTGACGATGTCACCGAGACCCCCCGACGATTCGGTGAAGATGCCGCATTCTCCGGCAAGGAAGATCTGCTTGGCTTCGGATGTACGGCCGCCATATTTGAAGGTGCCGTCCTTGGCCAGGTCGGCGAGGGCCTGGAAATGATTGACGAAGATCGGCGCATTGATCTTGAGCTCGACGTCGGTTCCGGCAAGTCCGTTCTGGTTGGTGCCATAGGAAACGTCGTTCCAGGCAGCGAAGGCCTCAAGGTGGATCCAGGTCAACCAGGTCGAGGTATAGCCGCAGGAAGCGGCGCCGCTCGCCTTGATCTTCTTGGCGGCTTCCCACACCTCGTTCCAGGTCTTTGGCGGATTGTTCACATCAAGCCCGGCCTTCTGGAAGATATCCTTGTTGTAGTAGAGGATGGGCGACGAGGAATTATAGGGGAAGGACAGCATGGTCCCGTCCGGCTTCGAATAGTAGCCGACGATGCCGGGCAAATACTGGCTCTTGTCGAAGGTCACGCCGGCGCTGGTCAGCACATCGGCCACCGGCTTGATCGCACCTTCGGCGGCCATCATGACGCCGGTACCCACGTCGAACACCTGGATGATATCGGGCGCTTGCCCCGCACGAAAGGCAGCGATGCCGGCATTCAGCGTTTCGGGATAGGTGCCCTTGAAAACAGGGAGAATTTCATAGTCGCTCTGGCTGGCATTGAAATCGTTGGCGATCTTGTCGACCACCTCGGCATTGGCGCCGGTCATTGCATGCCACCAACTGATCTGGGTGGCGGCGAAGGCGGAGGTGGTGGAAAGCAGGGTCAAGGTGGCGGCAACACCGGCCGCAAAGCCGAACAACTTCATGTTTCATCTCCCGTTTGTCATTGGCGAAAGGGGCACTCCCGCAAAGGCAATATGTGTCGCTGATGACAATCGGACAACGGATTTGTTGCTGTTTCGTGAATTTCATACCCGGCTAACTTCGCGCCCCCTCGCTCTGCAACGAGGACAGAGAGAAATGCCAAGCCGGCTCAGCGATACATGGGCGCGGTGGGCCTGCGACGATCGCCGACCGCCGGCGATGCATGAAGGGCCCCCGTGACAGCGCCACGCACCTGTACCATGCGGCCGCCATACCGGCGCTCGGCCAGATCGAGATCGGTAGAGCGGCATCGCGCCAAGCGCTGCTGTGACCCTGTCAGGAATGAGACAGGATCGCCGCAAGGTACAACCCGAAAAACCCGCTGTAGTTGTAGTTCGCATAACCGATTCTTCGTCAAGCGCGACATACTAATCAAGTGGACGGCTTGATTGCTGTGGGAGAGCAGGTGGGGCGAGATGCTGACGGTCTATAATTGTATCGTGCATGAGCACGATCTGAGACTGGTCGCACTGGCAGCGCTCATTTGCGGTATTTCTTCCTTCTCGGCGGTCAACCTGCTTCGCCATGTCGACCGCTCGAGCGAGCGCAACCGCTATACCTGGCTGATGATAGCAGCCACTTCCACCGGCTTCGGTATCTGGGCGACGCATTTCATCGCAATGCTTGCCTTTTCTCCCGGAATCCCCAACGCCTACAATGCGGAAATGTCGGCGCTTTCGCTCGCCGGTTCCGTCGCCCTGACCGCCGCGGGCATGTGGATCGCCACCTTGCGCCGGGGCATCGACTACCCTCTGGTCGGCGGCGCCGTCCTCGGCGCCGGTATCGCCGCCATGCACTATATCGGCATGGCCGCCTTCGAGGTCGAAGGGCGCATCGTCTGGAACCCGCTGCTGGTCGGCGTCTCGGTGCTGACAGGCGTCACCCTCGCCGCGCTGGCGCTGCTGGTCGTGTTGCGACGGCCGTCCATGCAGGCCACAATCGCCGCCGCCATCCTGTTGACGCTGGCGATCTGCAGCCTGCACTTCATCGCGATGGGCGCGGTGTCGATCTTCCCGGACTCCTCCATCGAGATATCGCAGTTCACGGTCGAACCGATGTCGCAGGCCTTCGCCGCCGCTGCTGTCAGCCTGGCTATCCTGGTGCTTTCAGCCGCAGCATTGTGGATCGACCTGCGCTTCCGTCGTCACAAGATCGAGGCCGAGCGCATGCACGGCCTCGCCAACGCCGCCGTCGAGGGCCTGATCGTATGCGACGGCGCCCGCATCGTCAGCGCCAATGACAGCATCGCCGCGCTAACCGGCATTGCGCCGGAAGTGCTGAACGCGATGCTGCTTGGCGACCTCTTCGGCGAACGCACCGCGGCCGGCATGTCCGACTGCAGCGGACAGGCACAGGAAGCGGAGCTCAGAGCCCATGACGGCGCCACCATCCCCGTCGAACTTATCGCCAGGAGCATCGACTATTGCGGCAAGCGGCACAGCGTGGTCGCCGTGCGCGACATCCGCGAACGCAGGAAGGCCGAGCAGGAGATACTGCGCCTCGCCCATTTCGACCCGCTGACCGGGCTCCCCAACCGCCGCAGTTTCTCCGGCCGGCTCGAGGCCGAAATTGCCGCAATGGACCGCGGCGGCAAGGGCGGGCATCTTGCGCTGCTGCTGCTCGACCTCGACCGCTTCAAGGAAGTGAACGACCTGTTCGGGCATGGCGCCGGCGATGCCATGCTGCAGAAGGTGGCGCTATGCGCCTCCGCCGTGCTCCGCCACGGACAGATGCTGGCGCGTCTCGGCGGCGACGAGTTCGCCATCATCGCTCCAAACCTTCCCGATCCGCAGGCGGCCGGCCGCATCGCCGAGGCGGTGCTGGCGGCCATGCGCGAGGAAAACCGGCTGTCGGTCGGTGGCGGGCTGGTGTCGGCCAGCATCGGCATTGCACTTTATCCGCTCGACGCCGATGAGCCGACACTCCTGGTCAGCCACGCCGACACCGCGCTCTACCGCGCCAAGGCCGAGGGCAAGGACACTTACCGTTACTTCGAGGCCTCGATGGGCGCCGAGGCGCGAGACCGGCGCGTGATGGAGCACGAACTGCGCCAGGCCATGGCGCGCGATGAGTTTCGCCTCGTCTACCAGCCACAAAAGGAGATCAGCAGCGGGCGGATGGTTGGGTTCGAAGCGCTGATCCGCTGGCGCCATCCGCAGCGCGGCGACGTGTCGCCGGCGACCTTCATCCCGGTGGCCGAAGACAGCGGCGTCATCATCCAGATCGGCGAATGGGTGCTGGCGACGGCCTGCGCCGAGGCAGCGCGCTGGAAGAACCCTCTCACCGTCGCGGTCAATGTCTCGGCGGTGCAGCTCCACAATCCGAATTTCAGCCGCAAGGTGCATGAAGTCCTGCTCGGCTCCGGCCTGACGCCCGGCAGGCTCGAACTCGAGATCACCGAAACGGCGCTGGTCAAGGACATGCCGCGCGCGCTGGCGACCTTGCGCCAGGTGAAGGCGCTTGGCGTGCGTGTGGCGATGGACGATTTCGGCACCGGCTACTCCTCGCTGTCCAATCTCCGCGCCTTCCCCTTCGACAAGATCAAGATCGACGGCTCATTCATCAAATCAGTCGACAGCAACGGCCAGGTGGCAGCCATCGTGCGCGCCGTTCTGGGGCTTGGCCGCGGTCTCGGCCTGCCGGTTCTGGCCGAGGGCGTCGAGACGCTGGGCGAGCTGAAATTCCTCGGCGCCGAGGCCTGCGAGATCGGCCAGGGCTACTATCTAGGCCGGCCGAGCCCGATCGAGGCGTTCAGCGAACTGACCGGCGTCGCGGCGCCGGCGGCACAAGACGACGCCAGCGTCAAACAATGCGGCGGCAGCATCTTGATGCTGCCGCCGGCGGCGGCCCTACGCTCAGCCTAGAGCAATTTCAGGAAAAGTGTGAAACGGTTTTCCGTCCGAAATTGCGTCGAAACAAAAAAGTTAGCGCGGGTAGCCGTTTCGACGAAACGGTGAACCGCTCTAAGGGGCGAGTGCGGCCTCGACCAGGCGCTTGGCATCCGGTCCCGACCATTCGGCCGGTCCGTTCATATGCGCGACCAGGCAGCCTTCGCCATCGATCAGCATGGTGACGGGGAGGCCTAGCGCCAAGCCACGCGTCTTGACGTCGTTGAACAGCGCCAGCGTCGAATCGCGGTAGTAGCCGAGCGACCCGATGCCGATATCGGCGAGGAACTTCTTCGGCTTCACATCGTCGCCGGCATCGACATTGACCGCGACCACTTCGAAGGCATCGCTGCCCTTTTCCTTCTGCAAGGCGTCCAGCGCCGGCATTTCGGCGCGGCAGGGCGCGCACCACGTTGCCCACAAATTGAGCAGCACGGTCTTGCCGGCATGATCGGCGATCGTCATCGGCTTGCCGTCGGGACCGTTGAAGGCGAGACTTTTCAGCGATTGCGGCGGATCCGCGGGCAGCAATGCCGCAACCTGGCCGGTAGCCGCGGCGGCAACCTTTTTGGCGCGGTCGCTCTTGGCGGCGCAGGCGACATCGTCCTTGCTGTTGCCCGCGCCGGCCGCAGGTGCGCTGCCGGTGGCTGCGTTGTTGCCAGACCCGCTCTCGCTGACATATACCGCGACCGCGCCGGCCAGCACGCCCGCCAGCAAAGCGGCGAGGATCAGGCGCGGGGCCGGGAAGTATCTGTTACCGTCTGCCATTTTCTAAGACTGCTCCGGAGCACGGGTTATAGCGATGAGCGACAAGAAGGCCAGCAACCAGATGTGGGGCGGACGTTTTGCCTCGGGTCCGGCCGCGATCATGGAAGCGATCAACGCGTCGATCTCGTTCGACCGCAAACTTTATGCGCAAGACATAAGAGGTTCGGTCGCCCACAGCGAAATGTTGGCTGAAACGGGCATTATTTCGGCGGCCGATCAAGACAAAATCGCTCAAGGCCTGAACACGATCCTGAAAGAGATCGAGGCCGGCACGTTCGAGTTCTCGACCCGGCTGGAAGACATTCACATGAACATCGAGGCCCGCCTTGCCGATCTGATCGGCCCGGCCGCCGGCCGCCTGCACACGGCGCGGTCACGCAACGACCAGGTGGCGGTGGATCTCCGGCTCTGGGTCAAGGACGAGTGCTTTCGCGTCGCCGAGGCGCTGAAGGGGCTGATCTCAGCCTTGCTCGACCGCGCCGAGGAGCATGCGGCGACCGTGATGCCCGGCTTCACCCACATGCAGGCGGCGCAGCCGGTGACCTTCGGCCATCATTGCATGGCCTATGTCGAGATGTTTTCGCGCGACCTGTCGCGGACCCACGATGCCATCGAGCGGATGGATGAAAGCCCGCTCGGCGCGGCAGCGCTTGCCGGCACCAGTTTTCCGATCGACCGCCACAAGACCGCGAAGGCGCTCGGCTTTCGCGAGCCGATGCGCAATTCGCTCGACAGCGTCTCCGACCGCGATTTCGCGCTGGAGTTCTTGAGCCTGGCCGCGATCTGCGCCACGCATCTGTCACGGCTCGCCGAAGAAATCATCATCTGGTCGACGCCGCAATTCGGCTTTGTCAGGCTGTCGGATTCCTTCTCCACCGGCTCCTCGATCATGCCGCAGAAGAAGAACCCGGACGCCGCCGAACTGGTGCGCGGCAAGACCGGCCGCGTCACCGGCCATCTGGTCGGCCTTTTGACGGTGATGAAGGGCATGCCGCTGACCTACGGCAAGGACATGCAGGAAGACAAGGAATCGGTCTTCGACGCCGCCGAGACGCTCGATCTGATGCTGGCGGCGATGACCGGCATGGTGCGCGACATGACGGTCAATGCCGCCGCCATGAAAAAAGCCGCCGGCTCGGGCCACGCGACCGCGACCGACCTCGCCGACTGGCTGGTGCGCACGCTGGGCCTGCCCTTCCGTGAGGCACACCATGTCACAGGCCGCGCGGTGGCGTTGGCCGAAGAGAAGAAGGTGAGCCTTGAAAAGCTGGCGCTGGAGGATCTGCAGTCGATCAATCCCGGCATCACCCAGGACATCTTCTCGGTTCTGGCCGTGCAGAATTCGGTCAAGAGCCGCACCAGCTTCGGCGGCACCGCGCCGTCGGAAGTCAGGAAGCAGATCCGCAGCTGGAAAAAGCGCATCGCCAAGGCATGATGCCGGGGTGCAATGCGCCTAAAACTCGGTTAAAAGCGCAGCACATAAAGTTTCGGACGGATGGATCGATGACCGCAAGCAGGATTTTGGTGACGCTGACGCTGCTGACGGCGATGGCTGCCGTGACCGCTTGCGGCCGTAAGGCCGGTCTCGACACGCCCTATGAAGCGGCCGTCCAGGCCCGCAAGGACGCCGAGCGCGCCAAACAGCCGGTGCCGCCGGAGCCGGAAAAACCGGTCGTGGACAAGAAGTTCATCCTCGACCCGCTGATCTAGAGCCGATGAGACCGGCTTGGTCTTTCTGACCAGGTCTCGTGCTAACCAGGTCTCGTGCTCCAACTTCCGGAAACACTCTCGTGAACCATTTCGATTACCGCGACGGCGTGCTCCATGCCGAGGACGTGGCGATACCAGACATCGCCGCAAGCGTCGGCACGCCGTTCTATTGTTATTCGACGGCAACCTTGACCAGGCACTACCGGGTGTTCGCCGGGGCCTTTGCCGGGCTCGACACGCTGGTCTGTTACGCCTTGAAGGCGAATTCCAACCAGGCGGTGCTGCGAACGCTGGCAAAGCTCGGCGCCGGCGCCGACACCGTCTCGGAAGGCGAAATGCGCCGCGCGCTCGCCGCCGGCATCCCGGCCAGCAAGATCGTATTCTCGGGCGTCGGCAAGACCGCGCGCGAGATGGATTTTGCGCTCGAGGCCGGCATTCTCTGCTTCAATGTCGAATCCGAGCCGGAGCTTGAATTGCTGTCGGCCCGCGCCACCGCGCTCGGCAAGGTGGCGCCGGTCTCGCTGCGCATCAACCCGGATGTCGACGCCAGGACGCACAGGAAGATCTCCACCGGCAAGGCCGAGAACAAGTTCGGCATTCCCTGGCAACGGGCGCGCCAGGTCTATGCCCGCGCGGCCGGGCTGCCGGGCACCAAGCCCATCGGCATCGATACCCATATCGGCAGCCAGATCACCGAGTTGCAGCCCTTTGACGATGCTTTCGCGCTTCTGGCGGAACTGGTCGGCGCGCTGCGCGCCGATGGCCATGCCGTCGAGCATGTCGATCTCGGCGGCGGCCTCGGCATCCCCTACCGCACCGACAACAGCCCGCCGCCTTTGCCCGATGCCTATGCCGAGATCGTCAGGAAGCATCTGACAAAGCTTGGAGTGAAGGTGATGTTCGAGCCGGGCCGGCTGATCGTCGGCAATGCCGGCATCCTGGTCTCGGAAGTGATCTTCGTGAAGGAAGGCGACGCCAAGAACTTCCTCGTCGTCGACGCCGCCATGAACGATCTGATCCGGCCGACGCTCTACGATGCCTTCCACGACATCAAGCCGGTGGTGCAGCCGCCGGCCGACACGCCGCGCATGGCGGTCGATGTCGTCGGCCCGGTCTGCGAGACAGGCGACTATCTCGGCCTCGACCGTGACCTGCCCCGGCTCAAGTCTGGCGACCTAATTGCCGTCACCACCGCCGGCGCCTATGGCGCGGTGCAATCCGGCACCTACAACACCCGCCTACTTGTGCCTGAGGTTCTGGTCGACGGCGACCGTTTCCACGTCGTGCGCCGGCGCCAGACCTATGACGAGCTGATCGGCCTGGATTCGGTGCCCGACTGGCTGAAATAGAAGCCGCAGCGCCGGCTGCGCTACAGCCGGTTCTGGATGAGCATCCTTGTGTCGGCGATCCTGTCCTCGTCGCGGCGGTAGAACGTCCATTGCTTGATGCGCTTGGGGCGCAGCAGGCCGGCCTGGGTAAGCACGCGCATATGTTCGGAGAGCGTCGCCTGCGTAATGCCGAGCTTCTCCGCGATCAGCAGCGCGCAAACGCCGTCCTCGACCAGATCGCCGTCTGCCTGGGCCGGGAAATGCGCCTGCGGATCCTTCAGCCAGTCGAGGATCTGCAGCCTGCGTTCGTTGGCGATCGCCTTGAAGACATCAACCTCTTGCATTTAGCCATTTTGCCAAGTTACTAATTGCTGTCAATCCCAAGGAGATGGTCATGACGAACGGCAACACCGTCACGCGCGAACGCATTGCCGCGATGGAACCGCGCATCCGCCGCTATATCAGGCACACGCCGGTGCTGCGCGTCGACATGGCCGATTTCGACCGGCCGCCGCTGGCGGTCGACCTCAAGCTCGAATGCCTGCAGCATTCCGGTTCGTTCAAAGCGCGCGGCGCCTTCACCAATCTGCTCGAACGGCCGGTGCCTGCGGCCGGCGTCGTCGCCGCATCGGGCGGCAATCATGGCGCCGCGGTCGCCTATGCCGCCATGCGGCTTGGCCACAAGGCGACGATCTTCGTTCCCGAAGTCAGCCCACCGGCCAAGCTGCAGCGCATCCGCGGCTACGGCGCCGAACTGATCGTCGGCGGCGCCCGCTATGCCGAGGCGCTGGCCGCCAGCGAGGCTTTTGCTGAAAAGACCGGCGCGCTGCAGATCCATGCCTTCAACCAGGAGGAAACATTGGTCGGCCAAGGCACGCTCGGCCTCGAAATCGAAAACGATCTGCCCGACATCGACACGCTGCTGGTCGCTGTCGGCGGCGGCGGCCTGATCGGCGGCATCGCCGCCTGGTTTGCCGGCCGCATCAGGATCATCGCCATCGAGCCCGAAGGCGCGCCGACGCTGCATCACGCCTTCGAAGCCGGCCACCCCGTCGATGCGCCGGCCGAAGGCGTCGCCGCCGATTCGCTGGCGCCCAAGCGCGTCGGCGAGATGATGTTCCCGATCGCCGAGGCTTTTGTCGAGCGCTCCATCCTGGTCACCGACGACGCCATCATTGCCGCGCAGAAGGCGCTGTGGGAGCGGGTGCGTATCATCGCCGAGCCGGGTGGGGCCGCTGCCTTTGCGGCTCTCTTGTCCGGCCGCTACACCCCGGCGCCGGGCGAACGGATCGCGGTCCTGGTATGCGGCTCGAACACCGATCCCACGAAATTCTAAACCTTGCTGCGACTGAAGTGGGACGCAAACCCGCCAAAGCTTTTCAAGTTTTCCGGAACCGCCTCGCCTTTGCCGTGTTTGCTGGTAAACTTCTGCTTGTTGAGTCCGGGCTATCCCGCCCGGGCAGGAAGGGCCAATGACGGAACGCCCCATTTCCAGTGGCGATCGCAGCCTGGCCGGGCGGCTTGCCCTGAGCCGGCTGGCGACACGGGTCTCGATGACGGTCGAGCGCGGCTGGCCGCTGCTTCTGCCGCTGCTCATCGTCGCCAGCCTGTTTCTCAGCCTCTCCTGGCTCGGCCTTTTCCCCCGGCTGCCTGACATTGCGCGCATTATCCTGGTCACGGCGTTCGGTATTGCCACGCTGGCGGCGCTCTACCCGCTGCGTTTCTTCAAGCTTCCATCCGCCGCTGAAATCGACCGCCGTATCGAGGCCGCCAACCAGCTGCAGCACAGCCCGGTGCTGGTGCAGACCGACCGTCCCAGCGGCAAGGAAAGCATCTTTTCCCAGGCGTTGTGGCGCGAACACCAAAAGCGCATGGCCGACAAGCTCGGCAGCCTTGGCGCCGACCTGCCGCGTACCCGCGTGCCGGAGCGCGATCCGTGGGCATTGCGTGCCGTGGCGGCGCTGCTGTTGGTCACCGCTTTTGCCTTTTCCTTCGGACCGTCCGGCGGCAGGCTGTCCGATGGTTTCAGTGCGCATGCGGCGCGCGACATCATACCGCCGCGCATCGATGCCTGGGTGACCCCGCCGGCCTATACCGGCAAGCCGCCCATCTTCTTGACCGCGCCAGTCATCGATGGCAACGCCAAGCAGGCGGTTGCCACCTTCACCGTGCCGCAAGGCAGCGACGTCTCGCTGCGCGTGACCGGCGGCTCCGGCGAGGAAACGCTAAGCTTTGCCGACAAGGGCGGCAATGCTCGCGCCATCGACCCGTCGGGACCACAGGTGGCGGCCGTCAAGGCAGCGGCGGTCAACCCCGCGACCCCCAAGCTGCGCCAGTTCACCGACAAGCTGACCGCCGACGGCACGCTGACGCTGAAGTCGGGCGAAGCCGATCTCGGTCGCTGGGCCTTCGCGGTGATCCCCGACAAGCCGCCGACGATCCGCTTCGTCGGCGAGCCCAAGCGCGCCGTCAACGGCGCCTTCGAGCTCAACTACCAGATCGACGACGACTATGGCGCGGCCACCGCCAAGGCGGTTTTCGCGCTGGCCGATCCGGCGGCGCCCGATGCGCATCCGCTCTACGGTCCGCCTGACCTGCCGCTGGCGCTGCCGCGCCGCGGCGGCAAGGCGAACGCCGCCAAGACCACCAAGGACCTCACCGAGCACGTCTGGGCCGGCGCCAGCATCAAGCTGTCGCTTGTCGCCACCGACGATGCCGGACACACCGCGACCAGCGAAACCAAGACTATTGTGATGCCGGAGCGGCCCTTCGCCAACCCGCTGGCGCGGGCGGTGGTCGAGCAGCGCAGCCTGCTGGCGCTCGACGCCAATGCCAAGCCGCGCGTGCTCGACCTGATGGACGCCATCACGCTGCGGCCCGAGGACACGTTCGACAACATGTCGCATTACCTCGCCATCATGAGCGCCCGCAGCCGGCTGAAGATGTCGGACAGCGACGATCAGTTGCGCAACGAGGTTGCCTATCTCTGGGAAATCGCGCTCGGCATCGAGGAAGGCAATCTCTCGTCCGCCGAAAAGCGGCTCCGCCAGGCCCAGCAGGCGCTGCAGGACGCCATCAAGCGCGGCGCCAGCGACGAAGAGATCGAAAAGGCGATGAAGGAACTGCGCGAGGCGATGAACGAATTCCTGCAGGAATTCGCCGAGCGCGCCAAGCAGAACCCGAACGCGCCGCAGATGCAACAGAATGGTCGCGAGCTGCGTCAGAGTGATATCGACCGCATGATGGACCAGATCGAGAACCTGGCGAAGTCGGGCGACCGCGACAAGGCGCAGGAGCTGCTGTCGCAGCTGGAAAACATGATGAACAACCTGCAGGCCGGCCGTCAGCAGCAGGGCGGCGAGCAGGACAGCGAGATGCGCCAGCAGATGGACAAGCTGGGCGAGATCATGCGCCGCCAGCAGGAGATGATGAACGACACCTACCGCATGGACCAGATGCAGCGCGGAGATAATCAGCAGCCCGGCGAAGGCAATGGCGACGACCCGGACCAGCCGGGCGTCGGCAAGGATCGCGATCCTCTCGCCCGGCCGAAGTCGATGACACCGCAGGAATTCGCCGATGCGATGAAGCAGCTGCAGGAAGGCCAGGGCCAGTTGCAGAGCGAACTCGACAAGCTGAAGAAGGGCCTGGAAGGCATGGGCATGCAACCCAATGAGGGGTTTGGCGACGCTGGCAAATCCATGGGCAATGCCGAAAAGTCGCTTGGCGAAGGCGAAGGCGACCAGGCAGTCGGCCACCAGGGTCGCGCGCTGGAAGCGCTGCGCAAGGGCGCCAAGGAGATGATGAAGCAGCTGCAGGCGATGCAGGGGGACCAGGGCGGCAGCCAGGAAGGCGGCCGCCAACAGGACGCCGGCCGCGATCCGCTGGGCCGGCCGCGCGCCAGCCGCGGACCCGATTTCGGCGATTCGGTGAAGGTACCCGACGAGATCGACGTGCAGCGCGCCCGCCAGATTCTCGAAGCGATTCGCAAGCGGCTCGGCAACGCGCTCAGCCCCGACATCGAGCGCAGCTACCTCGAGCGGCTGCTGGAGCTGAAGTAGCCTCCAAGGCAACATCCGTCGAACTGAATGGTATCAGCGCCATGCCGAAACTCGGTGCCGTCACGCCCATCCTGCGCATCTTCGACATCGCCAAGGCACGCGAATTCTATGTCGACTTTCTCGGCTTCAAGGTCGAGTTCGAGCACCGCTTCGACGACAATGCGCCGCTCTACATGAGTGTAATCCGCGACGGCTGTGTCCTGCATCTGAGCGAACATCATGGCGACGGCGCGCCGGGTATAGCCATGCGCATCAAGGTCGAGGACATCGCGGCATTGCACCGCGAACTGATCGGCAAGAGATACCGCTACGCCCGGCCGGGCCTCGAAACCACGTCGTGGCAGACCCGTGAAGTGTCGGTCGGCGACCCCTTCGGCAATCGCCTGCATTTCTACGAGGATGCGGCAGGCTAAGCCGGCCGGTTGACGAACGCCTCGCGGATCGCCTCCTGCATGCCGTCGATAGCTTCGCCTGAGGCATTTGGGCTGCGGTGCATCACCACATTCGAGGAATCGATATGGCCAAACCCGTCAGCGGCGGTGAGTTCACGACAGCCATCCGGAATATTGCTGTGCGAGATCGGCGCGATCGCCAGGCCAGAGGTGACGGCGAGCTTCAGGCCGCCGGTGGTGTCGCTGGTATAGGCGACACGGTAGGCCAGCCCACGCTGCTCCAGCGATTTGATGGCGAAGTCCTTGCACCAGCCGGCCCGGTTGTAGAGCGCGATCGGCACCGGCCGCTCCTCATGCATGTGATGCAGGCTCGATGTCACCCACACTGTCGGATCGTGCATCAGCACCTCGCCGCCGGAAGGATCCTGCCATTCGAACACCACGGCGAGGTCGAGTTCACCGGCGGCTAGCGCCGCCAGCTGGGCGCCGGAATGTGCATAGCGCACGGTGACCTCGACCTTGGTGTGACGCTTCGAGAAGGCGCCGAGCGCGCGCGACAGGATGGCGTGACCATATTCCTCGGGAATGCCGATGCGCACCGGCCCGCCAAGCGGTGCCGCCGCCATCGATGCCGCCGTCTCGTCGAGCAGCGAGACGATGCGGCGGGCATTGACGATCAGCTCGCCGCCACGGCGCGTCAGCGCCACGCCGCGCGAGCCGCGTTCGAACAGGCTGTCGCCGACCAGCTCCTCGAGCTTCTTCATCTGCATCGACACCGCCGACTGGGTGCGCCCGGCCTGCTCCGCCGCCCGGGTGAAATTGCCCGCTTCGGCAATGGCGACGAAGGTGCGCAGGAGATCGCTGTCGAGGGGTGGCCGCATCGAATCCGTCATAAGCAAATTTGATCGCTGGTATCATTCCAATTCGTTTGCAACATGTCAAACGCCGCAGCATAGTCCGCTCGCCCATTGGATATGCCGCCGCGAAATCGGCTGCGGACAAATCAAAGAGTCCTCACTCATACCCGCTGCCCGAAACGGTGGCGGGTTCTTTTTACCCCATGGCCGGGTGGCTGCGGGCAGTTAAGGCAAGGGCCGGCAGAACAACATGCGCAACCGGATCGTTCTCGGCATCATCAGCCTGTGCCTTGGCGTGCTGGTGTTCTCGCTCCAGGACCCGCTGGTCAAGGCGGTGTCGGCCGGCTATCCCGTGACCGAGGTGATGTGGATCCGCTCGATCGTCGCTTTGCCGATCCTGGTCGTTCTCGTTCGCGCCGATGTCGGCCTGCGGGCCATTGTCTCGAAGCGGTTCGGCCTGCTGACGATACGCGCCTTCATCCAGTTCTCGTCCTATACGGTCTACTATCTGGCGATCGCTGCCTTGCCGCTCGCCGACGCGGTGGCGCTCTATTTCATGGCGCCCCTGTTCATCATGGCGATAGCCGGACCCTATCTCGGCGAGCGGGTATCCTGGCAGGCTCTCGCCACCGTGCTGATCGGCATGCTGGGCGTGGTCGTGATGCTGCGCCCGGGCGCCGGCCTGTTCGACTGGGCGGCGCTGCTTTCGTTGGGCTCGGCTTTGCTCTACGGCTTTTCACAGCTGATGGCGCGCAAGATCGGCGACACCGAATCCTCCACCGTCATGGCCTTCTACCAGAACGGCGCCTATCTGGTCGGCGCCGCTGCGGTTGCCGGCACATTCTGGCTTGCCGGCATAACCCATGCTGTCCACCCCAGCCTCGAATTCCTGGTGCGGCCGTGGGTCTGGCCGACGACCCCGGATTTCCTCAAGATGGCGGCCTGCGGCTTCGTCGCTTCGGCCGGCATGATTCTGCTGTCGCAGGCCTACAGGCTGGCGCCCGCCAACCGCGTCGCCACCTTCGAATACACCGGCATCATCTGGTCGCCGCTGTGGGGCTTCCTGTTCTTCGACGAGGTGCCGCGCTCGACCACTGCCATCGGTGCGGCGCTGATCATCGGCGCCGGTCTGCTGGCGCTCAACACCGAACGGCGCCGGAGCGCTGCGCCTGTCCTCGCCGCGTCTCAGGATGTCGCCTGAAGCGTGTCAGGCGAAGCAGGCGAGCGCCTGGTCGACCCGCGAGCGGATTTCAGCCAGCGTGAAAGGCTTTTGCACGACGTCGATAATGACGCCGTTCAATTCCTCGGCGCGCTCGCGCTGGTCGGCATAGCCGGTCATCAGCAGGATCTTCATGTCAGGGAAAAGCCTGGCTGCGGCGATCGCCATCTCGATGCCATCCATTTCCGGCATGCGGATATCGGAGACGACGAGGTCGTAACCGCCGCCTGCAGCACTGACCATCGCCAGCCCCTGCGCGCCGTCGGCGGCGATATCGATCGAGTGCCCGGCGCGTTCGAGCGCGCGGGCGGCGAGGGTGCGGACGGACTCATCGTCCTCGACGATCAGAAGCTTTGCCATGGGCCGGAATTTGGCGGGCAAAAGTTGACTTTTTCTGGAAATTTGAAGCGTCGGGGGCCTTTTCTCAGGCATCGCCTTTGACGACACCGACAAACGGCAGTTCGCGAAAAGCGTGAGCGACGTCCATGCCGTAGCCGACGACGAAGTAATCGGGACAGTCGAAGCCGACATAGTCGGCGTTCAGCTCGGTCTGGCGGCGCATGCGCTTGTCCAACAGCACCGCGATGGCGCAGCTTTTGGCGCCGCGCGACAGCATCAGGTTGCGGGTGAAGGAGAGCGTCTTGCCCGACTCCAGGATATCGTCGATCAGCAGCACGTCGCGGCCGGCGACCTCATTGTCGATGTCGCGCAGCACCCTCACCTCGCCGCTGGTGGTGCCGGCGCCATAGCTGGAAATGAAGATGAACTCGACCTCGGGCGACAGCCCGACATCGTGCATGGCGCGGATCAAATCGGCGGCGAAGATGAACGAGCCCTTCAGCACCGAAATCACCAGCAGGTCGTGATAGTCGTGCTCGGCGATCTCCTTGGCGAGTTCGAGATTGCGCCGCGCGATCGCGGACGCCGAAAAGAGGACCTCGATGTCCTTGCCGCGCACAACTGGCATCAACAACCTTTCCAGAGAAACCGACTAGCCGGCGAAGGTGACCGCCACGGCCTTGACGCCGTTTCTAGGCACATCGAGGCGGCTGGAAAAGCCGAATCTTTCGCCGGGCGCCAGAGAACGGTTGGATGTCCCCAGAGTATAGCGGGTGATGCGGCTGTCATTGCCGGTGACACGTATCTCCAGCGGCGGCAATTGTCCCGCCTTCAAACCGTCATTGACGGCCTCGCCGTCCACGAACAGCACCGGGGTGGTTCCTGAGGCGTCGACACGCGACGTGACGCCGGCAATGCTGAGTACGGCGCCCTCCGGCTGTTCGACTGACCAGAACGGCGTCTGGCGCACCAGCGCGTGACCACCCGAGACCCAGAAGGCGGCAAGCGCCGCACCGATGCCGGCAATCCAGAAGATCGGCCCGCCACGCGATGCCGGCCGCCCGGCTGACGCATCTGATTTGCGCAGCATCTCCATGCCTTCCATCGACGGCGTCGCGATGTCGCGCGCCGGCGTCGGCATGGCTTCTACCCTTGGGATCGGCTGCGGCAGCACCTCATAATCCGCATCGACGATGTCGGTCGCCACAGGACGCGATTCCGGTGCGACACTTGTCCCGGTCATGATTTCGCCGGAAACCGGGCGCGCGGTTCGTTGCTCAGCCATCATGGCCCCGCTGTTGCCTCTTCGTTTCTTTTGCGTAAATGGAAATGGTTAACGCTTCCCCACCGGAACCCTTGTGACGCACTCAAAAACAGCGAAAATTAACCGACGGTTAACCATGGCGGCCGATGGTCGTTGGACAGAAAGGGCTGGCACGCCGCCGCCACACACCTCAGGTCGTCGCACGTGATCCGCTTCGAAAATGTCGGCCTCCGCTATGGCATGGGTCCGGAAATCCTCCGCGACATCTCCCTGCACATTCCGGAGAGCTCCTTCCAGTTCCTGAGCGGGCCCTCCGGCGCCGGCAAGACGACGCTGCTGCGCCTTCTGTTCATGTCGCTGAAGCCGACACGCGGGCTGATCACCATCTTCGGCAAGGACCGCTCGCGCATCTCGCGCGCTGAACTGCCGCATCTCAGGCGCCGCATCGGCGTGGTGTTCCAGGATTTCCGCCTGCTCGACCACATGACCACCTATGAGAATGTCGCTCTGCCGCTGCGCGTGCGCGGCCGCGAGGAAGCGAGCTACCGCACCGACGTCACCGAACTTTTGAAATGGGTTGGCCTGGGCGAGCGCATGCATGTGCTGCCGCCGGTCCTTTCGGGTGGCGAAAAGCAGCGCGCGGCAATCGCCCGGGCCTTGATCGAACAGCCCGAAATCCTGCTTGCCGACGAGCCGACCGGCAATGTCGACCCGCCGCTGGCGCGCCGGTTGCTCAGGCTGTTCATTGAGCTCAACCGGCTCGGCACCGCGGTGGTGATCGCCACTCACGATCTCGGCCTGATGGAGCAGGTCGACGCGCGCCGCATGATCCTGGCCGGCGGAAGGCTGGATATTTATGACTGAGCTATCGGCCGAACAGCTGCATGAAGACGCCGCCGAGCCCGCGACGACGACGCAGCGCGTCCACCGCCGCATGGCGCCGATCGTGCCGGCGCAGAATATTGCCGGCCGCGCCTTGGTGCTGGTCATCGCCATCATGACCTTCCTGTCCTGCCTGACTTTCGGCGCCGTCACGCTGGTGCGCGACACTGCCTCGGTCTGGGAAAACCAGATCTCGCGCGAGGCGACGATTCAGATCAAACCGGTCGACGGCCTCGACATGGAGGCAGCCCTTGCCCAGGCCTCGCAGATCGTCGGCGAATTCCCCGGCGTGAAGGAAACCCGGATCATCGATCGCGACGCCACCGCGCGTCTGTTGGAGCCATGGCTGGGCTCGGGCCTGAATATCGACGAATTGCCGGTGCCGCGCCTGATCATCGTCACCATCGACGAGACCAGTCCGCCCGACTTTAGCGCCATCCGTGCGGCGCTCACGCCCAAGCTGCCGAGTGCTTCGCTCGACGATCACCGTACATGGGTCGACCGGCTGGTCGCCATGGCCCGCACCACGGTCACCATCGGCATCGCCGTGCTGGTCCTGATGCTGTCGGCGACGGTGCTGACCGTAGTGTTTGCGACGCGCGGCGCTATGGCGGGTAACGGCCATATCATCGAAGTGCTGCATTTCGTCGGCGCCGAGGCGCGCTTCATCGCGCGCGAATTCCGCTGGCATTTCCTGGTCACCGGCATGAAGGGCGCGGCCGCCGGCGGCGCAGCCGCGATCCTGGTTTTCATCGTCTTTTCCTGGTGGTCGTCGCGCAACATGGCAACGCCGCAGGCCGACCAGGCCACCGCTTTGTTCGGCAATTTCGCCATCGGATCGGCAGGCTATCTCGGCGTCGGCCTGATGGTGCTGGTGATCGGCGGACTGACGGCGGCGACCTCGCACGCCACCGTCGTCGCCTATCTCAGCGACATCGATGTCCGCCAGCCGGGTGCGGGGTGAACCGTGAGGGCAGATGCGAAAACAGTTCGGGGGCAAGGACAGGAATGGAAGGGACGATCACGGATCGAAAACCGACGTAACGCAATGTGCGCTTTTTTCCTTACCAAAAAGGCATTTCAGGATTAACCATAGGATGATGAACGCGCGGGAGTCGACCGGAACGGCTGGACAGATGCCAGTGGTGCGTTTGCGTGTGCGTACCGGGCTGGGCCGTTTGCGCACCGCCCTGCGTCTCGCCTCCCTCTGTCTACTGCTGCTGGTGGCCCTGTTTGCCGGTGGCTTCGGCTGGTTCGCCAGCAAGGTCAGCCACATGACGACCCCGACCAACCCAGCCAAGGCCGATGCGATCATCGTCTTGACCGGCGGTCAGGCCCGCCTCGACGCAGCACTCGATCTGCTTGCCTCCGGCAAGGGCGAGCGGCTGCTGATCTCAGGCGTGCATCCCTCTGCCAGCCGCCGCCAATTGCAGGCTGCTACCGGCGGCGACAAGGCGCTGTTTTCCTGCTGTGTCGACATCGACCGCGCCGCGCTCGACACGATCGGCAATGCCGAGGAAAGCGCTAAATGGGTGGAGAGCCACGCCTATGGCAGCGTCATCCTCGTCACCAACAATTACCACATGCCGCGCAGCCTGCTCGAGATGGGCCGCCTGCTGCATGGCGCCAGGCTTGAACCCTATCCGGTGGTCAACACCAATCTGGACAATGGCGACTGGCTGACCAAGCCGGAAGCGCTACGCGTGCTTCTGACCGAATACAGCAAATACCTGCTGGCGCTTGCGCGCGGCGTCGTCCCGGTCCGCCAGACTGCCGACAGCGTCGCACTGGCCGAGGTTTCGACCGCCAAGGACTAAAGCAATTCCAGGAAAAGTGTGTAGCGGTTTCCCCGGGAAAAGCACGTACGCTTTCCCTTGGGAATTGCGTCCAGACAGACGACTCTGACGGCGCTCGATTACCCCTTGGCCGTGCCGTCTTCCGCGCCACGCAGCCGCGCAATCTCCTGTTCGAGGCTTTCAATCCGCTTGTCGCGTTCGGCGAGTGCGGCCGCGACATCGGCGGCCTCGAATCGCTGCGGAATGTGTTGCGGGCAATTGGCATCCCAGGCCGAGACGGTGAACAAGATGACCTGCTCGGGGCGCGCCTTGTAGTCCTGCGGCATCAGCCTTGCCAGAAGCTCGGCATCGTCCTCGACGACGCGCGCCGTGCCCCAGATCTTGACGCGCTGGCGATGCGCATAGTCGATCAGGAACAGGAATGCCTGGTTGTTGTCGGCGAGATTCCCCTGCGTGATGAACTGCCTGTTCCCGGAGAAATCGGCAAAGCCGATGGTCTTCTCGTCCAGCACCTTGAGGAAGCCGGCTGGCCCGCCGCGATGCTGGATGTAGGGCTGACCCTCGCCATTTGCCGTCGACAGGAAGACGCTGGTCTGCGCCGCGATGAAGTCGGCGAGGTCGGGCGTCATATGGGCGCGCCATCCGCCGCGCTCCTCGGCGCTGGCATAGCCCTTGCGCGAACCTTTGCGGGTCTGGATCGCCTTGACCGTCGGCGTGAAGGCGACATCGCTGGTGAAAGTGTGAGCATTCATGGAAGCCTCCGCGAGGCCGAAACACGGCCATTGTACGCGAAGAGGTAGATCCTTCCATGTTTTGGATGTAGATGGCATAGTTGCAAGCTATCCTTCCAATTTCCGGAAGAAAGTATGGATCGTCTCGAAGCCATGTCGCTGTTCGTCGCCGCGGTGGAAGCGGGCAGCCTTTCCGCTGCCGGCCGCCATTTCGGCATTCCACTGGCAACGGTCAGCCGCAAGGTTTCCGACCTCGAAAAGCACCTTCAGGCGCGCCTGCTGAACCGTTCGACCCGGCAGCTCACGCTGACCGATGCCGGCCAGGCCTATCTCGCCGCCTGCCGCCGCATCCTCGGCGAGGTCGGCGAAGCCGAACGCACCGCTGCCGGCGAATACAGCACGCCGACCGGCGACCTGTTCATCACCGCGCCGGTCGTCTTTGGTCGCCTGCACGTGCTGCCTGTCGTCACCGAATTCCTGGCGGCTTATCCTCAAGTCAACATTCGCCTGGCGCTGGCTGACCGGATAACCCAACTGGCGGAGGAACATCTCGACCTTGCCATCCGCATCGGCGAGCTTGCGCCTTCGAGCCTCATTGCCATCCGCGTCGGCGCGATCCGTCGCGTCGTGTGCGCCAGCCCCGCCTATATCGCCGCGCATGGCATGCCGCGGGCGCCGGACGATCTGGCCGCGCATGAATGCATCAGTTTCGAAGGGCCTGCAGCGCTCGCCAGCTGGAGCTTTGCCGGCGACAAGGGCGAACTGATCGTGCCGATCCACTCACGGCTGCGCGTCAACACGGCGGAAGCTGCAATCGATGCCGCGATTGCAGGCGCCGGGATGACGCGGGTGCTCTCCTACCAGATCGCGGACGCAGTACGTTCCGGCGTGCTCGTCCCGGTCTTGCGACCCTTCGAGCCGCAGCCGTGGCCGGTGAGCCTCGTCCATGCCGGCCAAGGCCTGCTGGCGGTGAAACTAAGGGCGTTCCTCGATTTCGCCGCTCCGCGGCTGAAGCAGCGGTTATTGCAGGCGACGTGGTGAGTTGAGACTGGCTTGAGTCAGTGGCGAGCCGGCCTATGTCAGGCCATTGCGGCGTTTCCTTTTTGCCCGCGCTTGGTGTAACCAACGCACACCTCCTCAACGGGCCCTTCCCCGCATGCTCTATATCCGCTCGCTGGCGTTCAACTTCGTCTTCTATGTCAATCTGATCGTCCAGATGGTCCTCTGGACCCCTTACTACTTCCTCTCGCCACGCCATCGCGCCTGGTTCGTGCCGAAATTCTGGTCGCGCACCAGCCTGTGGCTCTACGACAAGATCGCCGGCACCAGGAGCGACATCACCGGCGTCGAGAACCTGCCGGAGGGCTCTTTCATCCTGGCGCCGAAACACCAGTCGTTTTGGGACGCGATCGCTTTCTTTCCCTTCCTCCACGATCCGCTTTATATCCTGAAGCGCGAGCTGACCTGGATCCCCTTCTTCGGCTGGTACATCCTGAAGATGCGGATGATCCCGGTTCACCGCGGCAGCCGCTCCAAGGCGTTGAAGCAGGTCGTTGCATCGACAAAGCAGGAGATGGGGCGCAATCCGCGCCAGCTGATTATCTACCCCGAAGGCACGCGCCGAGCGCCAGGCGACGAGCCGGCTTACAAATACGGCATTGTCGAGCTCTATACGCAGCTTGGCGTCCCGGTGGTACCGGTCGCCCATGTCGCCGGCCTCTATTGGCCTCGCCGCAAATTTTTGCGCTTTCCCGGCACCATCAAGGCCCGCTTCCTGCCGCCGATCCCGCCCGGGCTCGGCAAGGACGAATTCATGGACCGGCTGATCGGCGATACGGAAGCCGCCTGCGACCAGCTGCTGATCGAGGCATCGCAGGCTCCTAACCCGCCGCAAATGCCGCCGACGGCGGTCAAGCGGCTGGCCGAACTCGCCGCGGCCGCCAAAGCAATTCCAGGAAAAGTGTGAGCGGTTTTTTCCGTCCTGAATCGCGCCAAAACAAAAAAGACCAAAGCTTGATCTCTTCTGCGGGCCGGCTCAAGGCCACGCCGCCAGCGCCGTGGTCAGCACCAGCGTCGCCGCGAAGGCCAGATTGATGATCCGCGACGTCAGCGGCTGGCGCAGGGTGCGGGCGAAGGCCGCGCCGGCCAGCAGCCACAGCACATGGATGGCTACGATCATCAGGGTGAGAACCGCCAGCCTGGCCGGGATGCCGAGAGCTGCGGTCGCGGAGCCAGCAAGGACCGCAGCAATCGCCAGATAGGCTTTCGGGTTGGCAACGGCGAGCAGGAAGCCGCCGAGGAAGGTCGGCAGAACCGCGCTGCTGTCACGCGCGGCCAGCGGCGGCGCTGTCGCTATTCTGTAGGCGAGGTAGAGAATATAGGCGGCTGAAGCGACCGCCAGCACTGGCGCTACGCCCGGCATCGAGGTGAGGATAGCCTTGATGCCGGTGGCCACGACCAGCAGCACCGCGACCGTGCCTAAAATGATCCCCGATGTGTAGTGAAGCGAATTGCGCAGGCCGAAGGCGGCCCCTATCGCCGTGACGCTGATCGTCGCCGGGCCAGGACTGCCCATGACGACGGTTGCCGCCAGCACCAGCGCCAGCAATTGCTGCCAGGGCTGCGCCTGCGAAAGAATGTCTGCGGCCATGCTGCCTCTTCTCCACAATAATGGAGAACAGTGTGGCAAGGCGGACAGCCGTCGTCTTGAACGATCGTGCCGAACCTGCGCGGCTAGGCGCTGGCCTTGTCCAGCGCCACGAGATCCTCCGCGCTGAGCTTCAGCGATGCGGCGCGCACCAGGCTGTCGACCTGGTCCAGCGTCGTGGCGCTGGCGATCGGCGCAGTGATGCCGGGCTGCGCCATCACCCATGCGAGTGCTACTTCCGCCTGCTTGGCCGAATGGCGCGCCGCCACAGTGTCGAGTGCGGCCAGAATGCGCATGCCGCGCGCATTGAGATAAGCCTTCACGCCGCCGCCGCGTTCACTTTTGCCGAGATCGGCCTCGCTACGGTATTTGCCGCTCAAAAACCCCTTGGCGAGACTGAAATAGGTGATGACGCCGATATCCTCGGCCACGCACACATCATGCAGCGGCCCGTCGAAGGATGAGCGATCGTAGAGATTGTATTCCGGCTGCAGCACGCTGTAGCGCGGCAGCCCGCGCAGGCTGGCAACATCGAGCGCGGCGCGCAGCTGGCCGGCGTCGAGATTCGAGGCGCCGATATGGCGGACCTTGCCGGCAGCGAGCAGCTTCTGGTAGGCGCCGAGCGTCTCTTCATAAGGCGTGGTCGGGTCCGGCCAGTGCGACAAATAGAGGTCGATGACATCGGTCTGCAGTCGCTTGAGCGACGCCTCGACTGCCCTTTCGATATGGGCAGCGGACAGATCCTTCTTGCCTTGTCCCATATCCGAGCCGACTTTGGTGATGACGATGATCTTGTCACGGTTGCCGCGGCTTTTCATCCATTTGCCGATGATGGTCTCGGACTCGCCGCCCGCGTGGCCGGGCACCCAGCGCGAATAGGCATCGGCCGTATCGATAGCGTTGAGGCCGGCGCCGCCGAACCGGTCGAGCAGGTCGAAGGAGGTCTTCTCGTCCGCGGTCCAGCCGAAGACATTGCCGCCCAGGACCAGCGGCGCGATGGAAAGGTCGGTTTGACCGAGACGGCGTTTTTGCAAGACGGGGCTCCGTGGGCTGGCGGCGGGCGACCCGAATGCTTCGGGCCGCAGCTAAGCTAGGTCTCGCCGCGCCGAGGTCAAAGGCCTCAGCCAATTTTCCAGCGGGCCAGCGCTTCACAAAGGCGCGAGCGCTTCGCCTGCAGGCTCGCCGTGGTCCACTGGCTCACGAGGCGATCCGCTTCGCCACCTCTTCCAGCCAGTGGTCGCTGATACCCAGCGCCGCGAGATGCTGCAGCGTGTTGAGCACATAGTCCTCGTTGTTTCCGGACTGGCCGACGGCGCCACGGATAACACCTGCCGCATGCGCGGGGTCGAGCCCGCCGGCATACTGCTCATGCTGGCGGTCGACGATATAGGCAACCGCTTTCACTCTCTCTCCCGCGGCCGCCCCATTCCCGTCGAGGCTGATATCGAGCACACGCTCGAGGTAGACGCTGGTCACCAATTCGCGCTCGCGCAGATAGGTCAGCACCTCATCGCGCAGCTCGCCGGGCACGCGAAAGGCCAGCCCGATGCAGGAGCCGCCACGGTCGAGGCCTAGCACCAGGCCCGGCCGCTGGCGCGTGCCGCGATGCACGAAGGAATAGACGCAGAGCGACCGGCGGTAGCCGTAAAGCCGCGCGCGCCGTGTCTCGACATGGGCGAATCCCGGTCGCCAGATCAGCGAGCCGTAGCCAAAAACCCAAAAATCGCCCATATCGCCAAGCCTGATTGTACGAGAGTGACGCCGCCGCATCGGAATCGGTGCTCTTCTGTTCTTTTTGCTTTTGCGTAAGCCACAGTCCACCCGCAACACGCCCGCGTTAATGAAAGCCGCAGCATGACGTCAAGTGACGAGCGTCCGTCGAAGTTTCGCCGCCGGCTGATGTGGCTCGCTGCCTTGCTCGTTATGCTGTTCGGCGTCTACAGCGCAGTCTGGTTCTATGTCGCCGGTCGCGTCAGCAGCGAAGCCGACAAGGCGGTGGCCTCGCTCAAGGACAAAGGCATCGAGGCCGGCTGCGCCAACCTCACCGTCAGCGGCTACCCCCTGAGTTTTGCCATCTCCTGTGACAATCTGGCTTACGAGGACGACGCCAGGAACGTTGCCGCCTCGGCAGGCAGCTTCAACTTCGTTGCAGAGCTCATCCGGCCTTTGTCGCCTGCCGCCGAGTTGCGTGGGCCGCTGCGCACCTCGGTGCCGGGGATGGCGCCGCTATGGATCGACTGGGACAATCTGCAGGCCAATGCCAAGCTCTTCTGGCCCCTGCCCCGGAGCATTTCGCTGCAGGCGGAGAGCTTGTCCGGCCAGACGGATCCGGCCGACGACACTGATCCGGTTTCACTGTTCAGCGCCGGAACCGCGGCGGGCGAGTTGCGGCCCGACGGCCAGGACATCGGCTACGTCGGCAGCTTCACCGATCTTGAGATCGACGCCGACGCGATCGGCGGGCGCGTGCTGCCGCCGCTCGACGGCAGCGGCGACGCGACGCTGAAGAACGGCGTCGCGCTGATGAAGACGCAGGCCAGGAGCCTGCGCGGCCAGGCGGCCGACATCCACAAGCTCGATCTGTCGTCGGGAACCGCGCGCATCACCGTCTCCGGCCCGGTGTCGGTCGACGCCAACGGCCTGGTCAATGCCGACCTGACGATCAAGCTGCAGGATCCCAAAGCCGTGGCGGCAATCCTCGCCACCGCAATCCCCGAGCAGAAGAGCCAGATCGAGCAAGGCTTTGCCGGTCTGGCGCTGCTCGGCAACGAACCGTCGATGCCGCTCAAGGTGGTGAAGGGCAAGGTCTCGCTCGGCTTCATTCCGCTGGGCAAGATCAAGCCGCTCGATTAGAGCAATTCCAAGAAAAGTGTGAGCGGTTTTCCGTCCGGAATTCCGTTAAAACAAAGAGATAGAGCATGATCGCAAAGAGCGGGAACGGCTTTTGGGGAGAGATCATGCTCGAGCAAGCCGACGCATGAACCGACCGGTGAAACTGCTGAGCGTTGGCGCGCTGACGCTGGATACCATCCTGCGCGTCGAAACCCTGCCCACGCATCAGGGCAAGTTCATCGCCTCGGACGGCATCCAGATCGCCTCGGGCATGGCGACAAGTGCTGCCTGCGCCGCCCGCCGTCTCGGCGCCGAGGTGTTCCTGTGGGCAAGTGCAGGTGACGATGCCGTCGGCGACCAATTGCTGGCCGGCATCGAGGCCGAGGGCGTCGATTGCGGCTTTGTCCGCCGCGTCGAAGGCGCCCGCTCGGCGCTGGCCGCGATCCTGGTCGACGCTCATGGCGAGCGCATCATCGTGCCCTTCTACGACCCAAAGGCGCAGGCCGACCCCGAGGCGGTGCCTGTCGCCGATCTTTCCGGCTTCGATGCCGTGCTGGTCGATGTGCGCTGGCCGGGCGCCGCCGCTCTTGCCTTGACCGCCGCGCGCGACGCCGGTTGCCCGGCAATCCTCGACGCCGACACGGCGCCGCTGGAGGTGCTGGAGCATCTGTTGCCGCTGGCGTCGCACATCGTCGCTTCGGAGACGGCTGCACGCATTGTCTGCGGCCACGCGCTGGATCCCGAAACCGCCTGCGCCGACCTCGCCAGCCGCACAGACGCCTTCGTGGCGGTGACCGGCGGCGCCTCGGGAAGCTGGTGGCATGACCGGTCCGCCGGATGCGTGCGCCACATCGCGGCGCCGAAGGTCAAGGCGGTCGACACGCTGGCCGCCGGCGACGTTTTCCACGGCGCCTTTGCCGTTGGACTTGCTGAGGCCATGTCGGTCGAGCACGCGTTGCGCTTTGCCAGCGCGGCGGCCGCGCTCAAATGCCAGCGCTTCGGCGGCCGGCTGGGCGCGCCGGACCGGGCCGAGACAATGGCCATGGTCGCGGCGACCTGGCCCGTCTGAAACAGATTTAACTTTTCACCGGGTGCTCGACCGCCTGCCGGCCGAAATCCGGCACGTCGATATCCTGGCCGGCCTCGATGATCGAACGGCGAACGGCCCGGGTGCGGGTGAACAGGTCGAACAGCTTGTCGCCGTCGCCCCAGCGGATCGCCCGCTGCAGCGAGGCGAGGTCCTCCGAAAAGCGCGCCAGCATTTCCAGGATGGCATCCTTGTTGTGCAGGCACACGTCGCGCCACATGGTCGGGTCGGAGGCGGCCAGACGGGTGAAGTCGCGGAAACCGGAAGCCGAATATTTGATCACTTCCGACTTGGTCACCGATTCCAGATCGTCGGCCGTGCCGACGATGTTGTAGGCAATGATGTGCGGAAGATGCGAAACGATGGCCAGCGTCATGTCATGATGCTGCGGGTCCATCGAGTCGATGTTGGAGCCGCAGCGCCGCCAGAATTCCGACAGCTTTTCCAGCGCGGCCGGATCGGTTCCCGGCAGCGGCGTGAAGATGCACCAGCGGTTTTCGAACAGGTCGGCGAAACCCGCATCCGGGCCCGATTTCTCCGTACCTGCCAGCGGGTGCCCCGGAATAAAGTGCACGCCGTCCGGTACATAGGGCTGCATTTGCGCAATGACGGAGGCCTTGGTCGAACCGACATCGGTGAGGATGGCGCCCTTTTTCAGCCCCGGCGCGATCTCTTGCGCCACCTCGCCCGACGATCCCACAGGCACCGAGACGATGATCAGGTCGGCGTCGCGGACCGCTTCCCTGGCGCCGGTGGTGTAGCTCTCGCCAAGACCGAGCTCCTTCGCCCGCGCCAGCGTGGCCGGGCTGCGCGTCGCGATGGCGACATGGCGGGCCAGGCCCTCGCGGCGGATAACGCGGGCCAGCGACGAGCCGATCAGGCCGATGCCGACCAGCGCGATCTTTTCAAACATCGGTGATGTCATTGTTTCAGCTTTTCAGGAACGTCGTGAGGGCGTCGATAACGCCGCGATTGGCTTCTTCGGTGCCGACGCTCATGCGCAGCGCATTGGGAAAGCCATAGCCGGTAACGCGCCGCAATATATAGCCGCGCTGGGTGAGGTAGTCGTCCGCCGCCTCAGCCGAATGCTTCTTGTCGTCGGGAAAGTGGATGAGGACGAAATTGCCGACGCTGGGCGTCACCCTGAGCCCAAGCTTCGTCAGCTCTTCATTCAGCCAGGTAAGCCAGGTCTCGTTGTGCAACGAACTGCGCTCGACATGGGCGCGGTCGCGGATGGCGGCAATGCCGGCCTCGATCGCTGTTGCGTTAACGTTGAAAGGGCCGCGGATACGGTTGATGGCATCGACGATGTGCAGTGGGCCATACATCCAGCCGATGCGCGCGCCGCCAAGGCCGAGCTTGGAGAAGGTGCGGGTCATGACCACATTCTGTGCGCTGCCCGCCAGCTCGATGCCGGCCTCGTAGTCATTGCGCCTGACATATTCGGCATAGGCCGCGTCGAGCACCAGAAGCACGTTGCCCGGGAGCGTGGAATGCAGGCGGCGGACCTCCTGGAACGGCAGATAGGTGCCGGTCGGATTGTTGGGATTGGCGAGGAAGATGATTTTGGTCCGCGGCGTCACCGCGGCCAGGATCGCGTCGACGTCGGCGCGCTCCTCGGTTTCCTTCACAGCAACCGGCTTGGCCCCCGCCGACTGAATGTAGATCTTGTAGACCATGAAGGCATGTTCGGTAAAAATCGCCTCATCGCCTGGCGCCAGATAGGTCTGCGCCAGCAGGCCCAAAATCTCGTCGGAACCGTTGGAGCAGATGATGTTTGCCGGGTTGAGGCCATGCACCTCGGCGATCGCCTCGCGCAGCCGGCGGGCGGTGCCGTCGGGATAGACATCGAGCTTGCCAGCCACTTCGCGCGCGGCCTCGATCGCCTTCGGCGACGGGCCGAGCGGGTTCTCGTTCGACGACAATTTATGGACCTTGGCGACGCCGGCCGGTGCCGTGCTCTTGCCCGGCACATAGGCGTCGATGTCCATAATGCCCGCGCGGGGCGTCGGCCGTGCCTTGTCCGCTGTCTTGTCCATGTCGCAAATCCATCGAGAATGCCTCCGTCCGGAGGCCGCAGCGGAAATACAAGCCGTAGCCGCGAATGTCGAGAGGCGGGCAATAGCTGGCCGTTGACGCCGGGCCGCACGAGTTCTAGAAGAACGCAACAGTTCCGTGGTGATTTGGCCGGTCGGCTTGCAGCCACGTTAAACAACTCGCTAAAGGGCCGTTTGCGTGACGTAACCGGCTTTGCGATCGCACTGCCGGTTTTTTATTGCCTGACGGCGGGCAAGGAGAGTCACATGGCCGCGCTCCGCGCTACAAAAACCAACAACGAGGCCGACAACCCGTCGAGCCCTGTGTTGCGTTTTGGCCCTGACAAGCCGCTGAAGCTCGACGCCGGCACGCTTTTGTCGCCGTTCCAGATCGCCTACCAGACATATGGCGCCCTCAACGATGCCCGCACCAACGCCATCCTGGTCTGCCACGCGCTGACCGGCGACCAGCATGTCGCCAGCACCAATCCGGTGACCGGCAAGCCCGGCTGGTGGGAAGTGCTGATCGGTCCCGGCAAGATCATCGACACCAACCGCTTCTTCGTCATTTGCTCCAACGTCATCGGCGGCTGCCTCGGCTCCACGGGTCCGGCCTCGACCAATCCCGCCACCGGCAAGCCCTACGGCCTCGACCTGCCAATCATCACCATCCGCGACATGGTGCGGGCGCAACTGATGCTGGTCGACCATTTCGGCATCGAAAAGCTGTTTTGCGTGCTCGGCGGCTCGATGGGCGGCATGCAGGTGCTGGAATGGGCATCGTGCTATTCCGAGCGCGTCTTCTCGGCCCTGCCGATCGCCACAGGCGCACGCCATTCCTCGCAGAACATCGCCTTCCACGAGGTCGGCCGGCAGGCCGTCATGGCCGATCCGGACTGGCATGGCGGCAAATATTTCGAGCACGGCAAGCGCCCGGAAAAGGGGCTCGCCGTGGCGCGCATGGCCGCCCACATCACCTATCTGTCGGAAGCCGCCCTGCATCGGAAATTCGGCCGCAATCTGCAGGACCGCGAAGCGCTGACCTTCGGTTTCGACGCAGATTTCCAGATCGAAAGCTATCTGCGCCACCAGGGCATGACATTCGTCGACCGCTTCGACGCCAACTCCTACCTCTACATGACCCGTTCGATGGATTATTTCGACCTCGCCGCCGACCATGGCGGCCGGTTGGCAGATGCCTTTGCCGGGACCAAGACCCGCTTCTGCCTGGTGTCCTTCACCTCGGACTGGCTGTTCCCGACCGAGGAGAGCCGCTCGATCGTGCATGCGCTCAACGCCGCCGGCGCCTCCGTCTCCTTCGTCGAGATCGACACCGACCGCGGCCATGATGCCTTCCTGCTCGATGAACCCGAACTGTTTGCCGCCATCAAGGGCTTCATCGGCTCGGCGGCCCGCGCAAGGGGGCTCGCCTCATGAGCGTCAATGGCAGCCAGCGCGTCGACCTCGAAGTCGTGGCCAACCTGATACCGCCGCAGTCGCGGGTGCTCGATGTCGGCTCCGGCGACGGCCTGCTGCTCGAACTCCTGCAGGAGACCAAGCAGGTCGACGGCCGCGGGCTGGAGCTGTCACAGCGCGGCGTCAATGAATGCGTGGCGCGCGGTCTCTCGGTCATCCAGGGCGATGCCGATACCGACCTCGAATTCTATCCAGACAAGGGTTTTGACTTCGTCGTCCTGTCTCAGACGCTGCAGGCGACCCGCAACCCGAAGCTGGTGCTCGACGAGCTGCTGCGAATCGGCAACCGCGCCATCGTCTCCTTCCCCAATTTCGGCCACTGGCGGGTGCGGCTGTCGCTGTTCGTCAATGGCCGGATGCCGGTGACCGCGGACCTGCCCTATTCCTGGTACGACACGCCCAACATCCATTTCTGCACCATCCGCGACTTCGTCAATCTGGTCGAGGAACTCGGCGCTTCGGTCGAGAAAGCCACCGCGCTCGACGGCAACGGCCAGAAGATCGGACTGTCGATGCCATGGTGGTTCTGGAATTTCTTCGGCCAGCAAGCGGTGTTCTTGCTGAAGCGGTAGTTTGCCCCTATTCCAGCACGTCCGTCGCCTTGTGCGGGTGCTGAACGCCATCGGCGATGATCACATCGGCGTGGGAGTTGTCGGTGCGCAAGGCCAGAATCTCCCGATAGGCTGATGAATCGTACCAGCCCCACGCATGCGCCCTGTCCGGAAACTCGATGACGATCAGATGCCCGGGCCATTCGTTTTCGACCACGTCCATGTCGCCGCCGTGGACAAGGAAGCGGCCGCCGAACGGCTCCAATGTGGCGTCGATCCTCTGCAGATACTCGACAATCTGCGGGCCCATTGTGACTTGACGCATATGGGCGACGGCGTAGGCGGCCACGGCTGAACTCCCTGTGAGATCGAAGCCCGACGACCGGCTTCGTTGGCGCAATCTGCAGACATGATGGCCATCGGTCGATTACGTCTGGGGTAATCGGCCGGCTTACGGCGTCCTGGCTCAACAGTTTGTGATGACATTGCCGCTGGTTTTTTGTAGCGTCGAATCGAATGCCATCCCGGGGTAAGGCTTGGACGGCGACCATCAAAACCTCCGGCCTCCAGGCATTTCGGGGCACAATCGAAGCAACATGTCCAAGGCAACCGACCTCGCTCCGCTGATCTCGGTGATCACACCGACGCACAATCGCCGCAGCAAGGTGGTGCGCGCCGTGGAGAGCGTGCTGGCGCAGAATTTTCCCCGGTTCGAACACATTGTCGTCGATGACGGCTCGACCGACGGTACGGCAGCCGCACTTGCCGAAATCCGCGATCCACGGCTGATCTATGTTGGCTCGAAATGGCGCGGCGCCAATGCCGCCCGCAATGCCGGCATCGAGCGGGCGCAGGCGCCGGTGGTGACATTCCTCGATTCCGACGACGTCTATTTGCCGGATCGCCTGGCGCGGACGCTGGAGCAGTTCGACAACAATCCCTCACTCGAAGTGCTGATCAGTTCCTTCGTGTCGCTGAAGGGCAATCGCCGCACCAACTGCGTCAACCGCGAGGCGCTGCTGAGCCGCGACTCGCTGGAGCGGGCCCTTGTCGCGCAGACCATCTTCATTGCCGGGTCGGCAATCACCGCCCGGCGCGAGTCGCTGCTGGCCATCGGCGGCTACGACAGTGACGTCACGCGCATGCAGGATCGCGAATTGTTGCTGCGCTTTGCCCGTCGCAGCGGCGCGCAGCTGTCCGAAGTGATCGACTGGAAAAAGTACAACTCGGAGAATTCGATCTCCGGTCGCCGGGACGGCTATGTCGAAGCCTATGCGAGCTTGATCGACAAGCACCCCTATATCGCCGACCGCTACCCCTACATTCCGCCTTACATGATCGCCCGGCAGCTCATCGCCGATGCACTCAAGGGCAGGGTTTCGCAGGCGTTCTCCGGCTATATGGCCAACCGGTCGTCGAAGGCGCTTGGCTATTCGCTGCCGCAGCTGTTGCGTGGCTATGTCGGCGGCCGGCGCTGGCGCCGCGATCTCTATGCCGAATTTCGCGACAAATACGGTGCACGGCCGGCCTGAAGTTTGCCGACAAGCCGCGCAGCGGCTTTCCCCTCCGAACTGCCTCAAACCTCATTTGTCGAGTTCCGGCAGATATGGGTCGGAATATAGCCGCCGGTCGCGTTCGCCCTGTAGGCAGTCCATGGGTGCGGCGGCATCGATCGGGACCACGGTCGCATCGGCGATGCCGCTCACCTCCAGGATCAGCTTGCGGCGTATGGCGGTGGCGAATTCCGAGGCCGCATAGATCGGCAACACGAAGGAGCCTGGCCCACCGGTGACGCAGTCGTCATAATACTGGTCGAGATGGCTGAACGTCGGCGACGGGCTGATCAGGATCGGCAGGCCGTTGATGACGATGCCCTTGGCCACCGCCGCATCGCGTGTCGTGGCGACGGGCAGCCCGGTGTTGTTGGGACCGTCGCCGGAAATGTCGATGACGCTGCGTGGCGCATCGAACCCCGTGCCCTCGAACAGCCCGGCGCCGAAGGCAAGCGCACCGGAAATCGAGGTGCCGCGAAAGCTGCGGAACGGCCGCGCTTCTATTCTGTCGGCGAAGGCGTTGGCGCTCTCTGCGCTGTCGATCACCTGCCAGGCGATGACGCCATCCTCGCGCACGACGCCCGCCCATTCGAAATAGGCAAGCGCGATGCGCCCGGTGGTTCCCGAGCGCACGGCCTTGATGAAATCGGGATGCCTGAGCGCCTCGACATAGCCAGCGCGCTGCAGCGCGAACTCCCTCTCGTCCATCGACTGTGATATGTCGACGGCCAGCACCAGTTCGACATCCACGGCAACGGCCGGGGCAGCCACGGGCGTGGTGCAGGCAAGGCAGGCAAGCAGGCTGAGCGCATCGAGCATGGCCGCACCACGGATGTTTCGACCCGTGAATCTTCGCCGCGATCGCGGCGAAATAAAGCCCCTTCTACTTCTTTCGCCGCACGGCCGCTTTCGGCGGCGGGTCGATGGCGCCGGTCCTGACTCGGGCGGGTTTCAATGGCGCAGCACCCGTATCCTTCACGATGTTCAATGCGCGTGGAAAGAAATGACCATTGTGCAGTCCGCGCCCGATGTTGAGGATCGCGGTTTCCGGCAGGCGTTTCTCCAGCATGGACAGTACCCTTCGCAGCGAAGGACCATCGAACGCGTCCATCGCTTCGTCGATGATCACCCATTTCGGCTGCCGCAAGGCCAGCCTGGCGAAGGCCAGCGACCGCTGTTCGTCATCGTTGAGTTCCCGCTCCCAGCGTGCGGAACGGTCGAGCAAGGATGACAGCCGCTCGAGGCCGACCTCGGCCAGCACCGCCCCAAAATCAGCATCGCCAGCCGGCGCCGAGCCATTCGGATGCAGCACTTCGCGTAACGTGCCGGCAGGAAAATACGGAACACGCGGCACGAAAATCGGCGTTTCTCCGGCCGGCAAGCCGATCCGCCCGCTGCCCCAGGGCCAAAGGCCGGCAATGGCGCGGAAGAACAATGTCTTGCCGGCGCCTGGGTCGCCGGTGATCATGACGCGCTCACCGGGATGGATCTCGACATGGCTGTCTGAAAGTTTGGTGCGGCCCTCCGGCGAGGCCACTTGGAGCTTCTCGAAGGTCAGGCTGCCATTGGCGTTATCGCCGAATTCGATGCGCTTTTCCTTGTCGTGCAACACATCGGTTTCATCGAGCGCAATGCGGAAGTCGGCAACGCGCATCAGCGTGGCGCGCCAGTCGGCGATGCCGCCGATATTGTTGATGAACCAGCGCAGCGACGAGTGCACCTGGTTGAAGGCGCCGACCGCCATCATCAACCCGCCAAAGCTGATATCGCCTGAAAAATAGACCGGCGATGCCACAAGGATCGGCGCCACCACGGTGATCCAGCCATAGGTATCGGTCACCCAGGAAAGGTTGATCTGCGCTTTGTAGATGTTTCGCATCGCGCCCAGCACCGTGCCAAGGTCGATTTCGAGCCGTCTCTTGGCATCGGCTTCGCCGTGATAGAGCGCGATGGCGTCGACATTCTCGTTGACGCGCACCATCCCGGAACGCAGCTCGGCCTCGCGGGTGTAGCGGTCGCTGTTGAGGCGGATCAGCGGCCGCCCGACCAGCCAGCTCAGCCAGGAGGCGATGCCGGCATAGAGGAACGCGGCCCAGACCATGTAGCCCGGTATCGCCAGCGACCAGCCGTTGATGTGGAAGACGAAGCCCGACGAGAGTTGCCAAAGCACGCCGACGAACGACACCAGCAGGATGAAGGATTGCAGCAGGCCGACGCCGAGGTCCGTCGACAGATCGGACAGATGCGCGGCATCCTGCTGCATGCGCTGGTCGGGATTGACGCCGATGGCGCCGGCATTGGCGAGCCGGAAGGCCCGCGCCGGCCGCATCCATTGGTCGATCAGGTCGAGCGTCAGCGCCTCGCGCAGCTTCAGCCGGATCATCTGGTTGAGCCAGGTCTGAGCGATGTTGAGCAGGAGCAGCGTGCCGGCAATCACGGCAAAGATCATCAGCTGATGCAGGAAGGCCGCCATGTCGCGACGCGCCAGCGCATCGTAGAAAGGCTGGTTCCAGCGGTTGAGCAGAACCTGGCCGATCGACGTGGCGACGATGACCGCCATAATGCCGACCGACGTCCAGACCAGCCACTTGCGCACCGGTGAGCCTACCAGCGCCCGTTTGATCGTCGCCACCTGATCGCGCAGGCTGCTGGCTTCGACGGTTGCCGGCTGAGCGGTGGCGGACTTGTCCGGTTGATCAGCCATGCACGAGGTCCTTGCGTTCAGAAGCGTTGCTGAACCAGATGGAGAGACTTGAAGGCATCCGCCGCTCAAACGGACCGCGAATGCATCTGCGACAGATAGGTGGGAAAAACCCACGCAACACCAGTTTTCATGATGATCACGAAGGTGTCACCTGACGCGTCGTCGATGTCACCCCTTCCGCCCGGCGGCCAAGCCGCGTCGCACCGTGCGGTGACAGTACCGGCACGAAGACACGGCGCGAGGCGCGCTGCGCGACCGGCACGCCCTGATAGAGCCGCTTCTGCGCCTCGACCACGATGACGCCGGAAAAGATCGGCCAGAACCGCCGGCCGGCGCGCTCCAGCACATTGTGGAACCGCATCATGAAGCGCCGCGGCGATGGCGGGAAGAACAGCGCGTCGGACCAGGAAGCCGGTGTGAAATTCGCCTCGCGCAGCAATTCTGTCAGCTGGCCGCGCGAGAACGGCCGGCCATTGCCGAACGGCGTGTGCTCGAACCGCGCCCAGACACCGCGCCGGTTGGGCACGACGATGACGACGCGCCCTGCCGGCGACAGCACCCGCCAGATCTCGTTCAGCGTCTCGCGCGGGTTTTCGACATGTTCGAGCGAATGCACGAGCAGCATGCGGTCGATGCAGGAATCGACCAGCGGCAATTCCTCGTCGAAGACCAGCGCCGTAGCCGTCGGCCCGTTCGCCGGCCAGACGACGGCGCCTTGCGTAGCAGGCATGAAGGCAAACACCCGCTCGGCATCGGTGCCGAACCGCTCCAGCCACGGCAAGGTATAGCCGAGCCCGACCAGCCGCTCATTGGGCACTGTTGCCCATATTGAGGACAGCGCCATGGTGATCGAGCGTTCAGCCAGGCGGCCGAGCGTGGTCGAATAGAAGGAGCGGAGATCGACGATATCGGAATGCATGCGCGGGACGGTAGCTGCGATGCCGCCCAAGTTCAACAAAGCCGGCACGTTCTGCAAAGCTAGATGACATCAGCGGCCAAGCGCCCTATGTCTGCGCCAACAGATGGAGAGATGCCAATGCCCGTCGAAATCGAACAGTTCATGTGCCGCAGCGACAATTTCGGCGTGCTGGTGCATGACCCGAAAAGCGGCGAGACCGCCATTATCGACGCACCCGAAGAAGCGCCGATCATTGCCGCTATCGAGCGTACCGGCTGGAAGCCGACAATGATCCTGACCACCCACCACCATGTCGACCATGTCGAGGCCAATCTGGCGCTGAAGGAGCGCTTCAAGCTGCGCATCGTCGGACCGGAGGCGGAAAAGGAAAAGATCCCCGGCATCGACGAGACCGTCGGGCAAGGCTCGGTCGTCCATCTCGGCGGTGAGCGGATCGATGTCATCGCCACGCCCGGCCACACTGCGGGCCATGTCTCCTATCATTTTCCGGCCTCGAAAGTGGCGTTCACCGCCGACACTTTGTTCGCGCTCGGCTGCGGCCGGCTGTTCGAATGCAAGCCGCCGGTGATGTATGAGTCGCTGAAGAAGCTCGCCGCACTCCCGGCGGACACGGTCATCTATTGCGGCCATGAGTATACGCTTTCGAACGCCCGCTTTGCGTTGACCGTCGACCCGACCAATTCGGCGCTCAGGGAACGCGCCGCCAAAATCGAGACCCTGCGCGCCGACAACAAGGCGACGCTGCCGACCACGATCGGCGAGGAATTGTCGACCAATCCGTTCCTGCGCTGGCACGACCCGGCGATCCGCAAGCATCTCGGTATGGAGGCGGCCCCGGACGCCGAAGTGTTCGCGGAAATCCGCAAGCGCAAGGACAATTTCTGAGCATCGTACCGGGATCAGCCATGACCAGCGCCGCTGAAATCATCGCCACGCTCGGCCTCAAGCCGCATCCGGAAGGCGGCTGGTATGCCGAGACCTTTCGCGACGGCGCCGGTGGCGCGCGTGGCCATTCGACGGCGATCTATTTCCTCCTTGAACAGGACCAGATTTCGGCCTGGCACCGGGTCAAGGACGCGGCCGAGGTCTGGCACTTCCATGCCGGAGCGCCGCTGGCGCTGTCGATGTGCGAGGAAGGTAGTCCAATGCTTAACCAGGTGATCGAGCAGGTGCTCGGCATTGAGCTTGCGGCGGGCGAGCGGCCGCAGATCGTCGTGCCGGCCGGCTGGTGGCAATCGGCGCGCAGCCTCGGCGAATGGACGTTGGTCGGCTGCACCGTGGCGCCGGGCTTCGACTTCGCCGCGTTTGAAATGGCCGAGCCGGGCTGGCAGCCTTAGGCCAGAAGAAAACCAAGAGTTATGCAGAGCTGGGCGGCATAGTAGAGCACCCAGACCGCATAACGGATGCCGGCGCGATAGGGTGCTATTGCCGGAACCAGGAATTTCTCCGCGGCAAGCAGCCCGTCCGATGCCATGAACATAACAGCGCCGCCGATGACCCACGGATTGGCGAGCGTCAACGCCGAGATGCCCATCGCCAGAATGGCCGCGATATAGATGGCGATCGGCACCCGCAGGCCGGGACTGACACGGCGCCAGAGCGCCGCCAGCATGACGACTGCGAAGGCCGCCATGGCAAGCGCGATGGCGCCGCGCCATGTCTCGGTGCTGAGCACATCCAGCCCGCCGCCGCCGAGCAGGAAGAGCGGCACATAGAGGACATGCGCCGCAAGGAAGCTGGCCAGCCCGCCGAGGAAGGCCTTTTCGCCGTCACGCGACAGGAAGGCATCGCCGACGCCGCTGAGCAGCAGTGCGACGACGAGCAACAGCGGCCCACCTTGCATGAAGGCGAGTGCCGCAAGCATGGCCACGGCCAGCGTCTTTGCCGCCGAGCGGGCCAGCGTCGGCCGCATATCCAGGGTGAAGGCGTAGATCACTGCCGCCACCAGCGAAAAAATCAATGTTGCATTTGCGTTGGCGTCGATGCCGCCGGCAAACGGCATCGTCATGCGCTTGCCCCGCCAGTTGCCGCCTTGCGCAGGAACAACGATTTCGCCGCCAGCGCCGCGCCGCCGGTGATCAGTACGCAGGCAGCCAGGATACGCAGCGACGGCTCGGCAACGCCCGCCGCGATCAGCACCAATGTCGACAGCAGTGGCGCCGCATAGCTTGCCGCGCCGAGCACCTGGATGTTGCCTCGTTTGACGCCGATATCCCAGGCGTAGAAGGCGGCACCCACCGGCATCAACCCCAAACCAACCACCGCCAGCCACTGGCCGGGGCCATCGGGCAGCACCGTCTTTTCCAGCAGAAGATGGCAGATGAGGGACAGGGCTGCCGTGGCGGCGCAGAACCAGGTGACGATCGAGGTCGGCACCGCCGGAAAGCGCCGCGACAGCAGCGAATAGGACGACCACAGCAGCGCACAGACGGCCGCCATCGCATAGCCGAAGGTGTAGCGAGCATCGAAGGCGAGGCCGCCACCCTTGGTGACGATCAGCACGGTCCCGGCGAGCCCGAGCAGCGCGCCGACGACATGGTTCCAGGCCAGCTTCTCGCCCGGCATCAGCGCTGATCCCAGCACGATCAGCAGCGGCCACAGATAGGCGATCAGGCTTGCCTCGACCGCCGGCGCGTTGCGCAGCGCGGTGAAATAGAAGAAATGGTAGCCGAACAGTCCGGCAATGCCGATCACCCAGACCTGGCGTGGGATCTTCAGGCTTTTATCGGTCGCCGGCATGAACAGCCGGGCAACCAACCCGACGGCGGTGCCGATGGTGAAGGTGATGGCCGAGAGCAAGAATGGCGGCACGGCGCCCGACGCATCGGTGAGCAACGCCAGCAGCGCCCACATGGCGACCGCCGAGAAACCGATCAGTGTTGCGCGCCCCATGCCCGTCTCCGGCGACTCGCCCCATTCTATTCGGGTGGGCGCGTCTATTCAGTAGCTTCGAACCGCCCCGCGCTGACAGTCAAGGTGCCGATCTGCGTCCCGACCGTGGCGTGGATCGGCGCATATATGCCGGTTTGGCCGAGCGGTGCAAACGTCACCATCATCTGGCTCTTCTTCTTCAGGTAATTCAGCGCCTTGCGGCCCTTGCGGTAGCCTGCCACCGGCTCGAAGCTCATCTTGCAGGTAACGGTGTCGCCCTTGTAACCCTTGACCGAGATCGATCCTTTCGAGGCGTAGGTCAGCGTCAGGTCGGCGCGCATCTCGCCGTCATAGAATTTCACCTTGCGCCCGCAGACCTGGTCGAGGCTGTCGGCATGGATAACGGTAGCCGCCATGGGATCGAGCACAGATGCCAGATCGTTGCTGCCCAGCGGTATCCAGTTTTTGGGATTGCGCTTTTTCGGTTCGGGAATGACCTGGGTGGCGGTCACCGCGCCATTGGCAAAGCGGATATCGACCATGGAAGCCTTCTTGCCGGACTTATAATCGGCGCGAAATACCTGTGGCTGCATCTGCTTGCCCAGGATCTTGCCCTTTGACGAGATCGTGCCGCTCGTGTCGTCGAACAAGGTGGCGAGACCCGCGCTGGAGACGGTGCCGTCTATGGAATAGCTACCGCCTTCGTAGTGGCTGGAAAATGTCGCCTTGGCCACGGAAAGGCCGAGGAACGACACCGTGTATTCGCCCTTGAAGGACTGTGCGGTGGCTGCGGGCGCGGCGGCAAGGGTTGATGTCGGCAAGGCGGCGACAAGTATGGCGACAACGGCATGTGACGGGCGAAGCATGGCGGGCTCGGTCCTTGATTTTTTTTAACCGGAGGCGGGCGACTCCGGCTTGAGATGTCCCTGTCCGACCGCTTATAGGCTGAATTCCGGCCTTTATGTGAAACGCTCGTCACAGTCGTGGGTAAGCCGGAGCTTGACGCATTGGCGAAATGCAACTATGGAACGCCAACTTTTCCATAAGGCCGCCTGACTGAAACCGCGCGCCACCCGGCGCGGGCGAACAAGGTTTGGCAGGCTAGACAGAACTGAAGGTTAGAACCATGTCCCGCACCTGCGAACTCACTGCCAAGGCAGTCCAGACCGGCAACAATGTGAGCCACGCCAACAACAAGACCAAGCGCCGCTTCCTGCCGAACCTCGTCAATGTGACGCTGATTTCGGAAGCGCTGAACCAGAATGTGCGCCTGCGCATTTCGGCCAACGCGCTGCGTTCGGTCGAGCATCGCGGCGGCCTCGACGCCTTCCTGGCCAAGGCCGACGCCAAGGAATTGTCGCAGCGCGCGCGCCTGTTGAAGAAGCAGATCGCCAAGAAGCTGGCCGACCAGCCCGCCGCTTAACGATATCAAGGCGGGGGACGACCGCCCTGAGCATCGGAGCAATCCGATGCTCAAAACTTCTAAGGCAGCAGCATCGGAGCAATCCGATGCTCAAAACTTGCAAGGCAGCGCGACCCGAACTTCGGCTAGCGCCTGGCTGGTTCCATTACCCAGGATAAAAAAATGACTTCCTTCTCGCGATATCTGCCCTTTGTGGCCGCCATGGCGCTTGTCGTCGTGGCATCGAACATCCTCGTGCAGTTCCCGATGCAGGGCCAGGCCGGCGGTCTGTCGCTGGGCGACATCCTGACCTGGGGCGCCTTCACCTATCCCTTCTCCTTCCTGGTCACCGACCTTGCCAACCGCCGCTACGGGCCGACCGTGGCGCGCCGCATCGTCCTTGTCGGCTTCATGATCGCTGTGGTCTGCTCGATCCTCGTCCCGCCCTTCCTGTTTCGCCACGGCCTGATCGAGTTCGAGACATCAGCCGACCGGCTGGTGCGCATCGCCGCAGCTTCCGGCGCGGCCTTCCTTTGCGCGCAATTGCTCGACGTCACCGTCTTCAACCGGTTGCGCCGGCAGAGCTGGTGGCGCGCGCCGATCGTCGGCACGCTGGTCGGCTCGGTGTTCGACACCCTGGTGTTCTTCAGCATCGCCTTTTCGACCGCCTTCGCTTTTGCCGGCCCGAACGACAGTTTTGCGCTGGAGACGGCGCCGCTGATGGGCGTGCTGCCGGTCGAGACCATGCGCTGGGTCTCCTGGGCGCTGGGCGACCTTTCGGTGAAGCTGATCATCGCTGTTGTGGCCCTGATCCCCTACCGGCTGCTCGCCGCCCACTGGAGCCAGCCGACCGTGGCTGTCTAGGCCGTGATCCCTTGGGTCCAGCTCGGCTCGGCCAAAACGCCTGACGGCGGACAGGAACTGCGCCTCAAGCAGCGCGGCAGCGAATTCTCGATCATGCTCGGCACCAATGAGCTGATGAACAGCCGCCTCAGCGGCTCCGAGGAAGCGCTGGCCAAGCTCTCCTGTGAAAAGATCGGCGGCAGCGCCCAACCGAAAATCCTGATCGGCGGCCTCGGCATGGGTTTTACGCTGCGCGCTGCGCTTGCCCAATTGGGCGCCGACGCAGGCATCACGGTTGCCGAGCTTGTCCCCGCCGTCATCGCCTGGGCGCGCGGCCCCATGGAGGCGGTCTTCGCCGGCTGTCTCGACGATCCCCGTGTGACGGTTCGCGAAGCCGACGTCGGGCACATCATAAGATCCGACAAGGCAGCCTGGGACGCCATCCTGCTCGATGTCGACAATGGCCCCGAAGGCATCGTCTACAAGGGCAACGACGCCCTCTATGGCGCTGCCGGCCTCGGCGCGGCGCGTACAGCGCTCAGGCCCGGAGGCGTGCTGGCTGTTTGGTCGCAAGGCCCCGATGCCGGCTTCACACGTAGGCTCAAGCAGGCGGGCTTTGTCGTGGACGAGGTGAAGACGCGCGCGAATGGCAAGCGCGGCGCGCGCCACGTCATCTGGATCGCCACCAAGCCTTAGGGCTCTCAATCCTGGTGCAGGATGAATTCCAGATAGAGGTTGCGCTGCAGGATCGAGTGGTTGTCGTCCGAGATCAGCGACACCATCAGCGCTCCGTCATCGCGGGTCCAGACGTCGAGTCCTTCCATATTGTCGATCTGGTAGCCCATGTCGGCTTCCATCAGCACCGGTCCGTCGGCAACCGCGCCCTTCTCGACGCTTTCGCCATAGATGCACCTTAGCCGCATCCTGACACCGCCGGCCATCGAGAAACTGCGCTCCAAAAGCAGCAGGTCGCCATCCGGCAGGAAGGCGCCGTCAGTGATGTCGAAATCACCGTTGCGCTTGACCGTGAAGACGCCCTTGTGCGGCCCTTCGATGATGGCGGCATAGATGTTGCCAGCCTTGTCCAAGCTCTTTTCCGAGACCACGACGAGGCCGCCCTCGTGCTGGCCGCTAGGATTGGTGTGGGTGACCGTCTCGAAACCGCGGTTCTGTCGCAGTTCGCGGGCTGGAATCAGAAAGTTCAGTTGCTTGAAAGGCGCCGTCATGTTGCTGGGGTCGATCTTGAACTGGGCGACGCGGTGATCGCGCTCGAAGCCGACGGTGGCGATGCCGTCCTTGACTGCAAGGCCCTCGGCATCGACTTCCCATTTCCTGTCGATCGGCCGGCCCTTCTCATCGACCATCTGCTGCATGCGGAAATTCTGGATGCCGGACGGCCGCTTGTCGGCATCATGGGTGATCGAGCCGAAGAACCAGAAGCCCGTATCGGCGACGCCGATGAAATCGCTACCGGGTTTGACGAACCGAAATGCCGACAGCGCGCCGAAATCGCGCGTCGTCGAGTTCATCTCAAGACCGCCGACGAATTCCAGCGGCCCAAACTGCTTGTCGGCGCTGCCGATATGGAAGGTGGTGATCGGCCGCGCCGAGACTTCGACCGGCTCGACCGCGCTTGGGCCGGCGGCGATGGCCGGCGCAAACGCCATGCCGGACAAGGCAGTGACCGCGAAGAGCATCTGCCGAAACCCGCCGCGCAAAAAAATCATCCGGCGCGCCGGTAGCCGCCGCGGCGTGTATCGCGCACGTTTTCCTCGGCGAACAGCGAGGCCAGCTGCTCGGTCATGGCGCCGGCCAGTTCCTCGGCATCGACGATGGTGACGGCGCGCCTGTAATAGCGGGTGACGTCGTGGCCGATGCCGATGGCCAGAAGCTCGACCGGCGAGCGCGTCTCGATCAGCTCGATGACGGCGCGCAGGTGCCGCTCGAGATAGTTGCCAGGATTGACCGACAGCGTCGAATCGTCAACCGGCGCGCCGTCCGAGATCATCATCAGGATCTTGCGCTGTTCGGGCCGGGCGATCAGCCGGTTGTGCGCCCATAACAACGCCTCGCCGTCGATGTTTTCCTTGAGCAGGCCCTCGCGCATCATCAGGCCGAGATTGCGCCGGGCGCGGCGCCACGGATGATCGGCGGATTTGTAGATGATGTGGCGCAGATCGTTGAGCCGGCCGGGGTTCGGCGGCTTGCCGTCCTTCAGCCATTTCTCGCGCGCCTGTCCGCCCTTCCACGCCCGCGTGGTGAAGCCGAGGATCTCGACCGAGACGCCGCAGCGCTCCAGCGTGCGCGCCAGAATGTCGGCACAGGTGGCGGCAACCGTGATCGGCCGGCCGCGCATCGAGCCCGAATTGTCGAGCACCAGCGTCACCACCGTGTCGCGGAATTTGGTGTCGCGCTCCTGCTTGAACGACAAGGGCTGCATCGGATCGATGACGACACGAACCAGGCGTGCCGGATCGAGATAACCCTCTTCGAGGTCGAAATCCCAGGAACGGTTCTGCTGCGCCATCAGGCGGCGCTGCAGCCGGTTGGCGAGCCGTCCGACGACGCCGGAGAGATTGGCCAGTTGCTTGTCGAGGAAGGCGCGCAGCCGGTCGAGTTCTTCTTCCTCGCACAGCTCTTCCGCACCGACGGTCTCGTCGAAGGCGGTGGTGAAAACCTTGTAGTCGATCTCTTTCGGCAGGTTGGCGAACGGGTTGTCGTTACGGCGCGCCTCGCCCGGCGTTTCGGCGTCCGCATCGTCATCGTCGGAAAGATCGTCGGCAGTGGCGTCGGAGGCCTCAGTCTCGGACGACTGTTCGTCGTCGGCCGAGGCCTCGGCATCCTCGGATTGCGACTGCTCGGAGCCGGAATCCTCTTCGCCGCCCTCCTCGCTCTGCTCCTCGCCTTGCGGCTGGTTCTCGTCATTGTCCTCGGAGTCTTCGGTCTCCTGATCGTCGCCGAGTTCCTCGGCCATCTCCATGGACGCCAGCATCTCACGCACGACGCGGGCGAAGGCCTGCTGGTCGCCAAGCTTGGCCGACAGTCCGTCGAGATCGGCCTTGGCCTTCTCCTCGACCCAGGGCCGCCAGAGTTCGACCAGCCGCTCGCCGCTCTTCGGGATCGGCCGCCCGGTCAGCTTCTCGCGCACCATCAGCGCCAGCGCTTCCTCGATCGGCGCGTCGGCCTTGTCCTTGACGTCGACAAGGTTGGCCTTGGCGTATTTGTCCTCCAGCATGGAGCCGATATTGTCGGCGACGCCCTGCATGGCGCGGCTGCCGATCGCCTCGACGCGGGCCTGTTCCACGGCGTCATAGATCGAGCGCGCCAGCTTGCCTTCCGGCGCCAGTTTGGTGTGGATACGCTGATCGTGGCAGGCGCGCTTCAGCGCCATGGAATCGCCCAGGCCACGAGTAATCGCGATGTCTGTCTTGGACGCTTTCTTCGGCAGTTCGGGCAGACGGGCGCGGCTGCCGGCGAGCGCCGGGCGGTCCTTGGCGAAACCGACTTCGAGCTCCTTGTCGCCGGCGATTGCGCGCATGCAGACGGTGACGGCACGCTTGAAGCTGTCGGCTTCAGACCCCGTCTTCGACTTGTTGCGCGTGTTGTCGCCCGGACCCGCCATCGAGGCTCTGCTCAGCCCAGCACCACGTTGGCGGCGCTCTCGGGCAAATCCTCGCCGAAGGCGCGCTGGTAGAACTCAGCCACCACCGAACGCTCCAGCTCGTCGCATTTGTTGAGGAAGGTCAGCCGGAACGCCATGCCGATATTGCCGAAGATCTCGGCATTTTCGGCCCAGGTGATGACGGTACGCGGGCTCATCACGGTCGACAGATCGCCATTGATGAAGGCCGAGCGCGTCATGTCGGCGACGCGCACCATCTTGTTGACGATGTCCTTGCCCTTGCCGTCGCGATAGTGCTTGGCCTTGGCCAGCACGATGTTCACCTCATTGTCGTGCGGCAGGTAGTTCAGCGTGGTGACGATCGACCAGCGATCCATCTGCGCCTGGTTGATCTGCTGCGTGCCGTGATAGAGGCCGGTGGTGTCGCCGAGGCCAACGGTGTTGGCGGTCGAAAACAAGCGGAACGCCGGATGCGGGCGGATGACCCTGCTCTGGTCGAGTAGCGTCAGGCGGCCCGACGATTCCAGCACGCGCTGGATGACGAACATCACGTCCGGACGGCCGGCATCGTACTCGTCAAAGCAGAGCGCGACATTGTGCTGGTAGGCCCAGGGCAGGATGCCGTCGCGGAATTCGGTGATCTGCAGGCCATCCTTGACGACGATGGCGTCCTTGCCGACGAGGTCGATACGGCTGACATGGCTGTCGAGGTTGACGCGCACGCAGGGCCAGTTAAGGCGGGCGGCGACCTGTTCGATATGGGTCGATTTGCCGGTGCCGTGATAGCCAGACACCATGACGCGGCGGTTGTAGGCAAAGCCGGCAAGGATCGCCAGCGTCGTCGCCTTGTCGAACAGATAATCCGGATCGATGTCCGGCACATGTTCCGAGGTCACCGAATAGGCCGGCACCACCATCTTGGACTCGAAGCCGAATTTGTCTTTCACCGACACCGTCGTGTCGGGCAAATTGGCGATGTCGCGATCGACCTTGTTCATCTCTATCCAAGTCTCCACGGGCGAAATGCCTGATTTCGCCGGCAATCGATTTTGTCCGGGGGCGGTCTTAGAGCCTTTTCCACCCTTATGAAAGTTGGAAAACGACACGAACCGTTAGGTTGCTCAGCACAAACCCGCCTGCTTGAGCACGCGATAGGCCTGCAGCACATCGCGGAACCGGTCTTCCGAACCTCTATCGCCGCCATTCGCATCCGGATGGTGGCGCTTCACAAGTTCCTTATAGCGCGCCTTGATGTCCTTGCCAGTCGCCTTTGTATCAAGGCCAAGCGTTTCCAGCGCCTTGGCCTCAAGCGGCTTGGCCTTGCGTTCGCGCGCCTCGCGCGGGTCCTTCGGCCCTTTGAACAGATCGAAGGGATCGCGCATGCGGTTGTAATAGCCGGCGCGACCGGAACGCTGCTGGGCGAAATCGGGCGAGGAGCGCGTCGAGGCGCCGGCGACGCCCATCTTCCATGTCGGCCGGTGGCCGGTCATCGCTTCCTTCTGGAAGCGGGCTATCTCGGTGTCCGGCACGCCGGAGAAGTAGTTGAAACCCTTGTTGTATTCGCGCACATGATCGAAGCAGAACTGAAAATACTCGCCTTCCTTCATGCGTCCGACCGGCGCCCGGTGGGTACCGGCCTCCTTGCAGCCGTCCCACTGGCAGATCGGCGAGTGCGACTTCAGCTCCGCATCCTTGTCGGGACGGACCCGAATTTTCTCGAAATATTTGGGGTACGGTTTCATCTCACCCATTTATGGGCTGTTCGCACGTGCGAAACAAGAATTGACATTTTCGCGATCATCGCCCTAACCGCTGAATCGCGGCATAAAGCAGGGCGAATGGCGATTTTTGAGGCGGCCCGGCGGGATCGATCCCGATTTCCCGATCACGCCTTGCAGATATGGTGAAGGGAGATGGCGATGTCCATACAGGCGATGATGGAAGACAAGCTGAACAAGGCGTTTTCGCCGGAGCGGCTGGCGATCGTCAATGAAAGCCACCTTCATGCCGGTCATCACCACCACGGCTCCGACGATCACGGTGCCTATGACGGCACCGGCGAGACGCATTTTCGCGTCCGCATCGTCTCATCCGTCTTTGCCGGCATGAGCCGCATCGACCGCCACCGCGCCGTCAACGAATTGCTCGCAGCGGAGCTGCAAGCCGGCGTCCATGCGCTGGCAATCGAACCGGCTGCACCCGGCGAAAAGACCCGTTGGTAAGTCTCTCCGCCTCAGATCACCGCTTCGATGAGAAACGGTCCCGGACGCGACAGGGCACTGTCGAGCAGCGCGTCGAACCGCTCGCACGTGTCGGCGCGGGCCGCCTCGACGCCCATGCCTTTGGCCAGCGCAACCCAGTCCAGCGCCGGATGGTCGAGATCGAGCATGCGCCTAGCGTTCTCGCCGATCTCATTGACCCCGACATTCTTCATTTCGCCATGCAGGATGGCGTAGGTCCGGTTGGAAAAGATGATGGTCACGACGTCAAGCTTTTCCCTGGCCTGGGTCCACAGTCCCTGCACCGTGTACATGCCGCTGCCGTCGGCCTCGAGATTGATCACCTTGCGGTCCGGGCAGGCGATCGCTGCTCCTGTCGCCATCGGAATGCCGCCGCCGATCGATCCGCCCGTACCCATCATGTAGTCGTGCGGCGCCGCAAAGGCGGATAGCGCGAAGAACCGTCTCGCCGAGGTGACCGCTTCGTCGCAGACGATGGCATTGGCCGGAAGTTTGCGCGCCACCGACAGCGCGATGGCATCGTCCGTCAGTCTGCCGCTCAGCGTCGGTTCGTCTGGAAAGGCGGTTGCGGCGGCGAATTGCTGCGTCGGCTTGATGCCGACCTCGGCAGCCAGCGCCTCCAGCGCCGCTTTCAGATCCTGGCCATGCGCCGCCAGCGAAAGCACCTTGCAATCGTCCCGAACCAGCCGCCCGGGCTTGCCGGGATAGGCGAAGAAGGCAACCGGCTCCTTGGCGCCGACCAGCACCAGCAAGTCGATATCCCGGAGCATGGCCGTCGCCGCATCGACCGGATAGGGAATGCGGGTCGGGGCGAACCGCCCGCGGCCGCGCTGCATGCGGGCGATCAGAACCTCACTGAACAGCCTGACATCGCTTCCCGATGACATTCTCCCTGCGATTTCAAGTCCATCGGCGCGCGCCGCCTGCCCACGCACCACCATGCCGACACGGCCCGGCGCGGCGCGGATTGCTTCGGCGATCGTGCGCACAACAGCCATGTCGACGGCGGGCGGCGGCTCCAGCTTCACCTTGCCAGGCGAAATCGCAGCAACTTCGCCCCAGGCGGCATCCGCAGGCAGGATCAAGGTCGTGACGCCAGGCGGCGTGAGTGAGGCGCGGAAAGCCGCCTCTGCGGCCGGCACAATATCGGCCGGCCCCTTGACGCGGCCAACCCAGTTCGACATCGGCGACGCCAGGCCTTCTATGTCGCTGGTCAGCGGGGCATCGAGCGGCAGATGGTAGGAAGCATGGTCGCCGACAATGTTGATCATCGGGCTGCGCGCACGCCTTGCGTTGTGCATGTTGGCCAAACCGTTGGCGAGACCCGGTCCGGTATGCAGCAACGTTGCTGCCGGGCGGTCGGTCATGCGCGCATAGCCGTCGGCGGCGCCGGTCACCACGCCCTCGAACGGGCCGAGCACGCAGCGCATCTGAGGTTTGCGGTCCAGTGCGGCAACGAAATGCATTTCGGATGTGCCAGGATTGGCGAAGCAGACCGTGACGTCATTGGCCAGGAGCACGTCGCACAGCAGATCGGCGCCATTCATGATTTTCTTTCCCAATCGACAACTCAGGAACAATTGCACCTGTAGCCGCCGGGTCGGCAATGTCCCGCCGGGGCTTTTGGTCTGATCCAGGACGCCTCGCGGGGATCGGGGATCAACCGACGGTCCATTCAGGAAGGCCAGCATCGCGGCGGTCAACGCGTCGCCGTCCTCGCCGAAGTCGTGATTGATCGACATATGCGTGTAGGCGTTGCCGTCGAACAGCGTCACTTCAGTGCCGATGGCGCGCAGGCATTTGGCAAAGCCTTCGATTGGTCGTCGCGGCCTTCGGCGCGCGAATAGGCGATGAAGGTCGGCGGATGCTTGTGTCCATCGAGATAGCTGGCCGGCGACAACGCCGCCCATCAGCGCCGCAGCACCGGGCAACCCGCCATTCCAGCCACTCCGAATGTTTCCTCCCAAGCCTTCTACCCGGATTGCAGCCACTCTCCTTCATGTGAAGGGAACCAACAATGCTTTCCGACAGTTGAAGGTGATGAGGCGATTGGAATCCAGATCGGCTCCGAGGGCAGAACATCATGCGTGCAACCCAATCCGACGTCTTCGATCTTTTTTCAGAAATTTATGCCAATGCGGCGGACGAAGAGGTCAGCATCCAACAGTATCTTCTTGCCTGTCGGGAAGACAAATCGATGTACGCTTCGGCGCCCGAAAGGATGGTCGACGCAATCGGCGAACCAAAACTGGTTGACACCAGCAAAGACGAGCGCCTCGGCCGCATTTTCGCGAATCGGACCCTCAAGATCTACCCTCATTTTTCTGACTTCTATGGAATGGAGGATACGATCGAGCGCATAGCTGGATATTTCCGCTATGCCTCGCAGGGGCTCGAAGAACGCAAGCAGATCCTCTATCTCCTCGGCCCGGTCGGCGGCGGCAAATCCTCTCTGGCCGAGCGCCTGAAGAAACTGATGGAGCAGCGCCCGATCTACACGCTGAAGGTCGGCAACCAGATCAGCCCGGTTTTCGAGTCGCCGCTTGGGCTGTTCCATCCCGATCACATGGGTGATCTGCTAGAGGATAAATACGGCATAGCCCGGCGCCGGCTGAACGGATTGATTTCGCCATGGGCGGCCAAGCGCCTCGACGAATTGTCTGGCGACATTTCCAAATTCAGCGTCGTCAAGCTGATGCCTTCGCGGCTGCGCCAGATCGGCATTGCCAAGACCGAACCTGGCGATGAGAACAATCAGGATGTCTCGGCCCTGGTCGGCAAGGTCGACATCAGGCAATTGGAAAATTTTAGCCAGTCCGACCCCGATGCCTATTCCTATAGCGGTGGCCTGAACCGGACCACGCAAGGTCTGCTTGAATTCGTCGAGATGTTCAAGGCACCCATCAAGGTTCTGCATCCGCTGCTGACCGCGACACAGGAAGGCAGCTACAACGGCACTGAAAATTTCGGCGCCTTTCCCTACCAGGGGATCATCGTCGCCCATTCCAACGAGTCGGAATGGCAACAGTTCAAGAGCAACAAGAACAATGAGGCGTTTCTCGATCGCATCCTGGTGGTCAAGGTACCCTATTGCCTGCGGATCACCGAAGAGAGGCAGATCTATGAGAAATTGCTGCGTGAGAGCGAGTTGGCCGCCAGCCCCTGTGCCCCTGAAGTTTTGGACATCCTCAGCCGCTTTGCAGTTTCGACGCGCTTGGCCGAACACGACAACTCGCCGCTCTACACCAAGATGCGCGCCTATGACGGCGAAAATCTGAAGGAAGTCGATCCCAGGGCAAAGTCGGTCCAAGAATATCGCGACGCCGCCGGCGTCGATGAAGGCATGACGGGCGTCAGCACGCGCTTTGCCTTTAAGATCCTTTCGCAGACATTCAACTTCGACAATGAGGAGGTCGCCGCCGATCCTGTGCATCTGATGTACATTCTGGAGGAGGCGATCAAGCGGGAGCAGTTCCCGAAGGAAACGGAAGCGGCCTATCTTGAATTCATCAAGTCGGAGCTTGCGGCGCGCTACGCCGAGTTCATCGGCCACGAAATCCAGAAGGCCTATCTGGAGTCCTATAGCGAATACGGCCAGAACCTCTTCGACCGCTACATCGCCTATGCGGATGCCTGGATTGAGGACCAGGACTACAAGGACCCCGACACCGGCCAGATCCTCAACCGGGAGATCCTGGACAACGAACTTTCGCAGGTCGAGAAACCGGCAGGCATCGCCAATCCCAAGGACTTCCGTAACGAGGTGGTGAAGTTCACTCTGCGCGCTCGCGCAAGAAACCACGGCCGCAACCCGTCATGGACCAGCTATGAAAAACTGCGCGAGGTCATCGAGAAGCGGATGTTCGGACAGGTCGAGGACCTCTTGCCGGTGATCAGCTTCGGCTCCAAGCAAGACAGCGTTACGGAAAAGCGCCACAACGAATTCGTGCAGCGCATGATCGAGCGTGGCTACACAGAACGGCAGGTACGCCGGCTGGTGGACTGGTACATGCGGGTGAACAAGGCGGGTTGACAGAGCCGGATGGTTCCATGCCGATCTTCATCGACCGTCGCCTGAACCCCAAGGACAAGAGCCTTGGCAATCGACAGCGCTTCCTCAGGCGTGCTCGCGAGGAGTTGAAGCGGAGCATTCGCGATCAAATCCGCACTGGCAGGATCGCCGACGTGGATACCGAGCACGCCGTGCCCATGCCTGAAAGGAAAACAGCCGAGCCGAGCTTCAACGATGACAGGGCCAGCGGACGGCGCCGACACATCCTTCCGGGCAACAGGCATTTTTCCCCTGGAGACCTGCTCCCGAAGCCGCATGGGGGCGGCGCGGCGTCGTCGCCAGGAAACACGGCGTCGGAAGACGATTTTCGTTTCGTGCTGTCACGCGAGGAGGTGCTCGAACTCTTTTTTGAGGATCTCGAACTGCCCGACCTGGTTAAGCTCAATCTCAAGGAAATCCTTGCCTTCAAGCCGCGCCGGGCCGGCTTCGCGGCAACCGGTTCCCCGACCAACATCAATGCCGGCCGCACGATGCGCAACAGCCTAGGCCGGCGCATTGCGCTGAGGCGCCCCACGCAGCAGGAACTGGAGGCGATCCTCCGGGAAATCGTCACGCTTGAGTCGGCCCCGGCCGGCGCGGCGGTGCGCCAGCGCATCGCGGAATTACGCGACGAGCTTGACCGGCTGGAGCGACGGCGCAGGCGAATTGCCTTTGTCGATCCGGTCGATATCCGATTCAACCGCTTCGACGCCCGGCCGGTGCCGAATGCCAATGCCGTCATGTTCTGCCTTATGGACGTGTCCGGATCGATGGGCCAACGCGAAAAGGACTTGGCCAAACGCTTCTTCGTGCTGCTGCACCTGTTCTTGAAACGGCGCTACGAACGCACGGAGATCGTCTTCATCCGCCATACCCATGAGGCGCACGAAGTGGATGAGGACACGTTCTTCTACAACACGCAGAGCGGCGGTACGATCGTCTCCACCGCGCTCGACGAAATGCACCGCATTATCGGCCAGCGCTATCCTGCCAGCGAGTGGAACATTTACGCCGCGCAGGCCTCTGACGGGGACAATTTCACCACCGATTCCGAGCGATGCATAGAGCTCATGAACGGCAAGCTCATGCGCCTGTGCCAGTATTTCGCCTATGTCGAGATCATCGACGAACGCGAGAGCCACATATTCGGTGCTACCGAAAACGGGACGTCGCTTTGGCGCGCCTACAGTACGATCGAGCTGAAATGGCCCAACTTCCAGATGAGCCGCATCGCTGCTCCCGCGGATATTTACCCGGTCTTCCACCGGCTCTTCGCCAGGCAGCCGGTGGCCATCAAGAGCGCTTGAGAGAGAGAGATGGCCAGGCGAGCCAACGAAACGAATTTGTTGTTTTCCGGTTCTGACTGGAATTTCGAGAAATTATCGCGGGCTTTTGAAGAGATCGAGGCGATCGCGGTCGACGAGTTGCATCTCGATACTTACCCGGTCCAGATGGAGATAATCTCCTCCCAGCAGATGCTCGACGCCTACTCATCTATCGGCATGCCACTGATGTATCGGCATTGGTCGTTCGGCAAACATTTCCTTCACCAGGAGCTTCTTTACCGTAAGGGTGGTCGGGGGCTGGCCTATGAACTGGTCATCAACTCCAATCCCTGCATCGTCTACCTCATGGAGGAAAACACCATGGCGTTGCAGGCCCTTGTGACGGCCCACGCGGCGCTTGGCCACAATCATTTCTTCAAGAACAATCATCTGTTTCAGCAATGGACCGACGCCGGGGCAATCCTGGGTTATCTGGACTTCGCCAAGGGCTACATCGCCCGGTGCGAGGAGCGGCACGGCCTTGCAGCAGTGGAGGCCATTCTCGATTCCGCCCATGCGCTGATGGAACAAGGGGTGTTCCGCTACCACCGGCCGCCAAAGCTCTCGTCGGAGCGACAGCGCGAAGGGCTTCGCGAGCGCCTCGAATACGAAGAGCGCTCCTACAACGATCTGTGGCGCACGCTGCCGCCGTCGCAGAACAAAAACAAGTCCGGCAATGAGGATCAAGGGATGGCGGAGCGCAAGAGATCGCTCAACCTGCCCGAGGAAAACCTCCTGTATTTCCTCGAGAAGAACAGCCTGACCCTGGAACCCTGGCAGCGCGAGATCATCAGGATCGTCCGCGTCATCGCGCAATATTTCTACCCGCAGCGACAGACTCAAGTGATGAATGAAGGCTGCGCCACCTTCGTGCATTATACGCTCATGAACATGCTATTCGATCGTGGCCGGATCGGCGAAGGTGCCATGCTCGAAATCCTGCGCAACCATTCGAACGTGATCTTCCAGCCGGCCTTTGACGATCCCCGGTTTTCAGGCATCAATCCCTATGCCCTCGGCCTCGACATGATGCAGGACATACAGCGCATTTCGACCGAGCCGACGGCGGAGGACCGCGACTGGTTCCCGGACATTGCAGGACATGGCAACTGGCGCGAGGTCCTGCTTGAGGCCTGGGCCAACCACCGCGACGAATCCTTTATCCGCCAGTATCTCAGCCCGAGCTTGATCCGAAAATGGCGGTTCTTCGTGCTTGGCGATGGAGCCGACCAACCGCATTTCGAAGTCGCCTCGATCCACAACGAACGTGGCTATCACAAGATACGCGCCCAGCTTGCCCACAGTTACGACCTTGGAGCGAATCGGCCGGACATCCAGGTGATTGATGTCGACCTGCTCGGCGACCGGCAGTTGCGGCTGCAACACAGGGTAAAGGATGGTGTTGTGCTCGAAGGCGCCAGCCGTGACGCGACGCTCCGCCATGTACGCAGCCTCTGGGGCTACGAGGTCAGCCTGGTTGCAGTTGACGCTCAAACCGGTGCGACAATCCACGAACGGTCTACGAGCCAGATCGCGGCATAAACTCGGCAAAGAGCGTTCTGTTGCGGGCCTGCTCGGTACCTTTAGGATTCGCCCGCCGGCCTGATCCTGATCCTGGCGATCCGGTTCTTGTCGCGTTTCATCACCACGAAGCGCTTGCCGTGGAAGGTGAAAGCCTGCTTTTCCTCGGGGATCGACTGCGTCTCGTGGATGACCAGCCCGGCAATGGTGGTCGCTTCCTCGTCAGGCAGGTTCCAGTCGAGCGCCCGGTTGAGATCGCGGATCGGCACGGTGCCGTCGACGACCACGGAACCGTCCGCCTCCTGCTTGACGCCCTGAATGTCGACATCGTGCTCGTCGGCGATCTCGCCAACGATCTCCTCGATAATGTCCTCCAGCGTCACCAGCCCTTCGACCTCGCCATATTCGTCGACGACGATAGCGAAATGCGCCTTGGCGCGCAGGAAGGCGTTGAGTTGTTCCTGCAGCGTGGTGGTGTCGGGCACGAACCACGGCTTCGACGCGATCTTCATCACGTCGATCCGGGAAAAGTCGTTGCCGACCTCGTTCAGCGCTCGCAGCAGGTCCTTGGCGTGCAGCACGCCGACAATGTTGTCGAGCGAGCCTTTCCACAACGGCATGCGGGTGTGTGGGCTTTGCAGGATCTCGCGCACCACCGCTTCCGGCCCATTGTCGGCATTGACCGAGCGCATATTGGTGCGATGGACCATGATGTCGGAGACTTCGAGTTCGGCGAGATCGAACAGCCCGCCGACGCGGTCGCGGTCCTCTCGCACCATCTGGCCGTCGCGGCGGAAATCGTCGACCGCGCCGCGCAACTCGTCCTGGGTCGAGCGCTGCGGCTCGATGCGCGACAACTCATAGCCGAACATGGCAAGCAGGCGCGTGCGCACGGCCAGGACCAGCAGGGTAAGGATGGCAAGGACGGCGACGACGGTCCAGCCGGGTTCGTTGATCATCGCCGCCGGCTTTCCTGGCCCGGATGGTTTTCGCTGAGGAACGAAAGCACCTCCGACGCCGGTACATCCTTGGCAATAAAAGCCTGGCCAACGCCGCGCGTCAGGATGAAGGTCAGCGCGCCGCGCGACACTTTCTTGTCCTGGGTGATGAAGCCAAGCAGCGCCTCGGCATCGGGCAACTCACCAGGGATGTCGGCCATCCGCCAGGGTAGACCGACGGTGCGAAGATGCGCCTCGACCCGCGCCGCGTCGTCCGGGCTGGCCAGATTGAGCCTTGCGGAAAAGCGGTGCGCCAGCGCCATGCCGATGGCGACGCCTTCGCCATGGACGAGGCGGGCGCCATCATACTGTGTGGCGCCTTCCAGCGCATGGCCGAACGTGTGGCCAAAATTGAGCAGTGCGCGGTCGCCGGTTTCGAACTCGTCGCGGGCGACGACATCGGCTTTGGCGCGGCAGGCCCCGGCGATCGCCTCCGCCCGTTCCGCACCACCGGCGAACACCTTTTCCCAGTTCGCTTCCAGCCAGGCGAAAAACGCCGGTCGGTCGATCAATCCGTATTTGGCAAGCTCGGCATAGCCGGCGCGAAATTCGCGGATCGGCAGCGTGTCGAGCACTTCGGTGTCGGCCAGCACCAGCTTCGGCTGATGGAAGACGCCGACCAGATTCTTGCCGCGCGGGCTGTTGATGCCGGTCTTCCCACCGACCGAGGAATCGACCTGCGCCAGCAGCGAGGTTGGAATCTGGACGAAATTCATGCCGCGGCGCACGATGCCGGCGGCAAAGCCGGTCAGGTCGCCGATGACGCCACCGCCGAGCGCAATGACGACATCGCCGCGCTCCAGCTTGGCGGCGAGCACGCCGTCGACCACCTCTTCGAGATGGGCAAAGCTCTTGGTCTTTTCGCCGGCTGGCAAAGTGATGACGGCAGGCTGGATGCCGCCTGTTTCCAGACCGGCCTTCAGCGCGTCGAGATGTGCCGCCGCGACATTGTCGTCGGTGACCACCGCCGCCCTCGTGCCGGGCAGGCGGCGCGAAATCTCGGCGCCGGCGCGCGCCAAAAGGCCGGGGCCGATCAGGATGTCATAGGCGCGCTCGCCAAGGCCGACCTCGACAGTGACCTGTTCGCTCACAGCCGCACCTCGCCCGGCGCAGTCGGAGCCGGAATGCCGAAATGCCCGCACAGCGCGTCGACAACCTCCGTCGCAATGACCTCCTTGCGGTCGTCGCGTGTCGGCACGGTGATGTTGGACGTGGCATAGACCGGGTAGCGCTCGCCCATCAGTCGCTCGAGCACGGCGCGCGGATCGGCGCTTTTGAGCAACGGCCGGTTCTGCTTCTTGGACACGCGTTCCATCAACAGGTCGATCTCGGCCTTCAGCCACACCGACACGCCATGCCCGGCGATCGCTTCCCGCGTCTGCGCATTCATGAACGCGCCGCCGCCGGTCGACAGCACCTGCGGCCCACTCTCCAGCACGCGCAGGATGACGCGCTGCTCCAATGCCCGGAATTCGGTCTCGCCATAGCGTTCGAACAGTTCCGGCACCGTCATGCGCGACACGGTTTCGATCTCCTGGTCGCTGTCGACGAAGGGCAGCGACAGCATCGTCGCCACCTTGCGGCCGATCGCCGTCTTGCCGGCGCCCATCAGGCCGACAAAGACGATCGAGCGGCTTCCCAGCCTGTCGAGCAGCGCGGCATGGCTATCGCCGGGAGGATTTGCTGGTAACGCGTTCATGAGACCATGCTGTTTCTAAGCCGTCTTTGCCGGCGTATCGACATCAAAAGCCCGTTTGCGTCAAGCATAGCGCCTTTCGCACGCAGAGCCCTTCGTCCTTGAATTGACGGAATTAGCGTCCCATAAGGACACGGGCTTGGAATCGCAGAGCAAGAAGACGGGCGAAGATTGATGCCGACACTGTTCCGCTTTGTCGTGACGATGATGATTCTTGCCGGCATTGCCTATGGTACGATGGTGGCGCTGGCGATGTTCGTCGAGCCGAAAAAAGCCGAAATCACCGTGCGCATCCCACCGGAAAAGCTGAACCCCAAGAAAAACTGACCCAAACTGACCCCTGGAACATGAACAGCGCGGCTCGCATCGAAGCCTTTCTCGAGATGATGAGCGCCGAACGCGGTGCCGCTGCAAACACGCTGTCTTCCTACCGCCGTGATCTCGAAGACGCTTCGCAGCAGATTGCCGGCGGGCTTGCCGCTGCCGCCGCAGCCGACATCCGCGCCTATCTCGACGATATCGCGGCGCGCGGCTTTGCGTCGACGTCGCAGGCGCGCAAACTGTCGGCGATCCGCCAGTTCTTCAAGTTTCTCTACGCCGAGGGCTTGCGCGGCGACGACCCGACCGGCACGCTGGACAGTCCGAAAAAGGGCCGGCCGCTGCCCAAGACGATGAGCGAGGCCGATACCGGTCGGCTGCTCGACCGTGCGGCGCTTGAGACAGGCGATGGCGTCAATGGCGACCGGGTGGCGGCACTGCGCCTGCACGCTTTGGTCGAGGTGCTCTATGCCACCGGCCTGCGCGTCTCCGAACTTGTCGGCCTGCCGGTGACCGTCGCCCAGCGTGACGACCGCTTCTTCATGGTGCGCGGCAAAGGCGACAAGGAGCGCATGGTGCCGCTGTCGGCCAAGGCCCGCACGGCCATGCGGGCTTGGCTCACAGCCCGGGCCACGGTGCCGGCTTTCGCCGACAGCCCGTTTCTGTTCCCGGCCGCCGGCGACAGCGGCTTTCTCTCCCGGCAGGTCTTTGCCCGCGACCTCAAAGGCCTTGCCGCGCGGGCCGGCATATCGGCGGCCAAAATTTCGCCGCATGTGCTGCGCCATGCTTTTGCCAGCCATCTCCTGCAGAACGGCGCTGATCTCAGGGCGGTGCAGCAGCTGCTCGGCCACGCCGATATCTCGACCACGCAGATTTACACGCATGTGCTGGAAGAGCGGTTGGTGCGGCTGGTCAACGATCATCATCCGCTTGCCGACTAGGCCTCATATCGCTATGTGAGGGCAACGTGCCCGCGCGGAGCCTACATCTGCGCGATGTTTGCCTTCCGACGCATCGGTCCGCTCAAGAATGTACAATTATCTCGATTTCGAAAAGCCGGTGCAGGACCTTGAACTCAAGATCCTCGAGCTGAAGAAGCTTGCCGAGAATGGCGAGGCGGTCGACGTCGGCGACGAAATCAGCCGGCTCGAGAAGCGCGTGCGCGACGCGCTGCGCGACATCTACAAGGCGCTGACGCCGTGGCAGAAGGTGCAGGTCGCGCGCCACACCGACAGGCCGCATTGCCTCGACTACATCAAGGGTCTGTTCAGCGATTTCACGCCGCTCGCCGGCGACCGCAATTTCGGCGAGGACCAGGCGATCATCGGCGGCTTCGCCCGCTTCCGCGGCGAACCGGTGGCCGTCATCGGCCAGGAAAAGGGCTCCGACACGGCGAGCCGGCTCAAGCACAATTTCGGCTCGGTGCGCCCTGAAGGCTACCGCAAGGCCGTGCGGCTGATGGAACTTGCCGACCGTTTCCAGATCCCACTTCTGACGCTGGTTGACACCGCCGGCGCCTACCCCGGCGTTGGCGCCGAGGAACGCGGCCAGGCTGAAGCCATCGCCCGCTCAACCTCGGCCTGCCTCGGCCTCAAAGTGCCATCGATTTCGGTCGTCATCGGTGAAGGCGGTTCGGGCGGCGCCATTGCGATCGCCACCGCCAACCGCGTCTACATGCTGGAACACGCCATCTATTCGGTGATCTCGCCGGAAGGCGCTGCCTCGATCCTGTGGCGCGACACCACGCGCTCGAAAGATGCGGCGACCAACATGAAGATCACCGCCCAGGACCTTCTGGAAATGAAGATCATCGACGCCATCATTGCCGAGCCGCTCGGCGGCGCCCAGCGCGCGCCCGAAACGGTGATCGCCGCCACCGGCGACCTCATCGCCAAGACGATGAAGGATTTTGCCGGCGCCAACACCGATTTTCGCGAACAGCGCCGCGAAAAATATCTGGCGATGGGCCGCAGCCTCTGATTTTGGCCGGCAGCGCACCGCAATGTGGCGTTAAGGAGCAATTTCGCCACAAAAATGCCGCCGCATTCGGCTCAATAAAAAATCCGTGACACCGGGCGAATTGCCGTGGGGGGCGCCGTCCGACGCTTGCGGTAAGGAATTTTCAAGGTTAACGGGCTTAGGGTCCGTCAGTGTTCAGCATGCAGGCCCGGGCGCTATCCGGCCGTGCCGCGAGAAAAAGACATAGCCGTATCCATGTTTACCAAGCTTGCCCGCACTGGACTTCTGATCGCCGCGCTTGGCGTTGCCGGCTGCAACGATTCCTCGATGAAGAATTTTGCGCCGGAAGCCAGCAAACCGCTGCCGGACAAGATCCTGGCCGACATGAAGGCCAAGGGCATGATCCGCACCTCGTCGGTGATGGCTCGCATCTTCAAGGAAGAAGGCAAGCTCGAAATCTGGAAGGCCAAGACCACCGGCCGCTACGAGATGGTCGCCAGCTACGACATCTGCAAATGGTCGGGCAAGCTCGGCCCAAAATACACCGAGGGCGACCGCCAGGCGCCGGAAGGTTTCTATACGGTCCGCCCGTCGCAGATGAATCCGCGCTCGAACTATCACCTGTCCTTCAACATCGGCTATCCCAACGCCTATGACCGTGCCAATGGCCGCACCGGCGCCAATCTGATGGTGCACGGCGCCTGCTCGTCGTCGGGCTGTTATTCGATGACCGATCCGCAGATCGAGCAGATCTACGCTTTTGGTCGCGATGCCTTCCAGGGCGGCCAGACCGAGTTCCAGATCCAGGCCTTCCCATTCCGCATGACCGCCGCCAACATGGCGCGTTACCGCAACGACCCGAACTATGAGTTCTGGAAGATGCTGAAGGTCGGTTACGACAATTTCGAGATCACCAAGGTGCCGCCGAAAGTCGATGTCTGCGACAAGCGCTATGTCTTCAACCAGGTGGCGCCCGAGGGCACGACATTCGATCCGACCGGCGCCTGCCCGGCGACCACGCAGCCGGATTCGCTGAAGAGCGCACTCAACGCCTATCAAAGCAGCTATGACGCGGCCTTCACCGGCGCGGTCAAAGCCAGCGTGCCGGCGCCCAAGCCGACCATTGCCGGCATCAAGGAAGCCGCCATCGTTTCCGAATGGTCGAAGCGCCGCGCCCGGGGCGAGCGCGTGCCGATCGAACCGCCGTCGCTGAATTCCGACGGCACGCTGACCGAGACGGCGCGCATGGGCCGCATCGATTCGCCCGCCGGCCGCAAGATGGCGGCGCTGGACGCAGAGAAGGAAGCCAAGCGCAAGGCCGAGGAACAGCGGGTTGCTGCCATCGAGGCTGCGAAAGCCGCCAAGGCCCAGGCACTGGCTGAAAAGCAAGCCGCAAAGGCCCAAGCGCTGGCCGAAAAGGAAGCAGCCAAGCAGGCCCCCCAGCAGCCGGTCGCCACTGCGAGCGTCGAGGCGGCGCCTGCAGAACCGCCGGCGGACGAAAGCCGGATGTCGAAGATCAAGAACAAGCTGCTAGGCATGTTCGGCGGCTGAGGTTTTTCGCCTTGCCGATGCATGTCGCCCAAAAGTGCGCAGCGGTTTTGGGACAAAGACATGCATGAAGACAAACAAACAAATCACACCGCGATCTATGACCTCAAGGGCCTGAACTGCCCCCTGCCCGTTCTCAAGGCGAAAAAACGCCTGGCGGCAATGCAGCCGGGCAGCCGGCTTTGGCTGGAGACCACCGACCCGCTGGCGGTCATCGACATCCCCGCCTTTTGCGCCGACGCTGGCCACCAGCTTGTTGAAACATCAGCCGTCAGCGGCGGCCACCGCTTCCTGGTCGAACGCGGCGCATAGCGAGCCTGACAATCAGCCCCCGGCTATCGCCAGCGGATTGCTCTCCAGCGCCGCGCGATCCGGCGTGTCGATCGACGGCCGGTTGGTGAAGGCGGAAAACAGCCGGCGCACATAATCTTCCGGCATATCGAGCGTGATCAGCACCAGCCTGGTGCCGCGTTGGCCGTCCGGCCAGGCCAGCAGCCGCGCCGGCGGATGCAGGATCTTCTGCACCCCGTGGACGACAAGCGGCCGCGACGGGTCATCCGCAAGCTCGATGATGCCCTTCATCCGCAAAAGCTTGTCGCCATGCGCAGAACGCAGCAGGTCGAGGAACATCTCGATCGCCGAAAACGGCACCGGGCCGTCATGGACCAGCGAGTAGGAGCGCACGCGGGAATCGTGGCGGTGGTGGTGCTCATGCTCGCCGTGGTCATGATCATGATGATGGTGGTGCTCATGGGCGGCTTCTTCGCCGAGCCAGCGCCGGACATCGGCGGATTTGGTCGCCGGATTGTAGAGGCCGCAATCGAACAGCGCCGTGACGCCGGTTCGGCCGTCGCCGGCGTCCAGCACCACGGCGCCTGGATTGAGCTGATGGAGTCGCGTTCGCAAAGCATCGACGTCGCCGGGATCGCTGGCCAGATCGACCTTGGTCAGCACGATGCGATCGGCGACCGCCACCTGCTTGACCGCCTCGACATGGCCGTCGAGCGTCGCATTGCCGTTGACCGCGTCGACCAGCGTGATGACGCCATCAAGTCGGAAGGCCTGCACAAGAGCGGGATGCGCCATGATCGACTGCAGCACCGGCGCCGGATCGGCGAGCCCGGTGGTTTCGACAACGACGCGGGCAAGGCGGGCGATACGGCCGGTCTGCAGCCGGTCGACGAGGTCAGCCAGCGTATCGACCAGTTCGCCGCGCACCGTGCAGCACAGACAGCCGTCGGACAACTGGATGATGCCGTCCGAGGCCTGCTCGACCAGCAGGTGGTCGATCGCCACCTCACCGAATTCGTTGATGATGACGGCCGTGTCGACCAGTGCCGGATCTTTGAGCAGCCGGTTGAGCAATGTCGTCTTGCCGGCGCCGAGGAAGCCGGTGACCACCGTGACGGGTATCGGAAAGCCAGCCATCGCCTAGTTCGCGGCTTTGACCAGCTGGTCGCCCTGCACCGCGGTTGCCTGGCCCACCACGGCCGGTTCGGCGCCCTTTGGCGCCGGAATGTCTGGCCGCCAGCTCGGCAGCGGCACATCGGCGTATTCCTGGCCGCCCTGGTCGAGCATCGCCTTCGGCGCCGGCCCGGTGGCGCCGCCGAGGCCGACTGCAACCAGCGTCGGCACGTGGTCGAGCTTTTCCTGATAGGGCGATTTCGGCACGTCGGCGCCCTTCGCGGCCACCGGCGGAGCCGCCTCGGACTGCTCGTGCGGCGCCTTCTTCCTGCAGATCTCATCATGCATGTCGTTGGGTGACATGGTATCGCCATAGGAAGGCATGGCCGCAACCGTGAGCCAGTTCGGGTCGGGCGTGGCAAAGCCCTGGTCGAGCAGCCTGGCGGCGGTCTCGGCACGGCTGATCGCCGATTTTTCGCCGAGCACGACCGCGACCAGCGTGCGGCCATTGCGTGTCGCCGAGCCGATCATGTTGAAGCCCGAGGGACAGACGAACCCGGTTTTCATGCCGTCGGCGCCGGGATAGCGCCCGATCAAGAGATTGTAGTTGGAGATCGCCTTCTTGCCGACGGCAAGGCCTTCGATCGAGAACCAGGGGGCGTATTGCGGGAATTCCTTGCGGATCGCCATCACCAGCAGGGCAAGATCGCGCGCCGTCGTGTACTGCTCCGGCGAAAACAGGCCGTTCGGATTGACGAAATGCGTTCCGGTCATGCCAAGCCGCGCCGCCTCCGCATTCATGCGAACGGCGAATCCGGCCTGCGAGCCGCCTATGTTTTCGCCGATGGCCATGGCGATATCGTTGGCCGATTTGACCAGCATCATCTTCAACGCATTGTCGAGCCGCATCACCGAGCCCGGCTTGAAGCCCATCTTGCTCGGCGGTTCGCCCGCCGAATGCTTGGTCACCTTGATCGGTGAATCGAGCTGGACCTCGCCGGCGGCAATCGCCCGGAAGGTGACATAGGCGGTCATCAGCTTGCTCAGCGAAGCGGGATACCAGCGCTTGAAGGCGTCCTGGTGCTGCAGAACCTTGCCGCTGTTGAGGTCGAACAGGATCACCGGATTGGCCAAAGCTGGCCCAGCCAGCATAGGTAGCGCCAAGCCGCCCGTTAGCAGTAATTTGAGGATATGGCTGTGCCGCATCATGGAATCCGAAATCGCCTCTTGCCGTAGTCGCCCCTGGCTCCGTAAGATTTCGTTACGCGATGGCCAGCATGACCTGATCCGGCCCTCAATTTCCGGATCACATTGTCTGGGGTGCTATTTACCCTATGTGACGCCAAGATGGCAAAGTGCCAAGATGGCAACAAGCATGGCAATCACAATTGCAATCAAGCAGGCCAGATCGTCTGCTCCAACAGCGAGATGGAACCATTATGCCGATTCTCAACCGCGCCGCCGAGATGCAGGATGAAGTTGCCGGCTGGCGACGCCAACTGCACCAGACGCCAGAACTGAATTTCGATGTCTTCAAGACCGCCGCCTTCGTCACCGAGAAGCTGAAGGAATTCGGCTGCGACGACGTGGTGACGGGCCTCGGCAAGACCGGCGTCGTCGGCATCATCCATGGCCGCAAGGGGCAAGGCGCGACCATCGGCTTGCGCGCCGACATGGACGCGCTGCCGATCAACGAGATCACCGGTAAGCCCTATGCCTCGACCATTCCCGGCAAAATGCATGCCTGCGGCCATGACGGCCATACGGCGATGCTTTTGGGCGCCGCCAAATATCTGACCGAAACGCGCAATTTCGCCGGCTCGGTCGCGGTCATCTTCCAGCCGGCGGAAGAGGGCGGCGGCGGCGGCAACGAGATGGTCAAGGACGGCATGATGGAGCGTTTCGATATTTCGCGCGTCTTTGGCATGCACAACATGCCGGGCCTGCCGGTGGGCCAGTTCGCCATCCGGCCGGGCCCGATCATGGCGGCGACCGCCGAGTTCACCATCACCGTGAAGGGCCGCGGCGGCCATGCGGCGATGCCGCACGGCACGATCGACCCGATCGTCATCACCAGCCAGTTGGTCGGCGCCCTTCAGACGGTCGCTTCGCGCAGCACCGATCCGGTCGAGGCGGTGGTGGTTTCGGTGACGAAGTTCCACGCGGGCGACGCCTACAACGTCATTCCCGAGACCGCCGAGATTGCCGGCACGGTGCGCACACTGAAGAAAGAGATCGCCAAGAAGTCGGAAGAGCGCATCCGCACCATCTGCGAAGGAATAGCCACCGCCTTCGGCGCGACGATCACTGTCGACTATGACGCCAACTATCCCGTGACCTTCAATCATCCGGAAGAAACGGTCTTTGCCGGCGATGTCGCGGCAAATGTCGCCGGCGACACCCAGGTCCACCGCGCCATCCAGCCGGTGATGGGCGGCGAAGACTTCTCCTACATGCTGGAAGCCCGCCCTGGCGCCTTCATCTTCATCGGCAATGGCGAGACCGCCGGCCTCCACCATCCGGCCTACGACTTCAACGACGAAGTCATCCCGCACGGCATGAGCTACTGGGTTAAACTGGCCGAAACGGCGCTGGCAGCCTGACCTGCCCCGACGAAAGGCCGGCCGATTAGCCTTCGGCCGGCCTCTTCATTGCCTTCGGCGAGCCTCTTGGCGAAACGATCGGAAGCGGCTATGTGTCGGGCCGCGTGGTCCCGTAGCTCAGTAGGATAGAGCGGCAGATTCCTAATCTGTAGGTCACAGGTTCGATTCCTGTCGGGATCACCAGCAAGATCAGGTCCATTCCGGACACATAGGTTACGGTTTATATCGGAGACATGGGTAACACTTTTGGCCCGAAGGGGTTTTGGAGTGGTTCGAGCCTGCATG